>JBDGYV010000023.1:0-33323 GCA_039588915.1 Gemmatimonadota bacterium
ACCGACGACTGATGTCGGGTGCCGTGGATCGCTAACCCGTCGCCCAGATACAGCGCATACTCCCCCATCTCCCCGGGGAAGTACCGCTTGGGGCTGTCGGGGGCCGGAACGGCGCGGCCTTTCTCCACGAAATGCCAGTCCGGCGCATACCAGACGGGATCGACCTCCTTACGGCCGATCGAAAACACGCCGACCGGAGTCTCGAACAACCAGCCGCCACTCTCGGTGTTACGGTGCCTGAGGTAGGCGCTCTTGCCGACCGCCACCGGGAACTCGTGGAGAACCTCATTGCCCCGCAGGACGCGGAGCCGGCGGCTTCCAATCGACACCTGTAGGTACGTCTCATCGTCGCCGGGTGCGTAGTAACTGGCCCCGGGCAACGTCCCGGCGAAGTCGAGGTACGCGGTCTCGCCAAGCGTGAAGAGTGACTGAGCACCTGCGGAGGGCGCGGCCAGAAGCAATCCGGCCAGCGCCAAAATCGTCTGGATGGGGCAGGCGATTCTTTTCATTGCTCGTCAGTTGACTTCCTTTCCAACAAAGTCCTGTCTTCTGTTACGCTAGGGCCTCACAATCTGTTCCCAGCGGTTCGAGATGCAAAGGGCCCTCACAGGGTGTCGTGAGGGCCCCTCGCAGTGATTCAGCCGTTAGCGGAGATCGACCTGGCGGCTAGTTCGCTTCCCGAATGAAACCGGTGGTGCCACGAACTTCGCTCACCCGCCGATACGGCTGGTACGTGTCATCGGCGTCACACAGCGGCAGCCATACCTCGCGGTACGGTCGATTCGCGCGGTTGCCCACGTAGATCGGCACGCCCTCGTACTCCCCAACCTGGTTGAGGATGTCCATGGACGCGGTCTGCGTAGCGCCGAACTTCACCCAGCTCCGGCCATCGTATGTGATGGTCGAGTCGCCAGAGTACCAGTCCTGCGACCCCAGACATGTTTGCTGGGGTTCCTCCACTTCGATCGGACAACCCGTCTCGTCAACCTGCACGCCGGCTGGCGTGTTCGGGCAACGGTCGAGGCCATCGTAGACGCCATCACCGTCTGAATCGAGGGGGCAGCCCCGCTCGTCGACAGTGGCACCCGCCGGTGTGTTCGGGCAGGAGTCCAGTCCGTCGGGCACGCCGTCACCGTCGGAGTCGATCGGACAGCCGGTCTCGTCCACGATCACGCCACGTTGCGTGTTCGGGCAGAGATCTTCCTTGTCCGGAACACCGTCAAAGTCGGTATCTTTGCGACCGAAACCCTCGTCCGAGCCACCGAAGCCAACCGTGAGGCCGCCGGTGAACTCAGGGTTGTTGGCCTGGAACGTCTTGGTGTTCGAGGACGGAGGTGCGCCCTCCGACGCCGCGAACGGGAGCTCCATGTCGGCCACGTTGTCACGCACGTCGATGCGGAACGCTACCCGCTCATTAAAGAAAAACTTGAGTCCGCCGCCCCAGTTGATCGTCAGCTGTGGTTCGTCGAAAACCGCGTCGTCAGAATCGAAGACGAACTGTCCGACACCCGCAGACAAGTACGGGACCACGGTTTGTTCCATGTCGTACAGGAACTGATAGACAGCGTCGATGCGCACCTCGGTCACGTCGATGCTAGAGGCCGCGTCCGAGCTGTCCAAGCTGCTCGGTGCTTCTTCAAAGTTGGTATCCGCACCCGAGAAGCTGATCGTCCCTTCGACACCGATGTTCGGGTGCGGGAACCAAGCCAGCTTGCCCCCCGCCACGAAACCAGAGTCCATGAAGAGGACGTCCTTGTCGTAGATGCGGATCCCGCCGTAGCCGGTGAGCTCCCAGCTTCGGTGCATCGTTTGGCCATACCCGAGATCGGCGCCGACCGCGGTCAGCGCTACCAGGGCAACGGCCGTCAAGAGCTTTCTCATATTAGTCAGACCTCCGCTAGATCGTCAGTTCGAAGAGCTAAAGCTTAAGGGAAATCGGGGGAGCGGCAAGGCCGCTCCCCCGTCTCCCAAGCGCCCCGAGGGCGTTGATGACGGTCTAGTTGACCGTCGTCGGCTCCTCGTTGACGATCGTGCCTACCAGCTGATCGGTGGTCAGGCTGGCCCGGACACCGACGTCGTTCTGCGTGGCGTCCGCCCTGGTAGTGAAGATCAAACTGGTAGTGGCCCCACTAGCCATACTGCCGATGTCCCACGTGAAGCTTGCCGCACAGGGCTCAACGGTGTTTGGATCGTTAGGGGTCAGGTCGGACGGGTTCGGCACGCCGAGAATCATGGCCGGAACATCGAGGCACGTGAGCGCGCCCGTGTTCGGAGCCACTTCGATCTCTACCGACACTCCGGTAGCCGCGAAGCCGCCGTTTCCGACCTCGATCCTGAAGGCGATTTCGTCACCCAGCGTGAAGAGCTCGGTATCCGTGAACGCCCCAGCCACTAGCAAGCCGTCCGAGTTGCGGAAGTCAAACTCGGTCCCGCCCACCGTAGTCACGCAGGCGATGTCCTGCGCTGACAGCGTGCCCGCAGGCGTCGTGCCCAAGGCCGTCACACGGTTACACCACACGCCAACCGTGCCTGGCGTAGTGATCTCCACCGTGTACGCGTCCACGAAACCGCTGGTTGGAGCCAGACCGTTAAGGTCGACCGTGAAGAAGCGGCTCGTTGGCTCCAGTATAGCGCCGCCAATGAACGACCGTGTTCAACAGGGTCGCGCTGCCGTTGTTCTCGACCTCAACCGTCCACGTCGCCAAGGCGCCCGCGCCGAGGACCGCGTCCACGGTCGTCTTGCGGACGTCCAGCAACGCTTCCACGACCTCGTGGCACAACGTGTCGGCATCCAGCGACTCCGTCGTCAGAGGCAAATTGGGCGCATGCGGAACACCGCCAACGTCCTGACCAGGACCGTTGCGGTTACCGTCACCGTCGGTCACCGTGGCGATGTTGCACCACTCATCAGGCAACTGACCGCCGTAGCCGTTCACGTTCGGGTCCGCCGGATCGATGTCCACCAGCGACTCGTCCGCTATCAGCGTTACCTCGACCGTGTCTTCGGTCTGGATCCCGCCACCCGGCTGCTGACGACCCAGAATCTCCTCGTCGAACCACTGGATCCAGACGACCTGGTGGCCGTCCGACGATTCACCCTCCGCCAGCGTACGAGCTGAGGCGACCGTGCCTACATCCGTCGTACCGACACCGGTGCACAGTGCCGGCTCCACATACGCGTTGCCAACCAAACTGCCGTCGTCACCGCGGATGCACCGGTCGATTCCAACGCCTGGGGCGTCGTCGTCGTCGTCGATCGCGTAGATCACAGCGACCGGATCGAAGGTCGGGCGATCCGTCACGTACGCGAACGCCTGTCCGCCGTTACGGTTGCCCGGAACATCCGGCATCGAGAACTGGACGCCGAAGCGCGGCAGGGTGTCGGTGATCCGGACGAATGGCGACTGGAAGTCACCGTCGTTGATCACCGTGATCGTATAGCTGAACGACTGGCCGATCTGCACCGTGTGGTGCTTCACGTCCTTGCCGTCCACCGTCTCGATCGTCTGACCCGGGATGTTCTTGATGATCTCAACGCGGCTCGCGACCCACTCCTTCATGAAGTCGAGGGTCGTGCACTCCTCATCAAACTCGTCACACCACGTCACCGTGAACGAGTTCTCGTCGTCCGCGTTCCCGTCCAGCAACTGCTGATACGCGGTGCTGAACGTGTCCGGTGAAGCGCTGTTGCCCGGATCGCAGATACCGTCGGGGCCCAAAACGCCCGCCGGGTTGCCGATGTCCACGCAGTAGAAATCAGCAGCGTCAGAAACGGCGAGACGGGTCGCGACGATATTCCAACCGATTAGGTCGGGATCCGTGCAGATGCCCGAACCGCCGTCGTTGCAGAAGTCCCACTCACCCGTAAACAGGTCGTCCACGATCGAGGAGTCGTCTTCCTCTGTCGTCGGCGTGCCACCGTCGGCGCCGTTCTCCACGAACGGAAGCCCATCTTGGCCCAACTCGATGTCGGGAACGTCGTCGATGACCTGGAACTTCACGAAACCGTTGTTAAACGCCGCGAACGGCGAGTCCAAACGCAACGGTGTGACTTCCATGTACCAGTTGTCGCGGTTGCCCAGGAGCTCGCACTGGACGCCGGCGTCTGGCAGGACGTCGACACATGCCGGCTCCGACCGTGCCAGGACGTTGGTGATCGTCGCGCCGTCCGAGACGGAGGTGAACACCGCGTCGCTGCCGGTACCGTTCGGATCGCCATCACTGGTGGCAGGATCCCACACGATCAAGGCGACGCTCGTGTCCCAGTTGACCCAGCGCTTGATCGCGATCTCTTTGTCACACGCATCCGGAGAGTTGTTCGCACACTCCGGATCGCTGGCCGGAATGTCCGGCGTCGCCGCGATCACGTCCGTGATACCCTCAACCGGCGAGGTGATGATGATCCACGTCTGACCCGCACCCACTACCACGTTCGTGTTGTTGAACGCGATCGTCTGGTCGTTGTCGTTCGTGAACGTCACCGCCTTGCGCGTGTCCACGTTGAACGCCGGGCTCAAGCCCGAACGCGCCGTCCCCGGATCCAGATCCGGATCGTCCGAGTCCACGATCGAACCGGTGTTGATCGCCGGGGTCTGTTGCGACGAGATGTTCAGGTCCCACTGGACCTTCACACCCGATACCGCGTGGCCAGAAGCATCCTCAACCTCGGCGATGAACATGTGCTGGCTGCGGATAATGTTGCAGTCGATCAAAGGATCGCTGTCATTACCCGGAACCGGAACAAAGAAGATGTCGGCGCTGTCGTCCAGCGTCACCGCCTCACCGTCGATGTTCGGGAACACGCTCTGACCGAAGTCACGCACCAGCGTCAGCTGCAAGAACGACGTCTCGCCGCCGGCGATGTTCGTACCACCCGACGCACGGAAGTCGATCCCGGAGATCGTCTTCGTCGCCGTTACGGTGTACGCGCCCTCTGCGAGATCCGTGAAGAGCGCAAAACCGTTGGCGTCTGTCGTCGCCGACGCCGACGCCGTGCCCTCCACCGAAACGTCGGCACTCGACTGTGGCTCGCCGTTACGGTTCGTCACCAACACGTTCAGGTCGCCCATCGTCGGATCCGGCGGCCCCACCTGAGGCGCCAGCACGAGGGTCGCCGTCGCCGTCGGAGCGGTGCTCGAAAGCGTTACGCTCACCGATGCCGAGGCGAACCCGCTCGCTGTCGCGGTGACCGCGTACGACCCGATCGGCACGTTCGTAATCACAAAGTTGCCCGCCGCATCGGAGAGCGCCGTAGCGGTCGCCGGCGACGTCCCCACCAGGGCGCCTATGATCGCGCTCTGGTCTGCGCCATTCGTCACCGAGCCACTAATCGTGCCCGTGACCGGTGGCGGGTCTTGCGTCGGCGGCGCTGCGCCGTCGTCGTCGGAACAGGCGGCCACAAACGGCACCGCTGCCACCAACGCGACGACCGACAGCCGCCAAAACTTGTCTAGGAAACTCATGCTGGTTGTTCTCCTCCGTGAAGGATTGTTACCACAGGAAAAATCCGTCTGAAACTCACGAATAGCGTGTCGTAGCTGAGGGCCACCTCCTCGCTGTTTGCGTGGTTTCTGATTGCATATCGGTTCATCGGTTGCCGCCTCCCGGCGGCCATTCCCAAGATGCGTCGAGCCGGAGACACTCCGGCGCTGTCTCAGAATTCTGACTCGAAATTCAGAAATCTGAGAGGTTGCGGGTCCTTTCAGAACTCCGAAAAGACCTCGCGGTTTCCTTCTAAGTCCTTATTTTCCAGACGCTTCGGTACCGAAAGACCCGTTTGCGTCCGTTTGCCCTGGCATCTTGAGGCGCAAACTGCGTGCCGCGACCCTCGCCTGGCAAGACGGCTTTGTTTCGTCATGGCCGGCGTGCTCCCACGGACTCGCCTTGGGGCAAGCTAGAGCGTCGCCTGCGACACCGGCTTGACCCCGAGGCCAAGCGCTTCGGGGGCTGGCAAAACGCGGCCGCCCTCAAACCTCAGACCCTCGAATGGGTCATCGGCGAGGAGCAGGTGACCGTCCAGGTCGACGTAATCGGCCAGCGGGGCCAGATGAGCGGCGCCGGCGATCCCCAGAGACGACTCGACCATGCACCCGAGAAAGACCTCAAACCCGAGCGCTTTCGCGGCCTCCATCGTGCGCCGCGCCTCCGCCAGCGAGCCGCACTTGGCGGTCTTGACGTTGATCACGTCGACGACGCCGATCAGCGGCCTCAGATCAGCGCTCGTCATGCACGATTCGTCCGCCGCCACCGGCAGCTCGGTAGCCTTGGCGACGGCCGCCAACCCTTCCAGGTCACTCGACTCGAGCGGCTGCTCGAGCAGCTCGACCCCTAGCTCCTCCAGCGCCGGCAACCGGTCCAGAGCTTCGCGTCGGGTCCACCCCTCGTTGGCATCGACCCGGATCGGCTTGTCGGTCGTCCGGCGGAGCATCTCGAGCACCTCGATGTCACCCTCGAAACCCATCTTGATCTTTAGGATCGAGTACCGCTCGGCGTCGGCGACCTTCTGGCACATCACCTCGGGCTCGTCGATGCCGATCGTAAACGAGGTCGGCGGGATCGCAGCCAAGTCGAGACCGAACCAACGATAGAGCGGTAGCCCGTGGCGTCGCGCGACAAGATCGTGGAGCGCCATCGACACTGCCGTCTTGGCGCTCGGGTTGGCTTCGAGATGATCGGCAATGCGGGCTTCGATGGTGTGGATGGCGTACGGATCGTCGCCCAGCAGCGGCACGATCTGGTCCAACGCGCGGGCCACCGTCTCGGCGGTCTCATCGTACCGCTCGTTCGACGCCGCCTCGCCCCACCCGACGTCGCCGTCGTGCTCGAGCCGGACGAGCCAGTGCTCGTAATGACTGTGAACCGATCGCGCGATCCGGAACGGGTGGGTGGTGGTCAGCTCGAGGAGCTTGGTCTCGGCCTGGATCGCCATCGTTACCGCCTCTCTGCAGCCGTCACTGGCTGGCCGGCTATGATCGCTTCGATCAACGGCTCGGCACCAAACTTGACCGGGTCGACGGCTGGCCGGCCGGCCTCGGCTTCGATCCGCTCAGCCCAAGCAAGGGCCTCGCTTTCGTTCAGGTCCCACCCGTTTATCGCGATGCCCGCCACCGGCGCCGGTTTGAGGTATGCAGCCATCCGTTCGTGGAGCTCGATCCACTCCGCGACGGGCTTGATCTCGATCTCGTCTTCCAGCGACAGCTTTCGGGTCGGCGAGTGAACCAGCACCTGGGCGTCCGGCATGCTGCCGTGCAGGAGCCCCAAAGTCACCCCGCTGTAGCCGGGGTGGAGGAGCGAGCCCTGCCCCTCGACGAAGACGAAGTCGTTTCCGGGGGCGTTGTCGAGCACCATCATCTCGGCCGCTCCGGCGATGAAGTCGGCGATCACGCGATCGATCGCCAACCCGCGTCCGTCCAGGAACAGACCGGTCTGGCCAGTCGGCACAAAGACCGCGCGATGACCCATCCGGCGCGCCGCCAGCGTGAGCTCCATGGCGGCGGTCATTTTACCCACATTACAATCGGTGCCAACCGTCAACACCACTGTCGCGTCGACCTGATCGGCGCGGCACGAGGCGACCGGCAGGTCATCCGGAACGCTGCGCAGGTCGACGATCTGACCGCCCGAGCGAGCGGCGATCGCCACCAGGTCGGGGTCGTCGCCCAAGAACGTGTGGAGGCCGCTGGCCACCGTTAGACCCGCTTCGAGCGCCTCCGCGATCAGGGTCTGCCATTCGTCGGGCAGTAGCCCGCCGCGCGGTGCGACGCCGATCAGCAGCGTGTCGGGGCCCAGCGCCAAACCCTCCTCGAGCGTGGCGACGATCGGGATCGGCGGGCCAAAGCCCAGTACCTGGTTGGTCGTCTGACCCGCGGTCACGCTGTCCAGGACTGCTACAACTTCGTCGGCGGCGTACCGGATCACGCAGGTGGCGGTCTTGGCGCTGAATACGTTGAACCGTCCCTCGGCCAGAATCAGGATCCGCCGGTCAGCCATCGGAAGTAATCCCCGCCTCGCGCGCCAGATCGCGGGCCCGCGCAGCGTTGGTATTCTCGAAGCCGGGCCCCTCCCACCGCACCGATTTCGCCAGTCGCTGGCCGGTCGGCGTAGCCGCCAAGCCACCCCTCGCGGTCTCGCGGTACTTCTCGTCGAGCTGCTCGCCGATCTCGGCCATGACATCGATCACCTCGTCGGCCGGGATCGGAAAGTGGAGACCGGCCAGCGCCAACTCGGAGCCGGTGACCGCCTGAACCGCGCCCGAGACGTTGCGGGTCAAACACGGCACTTCGACCAGCCCTGCGACCGGGTCGCAAACCAGCCCCAGCATGCCTTGCAGCGTGAACGCTACCGCGTGGCCGACGCTCTCGGGATCGCCACCACGGAGCTCCGTCAGCGCGGCCGCCGCCATCGCCGTTGCGCTGCCGGTTTCGGCCTGACACCCGCCGGCGGCCCCCGATACGCTCGCACGGGCGACGATCACCTGGCCCACGCCGGCGGCGGTCAGCAGTCCGCGAACGAGTTCATCCTCGCTGAAGCCCAGCTCGTCGGCGGCGGTGAACAAGACCGCCGGCAGGATGCCCGATGAGCCGGCAGTTGGCGTCGCCACGATCGTGCCCATCCGGGCGTTGACCTCCATCGTCGCCTGGGCGCGAGCGATCACCCCGCCAACAAACGGTCCGGCGACGCTCGTCTCCGACTGACGCCAAGTCTCGAAGGCGCGTGCGCCACCGCCCAAGAGGCCGCTCACCGAGGGCGCATCCGACGACAACCCGCGCTCGACCGCGGATCGCATCGTCGCCAGCCGCTCACCCAACCGCTCGAGGATCGCGGCTTCTGGCTGTTCGGTGTCTTCGATTTCTTCGGTCAGCACAACCCGCCAGATCGGGACCCCATTGGCCCGTGTGTGATCGATGATTTCGGCGATGCTGGTCAACATTTCAGTCGGTCACCTTGCTCAATCGTCGCGTTGAGATCACCCACTCATAGTCTTCGATCTCATCCACGACCGAGTCCGGAATAGCGTGGTCGGTCTGGATGATCATCGTTGCCTCGCGGCCGCGCTTCTCCCGCGCTACTTCGAGGAACGCGATGTTGATGCCGGATGCGGCCAAGCGCTGAGTGATCGTGGCCGTGGTGCCCGGAACGTCGCGGGCCTGAATCAATAGTGTGTCAAAGCGGCCGCTCAAATCGACCGCGCGATCGTTCACGTGGCTGACCTCGACCGCACCGCCACCGACCGACGCGCCCACCAGCGAAACGCTCTCTTCGCCCGCCGCGACATCGAACCGCAGCGTGTTGGGGTGCGCCGCGACCCCCAGATCGATCGGTTCGAAGACCACATCGAGTCCTTTGCGGTCGGCCACCGCCAGGCTGTCGGGGATCCCCGGATCGTCGGGCGCCATCCCGAGCAACCCGGCGACTACCGCGCGGTCCGTTCCGTGCCCCTGGTACGTCGTCGAAAACGACCCGTGCAAGCCAATCGTCGCGCGCTCCGGCGTGCGGCCCAATAGCGCCCGGGCAAGCAGCCCGAGCCTGAGCGCGCCGGCGGTGTGGCTCGATGACGGCCCGACCATCCGCGGCCCGATGATGTCGAAAACGCTCACGCGAGAATCGGGTTCGCGTTGCAGTGGCGGGATCTCACCATTACAAATCCGTCACAATCCTACGCCACCTGCGCGGTGCTTCGCGCCAACATTTGCTTGAGGTACACGCCGGTGTACGACCGATCGACCTGCGCTACCTCTTCTGGCGTCCCGGTCGCCACGATCGTGCCGCCGCGATTTCCGCCATCGGGCCCCAAATCGATCACATGATCGGCGGTCTTGATGACGTCGAGGTTGTGCTCGATGACGATCACCGTGTTACCGCGATCGACCAATCGATGCAACACGTCCAGCAGCATGCGCACGTCTTCGAAGTGGAGCCCGGTGGTCGGCTCATCCAGAATGTAGAACGTGTTCCCGGTGGCCACCTTGGCTAGTTCGGATGAGAGCTTGACCCGTTGCGCCTCGCCGCCGGACAACGTCGTCGCGGACTGCCCGAGCGTGATGTACCCCAGTCCTACGTCGTGCAACGTATCGAGCTTGCGTCGGATCTTGGGCAAGCGGCGGAAAAACTCGAGTGCTTCGTCGACGGTCATATCGAGCACGTCGGAAATCGTCTTTCCCTTGTAGTAGATCTCAAGCGTTTCACGGTTGTACCGCTTGCCACGACACTCCTCACACGGCACGTACACGTCGGGCAGAAAGTGCATCTCGATCTTGAGTAGACCATCGCCGCTGCACGCCTCGCATCGTCCTCCAGCCACGTTGAACGAGAACCGACCCTGAGTGTAGCCGCGCATCTTCGACTCCGGAAGCTCGGCAAACACCTCGCGGATCGGCGTGAACAAGCCAGTGTAGGTCGCCGGGTTCGAACGCGGGGTACGGCCGATCGGGGATTGGTCGATCGCGATGACCTTGTCGAGATGCTCGATTCCCTGCAACCGATCGAAGGCTCCCAAGCGACGTTTTGAACGATTCAGCTTGTGACCCAGCGCACCGTAGAGGACGTCGTGCACGAGCGACGACTTGCCGGACCCCGACACGCCGGTCACACAAGTGAAAACACCGAGCGGAAAGGTGACCGTCAGATCCTGCAAATTGTGTTGGCGGGCACCGACTACGGTCAGCGCCTCACCGTTTCCGGTCCGTCGTGTATCGGGCACCGGGATCTCGCGCTCGCCGCGCAGGTAAGCGCCGGTGATCGAGTCGCGCGCGACCTCGACATCGGCCGGCGATCCCTGGGCTACAAGCTGCCCACCGGCCCGGCCCGCTCCGGGCCCGAGATCGACAACGTGGTCGGCGGAGCGGATCGTCTCCTCGTCGTGCTCGACGACCAACACCGTGTTCCCGAGATCGCGGAGCCGCTTCAGGGTTTCGAGCAACCGACCGTTGTCGCGTTGGTGGAGGCCGATCGATGGCTCGTCGAGAACGTACAGCACGCCGACGAGCCGGCTGCCGATCTGAGTCGCGAGCCGAATCCGCTGAGCCTCGCCGCCGGCCAGGGTTCCGGCCGACCGCTCGAGAGTCAGGTAGTCGAGCCCGACCGCCACCAGAAACGACAATCGGTCCCGGATCTCTTTGAGGATCTGGTCCCCGATCTCGCGTTCGCGCGGCGCCAACGCGAGCTGCTCGAAGAACTCGCTCGCCACGTAGATCGGCAGCTCGACGATCTCGCCGACACTGTGGCCGCCGAGCTTCACGGCCAGCGCCTGCGGTTTGAGCCGCTTGCCGTTGCAAAAGTGGCATGGCAGCACCGCCATGTAGGCTTCGATCTGGCGTCGCACCGAATCCGAGCTGGTCTCCTCGTACCGGCGCTGTAGCTGGCCGACGATCCCCTCCCAGGTTCCGGTGTAGGTCCCAGCGTGAGCGTGGGTCCGGTAATGGAATGCGAGCTCCTGCTCGCCGGCGCCGTACAGCAGGATCCGCCGGATCGACTCCGGCAACTCGCCCCACGGCGTGTTGAGATCGAAGTGAAACGTCTGTGCCAGTGAGGGCAACACGGTCTTGGCCAACTGCCCCTTGGGCTCGCCCCACGGCCGCACCACACCCTCGAGGATCGAGACCCGGCCGTCCAGCAGGACGAGCTCGGGGTCGACTTCCATCCGCGTTCCCAACCCGCTGCACGCCTCGCAAGCCCCGTATGGACTGTTGAACGAGAACATCCGGGGCTCCAGTTCTTCGTACGAGATGCCGCAGTGAACACAGGCCAGGTCACGGCTGAACAGCCTCTCGTCGACCTCTGACTTGCCGCCCGCGAACACGACCGAGACCAGACCACCGCCGACCTCGAGCGCGGTCTCGATCGAGTCAGCGAGACGACGTCGGTACTGCGGATTGACCTTTAGTCGGTCGACGACGACCTCGATGTCATGCTTCTTGTTTTTCTTGAGGCTGGGAACAGCATCGAGATCGTGTACCGTGCCATCGACGCGCACCCTTACGAACCCTTCACGTCGCGCTTCGGCGAAGACCTCCTTGTATTGCCCCTTCCGCCCGCGGACGAGCGGGGCCAGGATCTGGATGCGACTCCCCTTTGGCCCACTCAGGATTGCGTCGACGATCTGGCTGGCGGACTGTCGGGCTACCGGCCGGTCACAGCGATAGCAATGCGGGGTTCCGAGACGAGCGTAGAGAAGTCGGAGGTAATCGTAGATCTCGGTGACGGTGCCGACCGTGGAGCGCGGATTCCGCACGCCGGCCTTCTGTTCGATGGCGATCGCTGGTGATAACCCCTCGATCGTGTCGACATCCGGCTTCTCCATGACGCCCAGGAATTGCCGCGCATACGCTGAGAGCGACTCGACGTAGCGACGCTGACCCTCGGCGTAAATCGTATCAAACGCGAGACTCGATTTGCCCGAGCCCGACAACCCGGTAATCACGACCAGCTGGTTGCGAGGGAGTTCGAGATCGAGGTCTTTGAGATTGTGCTCGCGAGCGCCGCGAATGCGAAGGGTATCGGCCATAGCCGACGGAATTTAGCACCCACTTCGGGACGCGTCCCGGTTAAGGTAACCGTCCCACGCGATCGATGATGAAAACGATGAACACCACGATCAACAGAAAGTGGATCATGCCGCCGAGCGGAAAGAACGCTGTTCCGGCAGCCCAGCCAATCAAGAGCAGCACCATGGTCACAGGCAGATTCATCCGGTCCACGGTCCACTCCTCGGCATGACGATCGGCACCGCGCGTGGCTCGACATCGATCGTCGCCGGTGACGTGCCCGCCACCTCCCCGTCGCGCTGTAACCGGACCTCTGGGTCAGCGTCGATCTGTATCTGTTTGCCGCGCCAATGCTCGACCAGATCGGTCTCAGTGGGTGTCCCGCGCAGCAAGTACGTGGCGGCGGTCAAGTACTCAGCCAGCGTCCTGGCGCGATAGACAACGACGTCGAGAAAGCCGTCGACCGGCGAGATTCCGGGCGCGAACTCCCAACCCCGCCAGAACACCGCTCCACAGTTCATGACCTGGATCATCGTCGCCTCGATATCATGCGTCACACCGTCTATGCTGATCGTGTAGCTCACCGGATCCAGCGATCCGCGGCTCTTTCTCAACCATGCCAACGGATAACCGAGCACGCCCCACTTGCTCTTCCAACGGCGATCGGCCGCGGCCACCATCTCGGCGTGGGAGCCGGTACCTGCCGCCACCAGGTACACCTGCCCATTCAGTCTGCCGGCGTCGATCGGCACGGCGGTGCCGTCCCGCGCGGTCGAGATAGCGCCGTCGATATCGCGCGGGATCCCCAAGTTGAGCGCCAAAACGTTGGCCGTCCCGCGCGGGACGACCGCCAGCGGGATGCGCCGTGAACCGGCCATCAGCCCCGCGGCCACTTCTGCGACGGTCCCATCACCACCGATGACGACGATCAGGTCGGCGCCTTTGGACGCCGCCTCAGCGGCGAGCTCCGCCGCGCTTTGGTCGGGAACGGTGACCAGCTGCCAAACCACGTCGCCGCGGGCCTCGAATCGGGCTCGGGCGCGCTCGGCTGCCTTATGGCTTGCGCCACCACCGGAAACGGGATTGACGATCAGTGAGACGCGCAGAACAGTGTTCCGGTTAGCCGAACCCTCGCATCCCCATCAGCCTCTCCACTCGCGCATCCGTGGCTGGATGCGTGCTGAACAGACGGAGCAGCGCGCCGCCTCCGCGGAACGGATGCACGATGAACATGTGAGACGTAGCCGGATTTCCCTCCATCGGTACTTGCTTTGACACCGCTTCGAGCTTTCTGAGTGCCGATGCCAGAGCGCGTGGCTTGCCGCTGATTTCGGCACCACCTTGATCGGCGGCAAACTCGCGCGAGCGGCTGATCGCTGATTTGACGAACATCGCCGCGATCGGCGCCAGCAATACAACCACCAATGTCAAAATGCCGCCACCGCCGCGGTTGCGATTGCCGCCAAAGAACAGCCCGAACCGTGATACGTACATGATCGCACCCGCCAGTGTCGCGGCTACGCTCGATATCAGGATGTCGCGGTGCTTTACATGAGCCAGCTCGTGAGCCATGACACCCTCGAGCTCATCGCGGTCGAGGATCTTGAGGATGCCCTGAGTGGCGGCGACGACCGCATGCTCTGGGTTGCGGCCGGTCGCGAATGCGTTCGGTTGATCCTGGGGCAGGATCGCCACCCGTGGCATTGGCAGTCCCGCGCGCCGCGAGAGGTGCTCGACGATATCGTATAACTCGGGCGCCTCCTCACGTTCCACCTCGCGCGCGCGATACATCTTCAGCACGATGCGATCGGAGAAGAAGTACGAAACGAAGTTCATGCCCCCCGCCAGAATCAGGGCGATGAGCGCGCCGGTTTGACCACCGACAAACCCGCCGAGAAACACCAGCGCAACGGTCAAAACCGCCATTAGGAGGAACGTCTTGAAGGTGTTCATCTAGTAATCATACCGCCTTCGCGACCCCTCGGCCGCCTTGCCACCGACCGGTTCAGTAAGAGAACTCCCAGAACAGATCCACCGCGCTCTGTCTCGTCCCAGCCGTTGCTTGCAGCGCGAAGATCCTCGAAACCTGGTAACGAATCCCGACCGCTTGGCGGTCTTCCTCACCCCCTACCTCTTGCTCAGCGGTGATGTAGACATCGGGCGTGATGAACTTCCCGATGCGGAACAGAGTTGCCGTTTTGCCGCTCGTCTCCTCGCGCTGCGAAATCTCGAACGAGTCCAATCCGACCTCACTCATCAGCGCGTCCTGTAGCGGAAGCGAAGCCAACGCACCGGTGGCGACTCGCGTCACGGTACCTTCGAGTTGGTTTTGTTCAGATGCCGTCGCTGGGTTCGGTGAACCGAAGAGCGCGATCGAGATGATCTCCGACTTGTCGTATGGTGGCGTTGATTCGAGATCGATCGTCGGATTGCTGAGTGTCCCCCCAACGATGATCCGCAGCTCCACGTCACCAACTTGTTCTACATTCTGGACCGTTCGGGTGGCAACGATGTGCAGACCAGGATTGAGCTCTGGGGTGCCAAAGAAGAAGACCTCACCTTCCTTGATATCGAATCGCTGAGCAAACTCCTCGTAGAACCCGCGCAATACCGTCAGCGTGCCGGAGAAGGTCGGCACGTCGGTGCCTGACGACTTGAAGAGCGACAGGTCACCCTCGATCTCGATGCGCGCGTTGCTGGCGGTAAAGATCGCGTCGTCGGTGACCCGCACCACGAGATCGAGTCGCGTACGGGTCCACAGCGACGGCGAACGCGCACGCTGTGTGCCCTCAATCCCCGGGATTTCCACGTACAACGTGGCTTCATCGAGATCTATGATCTGCTTTTGGGACTGCTCGGGGAGCCGATAGATCGCCTCTTCGACCTCCACTTGTCCGCCTATCAGCGGGCTCGCGGTTGTACCGGTCAGCGTGATCGATCCACCCACTTGGACTTGCTGGCGTCGCTGCTCGAGCACCCGCAATTGCTGCACATCGAGCGCGATGTCGATCGCACCCAACTGCAGATTCTCCATCTCGATCTCGCCGCTGGCAGCGAACGTGCCGCCCGCGCCATCCGTGCCGGTGAGACGCTCGATCCGGACGCGATCGTTGTTGAAAGCCACCTGTCCAACGATATCGCGATAAGTGACACCGGTAGCCGCGACCCGAAAGCGACCCGCCTCGAGCGTGGCCAGCCCTTCAAAGCGGGGCTCTTCCGTTGTGCCTCTGAAGTCGATTCGCAAATCGACCGGTCCTTGCAGATCGGCAAGCCCGGGAATGAACGCACCGAGCAGGGACATGTCGGTGTTGCGACCTCTCACGTTTAGGTTGATCGGGCGGTTGGGGATCCGATCGACACCGGTGACGAGCGCCAAATCGATCGGGACCTCGCCCGTTAGCACAATGTCGTGACCCTCGGTAGGCGTGGTGACGGTGAAGTCGACCCGGGCGTTGCGATCCGCGTAGCCTGCATCGCCCTTGATCCGAGCGAACCGAAAGCCTCGAATCCGCCCCGCCGACACGTCACCATCGATCGCGATGATCGGCGCCTCGAGTGTCCCGCCCAAGCTGCCGTTGATGGTAAGCTGGCCTTCCCAATCGCCGCTCGGCTGACCCGTCATTCGAGCGACCTCGATCAGGTGCAACTGCTCGATGGCGAAGTCGAGGTCTGATGTGCCGGCGGTCAGTGCCATGCGGCCATCCACCTCCACGCTCTGCCCGTTCTCGGTGACCCGGAAGGCCTCGAAACGTGCCATGCCACCGGCGATCATCAGCCGGCTGTCATCGGCCATCACCCACGCACCATCCGGCGAACTGTGGGCAAACCGCCGAAGCGTAAAAGCGGTGCTCGACGCTCGGAAGTCGGCTACGCCACCGAACCCGGTCGACGATTCATCGAGGTACAGCAGGGTGCCGTCGATGTTCATCAGTCGGTCCCGATAGTCGATCTCGATATCACCCGTCTCGGCCGCGAGGCCGGCGATCCTTAGGTCCTCGAGCGCACCATCGACTCGCATAGCGAAGGCTTCGGTGACGTCTTCGAGGGTGACCCGCCCCGAGAACGAATCTGCCGTTACGACCCCCAGCTCGAGTTGTCCTGCCCCGACCTCACTAGTGACATCAAAGCTGCCATACGTGCCGCGGATCCGGGCGGTGGCTGACGCGCGCCCACCGACGGGGGCCCAACTTGGCCACACGTCTCCGAAATGCCGGGTGTCGACTCGAACGTCGGCCTCCATTATCCCGCCGCGCGACAACCCGAACGCCCCGCGGCCACGGATCTCAGTGCTCACCATCTGAGCGGCCAGGCTATCCGCCTCGTAGACCCAGCCGACGAACCGGCCACTCGTTTCGGCTGATTCCAAGTTCCACTGGTACACGCTGGAGTTCGTCAGCGCCGTCGTCACATTGGCGGCGAGCTCGTCTTCGCGCGTGCCCTGGCCTTCGATCACGTAGCCGCCCGAAAGCGTCACTTCCACATCGGGCCGACCGATCAACTCGCCGATGTCGAGCTCACTGGTGGTCGCAGAAACATTGTAACGGAGCGGCCGGGTGGCTCCGACCATCCCATCGACTGTAAGCCCACCGGCAGGAGTTCGAAGATCGGCGTCCACGTCCATGCGGCGAGTTGGGCCGGTCAACCTCACACTTCCACTCAGCGGCTGCTCGAACGGGTACCCGGCCCAAAACAACCGGATGTCTTCCGGTACGAGTCGATCAAGCCCCAAATCGAGATCCAATCGGAGGTTGGCCAAATCGACCAAAGCACCGGTTACCGTCACGACCGAGCCACCGGTATCGACCGTGCTGGCATCGATCACCACGGTCGAATTGGCGATTGGGCCTTCGATCCGACCTTTGAAATCAGCGTTGCCGCTCAGCCGAATCGCGGGAAAGAAACGTCGCCACTCATCGAGACCGACGAGCGGAGCATCGATCTCGAGCGCGAGCGAGTCCTGCTCCCCAAACGCGATGTGTCCGTTGGTGGCGATCGTCGAGCCAGCGGTTTCAAAGTCGACCTCGTCGACAACAATGCCGTTCTCGGTCCACACCACCTCCCCATCGAGGCGCTGTACGTCGAGCTCGGGAGCCGTTGTACGAAAAGCGAGGTCGTGGAACACGAAGCGTCGCTCTGGGCCGCCCCGCGACTCGGTAACGATCTTGAGATCCAATCGGCCGTTCAAGCCGTGGAGCTCATTCTGGGACCAGTCGAGCAACGGCCAGTCGGTCTCGTCGAGACTGAACTGCACGTTGCCATCGACAAACTCGAGACGATGAATGTCGATGTACGTGCCCCACCCGGGTGGGGCGTACGGTGGCCGCGGGGGGCGAGGCTTGAACAGGGTCTTGAAGTTCCAGCGACCGTCCGGATAACGAACGATGTGAATGTCGGGGTTTTCCAGCCGCACCTTCGAGAGTGTGATGCGGCGCTCAAAAAACGGCGCTAGCGCGTAGCTGACGATGATCTTGTCCGCGTCCACCAACGCTATCCCATCGTGCCCGACCATGGCGAAATCCTCGAGCACGATCCCGCTGATGATGTCGCCGCTGACACGGCCGACGTGGACTTCACCGTTCACCAAGCCCTCGACCTGAGACTCGATCTGACCGCGGACGAAGTCGCCGCCCCAGGACGAGCGAAGCCACAGCAGGCCACCCACAATCGTGACCGCTACCAGCAGCACGACCACGAGCACCCCGTACGCGGCCCATTTGATGATTCTGCGAACTTTAATAGGCATCGCCGATCGATATGTGAAACACCCAACGGGGCAAAAAAGATTCCTCATCGGATGTCCGGCGAGCGATATCGAACCGGACCGGGCCGATCGGGGTTACGTAGCGCACGCCTGCGCCCGGTGTGTACTCGAGATCGGCGAGCGATATCTCGCTCGGATCCTCCCACACGTTTCCGGCGTCGACAAAGGCCACGCCGCGAAGTCGACCGCCGATCGGAAACCTGAGCTCAACACCGGTCTCGAACAGGCCGCTGCCTCCGATCGGCTCGGGATCCCGTGTCTGGCCGAACGCCTCAGGGTCGTCTTTGGGTCCTAACTGCCGGCGTTCGTAACCTCGCACACTGGTCGATCCGCCCGCGAACAAGCGTTGGAACAGCGGCACACGTCCTTCGCCGCCCGTATCCGGGTCACCTCCGTAGGTGAAGATCGCGCCAGGGAGCACCCTGCCCGCCACCACCCAACCATCACGAATCTCGAGGTAGCGCGTGACCTGAAGCGTGATCTTGTTATACGCGTAGTCGGAGGCCACCGGAATACCAAGTTGATAGTCGAAATCAGCACGGTACCCACGGGTCGGGCTGAACAACGAATCGGTGTTGTCGAACGTCACCCCGAGATCGGTATACAACAGCCGGCTGGGGTTGATGAAATCACGACCCAACTCGGGGATCAGAACGCCACTGTCGAACTCCGAGAAGTCTGCTCGCTCGGCGGTGATTGCACCGGTGGCAAAGAGAAAACGATTGAGTCTGTACCCCACACGTCCCGTCGCGCCGACTCGCTCGACGGTGTAGTTGTCTTCGGTTTCGAAACGCAGAAACCCCGATAGGCTCAAGTTCAAGTTGCGTCTTAAGAACGTTGGTTGGCGGTAAGTCACAACGGCCTCGCGCTCGAGCCGCGAGTACACGCCACGGATCTCCAGCTGTCGACTCTTGCCGAAGAAGTTACGGTCCAGCCACGATCCCTGAACGCGCACCAGATCCTCGGTCCCGTAACCGATGCCCAACCGAACCACTCGCGTCGCTGCCGGGACCACGGAGATCGCCACGTCGACGGTATCAGCCCGGACTGAACCCAGACTTGGATCGATGCTAACCAGACGAAACAATCCCAATTCGTAGATCTGGCGTTGACTGTCAAAGATGTCCTGCTGCTCGTAGCGGTCACCTGTATCGAAGACCAGCTGGTTCCGCACGAGTCCTTCATCGCTTGCATCGCCCACGCCGGCGACATCGATCTGACCGAAATAGTACACGTCACCCGGATCCACGGAGTACGTCACGGTCGCCGTCCGTTGAGCCTTGCGGATGCGGTATTCGAGCAGCACTTGAGCGAAGGCGAAACCACCGTTTTTGAACTCGCTCTCAAGCATGTCACGCGAAGCGACCAGATCATCTTCTTTGAAGATCGCACCGGCCTTCATCGGCAGCCGATCGCGAAGCTCGGCCTCAAGATCCTCACCATCGATGCTCTCGAAACCCTCTAACGCGACTACGTCGACAAGGGTCGGGGCGCCTTCCGACACGCGTAGCGTGATGCGCACTTCGCCGTCACGTGACTGGATCTCGTACGACTCCAGCTCGAACGCGAAATACCCGTGTCGCTGGTACAGGATGTAGATGCGTTGGAGATCGTCCAGGAACTGGCGCTTATCCAACTCGTGTTGCTTGCTCCAAGGGAACGCGCCAGTCTCGGTGGTGAAGATCGCGTTCTTGATCGCGGAACTCGATAACGCATCGTTGCCAGCGATCTTGAGGCTGCTGACCTTGGCACTGTCCTCGACCTCGTCGATGCAGCATCCTCGATCCTTCAAGTCTGCCGGTAGCCGAGGCGCCTGAGCGATCCCGATGTCTGGAACAGTTACCCACGCCAGGCCAGCCGCGAGGACCGCCCACCGGAGGCTCAAGGCACGGGCCCCCTGAGTCCCCACTTTGGCAGAACTCCCCGGCGACGATGGACTTGTACGATGCGTGCCAACTCACCACCCAACATGAATACGATGCTGCTGTAGTAGACCCAGAACGCAACCACCACCAGGTTCGTGAACGAACCGTAGAATTGCATCAGACGGCCGAAGTTCGACAGGTACGCGATGAAGACCTGCTTCGCCAACTCGAACAGCAAGCTGCTGAAGAGGGCGGCGATGGCGGCGTCGGTCCGCGGGATCCATCGATCGGGGACATAACGGTACACGAAGTAGAACATCAGATAGGTGATCGTGAACGCCATCAGCATGCTGCCGAGCGCCGTCACCCTTGAAAGATCGTACGCTTCCAGCCCCAGAAAGGGGATACCGTAGTCTTGAACCCACTGCAGACCAGTAGTCAACGAGATCGTCGCCACAAACAGCGTGCCCACGATGATGACCATCCTGATGTCGTGGATCTTACCCTCGACGATGCCGAGCCGATCCTCGGGTGGAATCTCGAAAACGACTTCGAGCACCGTGCGGAGAGATCCAAAAAGGCGGGTCGCGGCCCAAATAAGACCTACGCTCCCGATCAACCCGAGCAGACCGCGATCGTCAACTAGGCTGGACAGCAGGGACTCCGCCTGGTCACTGGCTAGCGGCATTACGCGCTGGATAAACTCGAGGACCTGATCTCGAGCCGCTCCCGAAGACTCTACCAGCATACCCAGAATCGAGATGCTGAGCAGCAGCAACGGAACGATCGTGACCAGAACGTTGAACGTGATTCCCGAAGAGAGAAAGAAAATCTGGTCGTGACTGGCCTTGTGCCAAAGGTTCTTGGCGTAGAACGCCAACCATCGGCCAACGGCGCTCGTACCGCGCCGCAAGTGGGTCATCATTCGGCCGACCGTTCGTCCCTTCAGATTCGGGAGGTGCTACCTGCGGCGGCGTCCGCTGATCAGACTCACGATAGACACGAACAGAGCCGCGCCAATGATCGACCAGATGACCGGAAAGGTGTGGTCGCCAACCGTGAACGGAAAGGGTTCTTGTAGCCTGAACTCCCTCTGCGCCCAACCACCCACCAGCGCACCCACGAACCCAAGCGCGATCGACACCATACAGCCGCCGACACTAAAGCCCGCCATCCCTTGACCGACGGCGGCCACGACCGCAGCCACCAGAAGCAGGAAGAGGTATGCATCGGTCGTCATGGCCCTTCTCCTTGCGCAGGAAAACTCAAATCTATCTTTGCGGGGCGATCATCTGCAACTGTTATCGGCCCTTCCCAAACCAGTTCGTCGGCTCGCCAAACTCTTGCGCGATAGGAGCCTGGCCATACCTGGATCGCGGGGTGTGGGGCATTCATGATGGCCAAGGTGCGGTCGGACAGGTCGAGCACCTCGAGCCTCAAATCGGCCTCGCCCTCGGCGATCGCCCCGATTAGCTCAATACGCGACAAGCCGCGTTGCTCGATCACGGTCACATCAAACGACTCGACTGTGATGTCTTCTATCGTTCGTGGCGGGATCGTCTCGAGCTCGAGCCGATACGTCCCCGGCCTCGCCAATCGTCTCTCACCGCTGGTCAACGTCCCATATCGCTCTTCGGTCGTCGGCTCAATGACGGCGATCTCAACTCCTCGGGCCAAAGTGTCGAACTCGAATACGTCGACCTCGAGGACTCCCGTCTCCGGCAGCTCGACCGTTGTTTCCTGATCAGGTTCCACGACGACCGCTTCAGCTACGTATGGCGGCACACTCCTGACCGTCACCCGATACTCCCCCGCCGGCAGCCGGTGCGCCAAACCAATCGCCAGTGAGTCGGCCCGACCGTGGCCAAACACCGACGCCGGTGTGGCAGGAGCAGTCGAGCCTGGAGCAACAACGGTGAGCGTACCGCTGCCACCGAGCACGACCCGCGTTGGTCGCCGCGACCCAATCGCAATCGCTTCGCGTACGGCAAACGAATCGCGCATATCCACGCGGATGTCGTAAAACCCTTCTCCCAAGATCAATGAATCCCTGGTGCTAGCGAACCGAAGCTCTGTGGGATCACCGGTCTTCGAGATCGAGAGCGGCGCCCGCAGAGGCTGGTTTTCCATATCGAGCAGGTCCACAGTCAGCGTACCAAACGCACGTTCCTCAACAACCGCTGACTCTCCGGGCAGCACAAGCACCCGATCGGCTCTGAACGGAGGTGCGGTTTCGACTACGACGTCGTACATGCCCGCAGGCACGGCTGCTGGCTGTCCGGAAGCGAAGGCCGCCACCAGCTCTCGTGTCAGCGGCTGGAGAACCCGCACCGGCGCCGAAAACTCGGCGCCTTCTCCAAGAGCCAACCGCACGTCCAGCAAGCCTAGGTTTCGCAGCACGAGGGCTAGTCGCCGCGCAGCCCGAGGCACGTCAGCCCGCTTCTCAAGCTGGATGAGCGACCCCGACCCTGCCCGGCTCAAGCACCGCAGTCGCTCGATATCGCCAGGTCCTGGATCCAGTGCGACAACGTGAAGTCGGGGTCGGGATGCACCCACCCTTGGCCCCAGCTCGCGCCACATCGTGCAAGCGTCACGTCCGCAATTATCAGCGCCATCGGTTATGAGGATGTACGTCATGGCAGCTTCGTCAACCGCTTGTTCGAGCGCCGTCGCTAGCGGCGACACACCGAGCGGTTGCAGCTCTGCCAGCACCATATCCCAACCCACCAGCGAATCAACTGGCGTGATCAGCCGGGTGGTGTCCCGGCAGTCGCGTAGTCGACGATCGCTGCCCGCGCCGTAGACCCTAAGGCCCATCAGCGGAACGACCCCATCCTCGCTGAGCTGTTCACGCAGCACAGCCAGAAACTCTTTGGCTACCATCATTTTCTCGACCGCCTCGAGGCGACCGCGCATGCTGCCCGAGGCGTCTAGCACGACCTCGATCGGACCGATCGGCGCGTCCGTCGCCTGCGTGGTGGCCTCGATGATCCGGGGGCTGCCGCACAACACCAGGAGCGTCACGGCGGCCGCGACTCGGCTCGCGGTCAGGAGATCTTCAGGTATCGAGAGTGGCTGCATTTCGGGCACGGTGGGAGCTTCTTGTTGGCCGCCAGCGCAAGCACGTAGCCGCATCTCTCACACTGATAGCCACCCTCACGAGTGACGATCTCTCCGGTGCGGAATTGGTGCCCGATCTCGAGAACCGTCTCCTCGTACTTCCGCTTGGCGAAAGAACCGGCCACAATGGCCGCACTCGCTCCCGCCAAGCTCCACAGCACGCCTTTCCATCTGCCCACAGACCACTCTCCTTGAACGCACAAACCGGTAGGAAGATGCGGTCAAGCTACCGGTGCCTTCTGGAGCCGTCAAAACCCAGCCTCATCCAGCGCTTGACGACCGCGCTGAGGCCAGCCATACTGATCCGCCACGACGCCCTTTTGGCCCGAGAGGAGTGATACATGCCGGATCCCCACGCTGTTCGAATGGAGGACGAGATCGCGCGGATAGAAAACCGAAGCAGGACTCGCATGCTCTTCGTGGTCCTCGGTGGCCTCCTGGTCATCCTGCTCGGCGCCATTGTCGTGTTTGGCGGCCGCGAGCGGGCACGACTAAGGGCTGAGGCCGCACGCCCAAAGACCGAGGCGGTGAACTTCGGCCAGTATCTAGGAACGGTGGGCACGCAGGCCGTGTTCGTGAACGGCGACGAACTCGCCTACGTGCAACTGACCGGCGAAACAACGGTCGACAGCGACTCCCGTTTCGCCCGTCCGGTGGCGTACGATCAAGCCGGACAGCCAATCAGGATGCAGGACGGAATCACCCACTGGTCCATGACGTCGGCCGACAGCATGTCGGTCATGATCGAGCCGGTCGCTAATCCGCTGACCGGCGTCAACCCCGACGACTACCGGCAGCTACCACTGGCTTCCATGACACCGGACGACTACGGCTCGGGAGGACCCCGGGATTGGCAGTCCCTGCAGGAGCAGGGTTCGAACATAGCCGTCAGCGGCCAAGCGCAACGGGTTGAGGGGGCGGTCTATCTGACGGCCGATGATGTTCGCGTGCGGCTCCAGGGGATCGAAGGGCTGAGCGCGGTTGACAGCATCGAGGTGGCATGGGCGACCCAGAACAATGCTCGGCTCAGCGCGTTTGGACGCATCAGCTCAACCTCGCGCGCAACACAATCGGCGTTATTCGTAATGACGGTGACCGCGGTCCATCCGACGGGCGGGACGACAACGCCAAGCGAGTAATTATTTGGCGCGGATGATCGTCAGTCGAGTCGTCGCGCGACCAAAGGCGTCGAAGTAGAGATCGTACTCCTGGTCATCGGCCGCCGTGCCGACGACCAAGCGATAGTAGTCAGCGTCAGCGCGGTCGAGGGTCCGCGAAACGTCGAACGCGTCCGACAGCGACAACCGCTCCATGTTCATTCCGTTGAACCCACCTAGCGGAATACACTGACAAGCTCTTACTTCGTCGGCCATACCGTGAACGTCGATCGTGCGGTAGTTGTACCGCGGGCTCTCGTTGAGCCCACGGTTGCTGATCGCGTTGGTTACGAACCAGTCGTGGAGTAACGTCTCAAACGCGACCCCGGTCACCGATTCGATGTTCGATACGCCTCGCTTACCGCTGGCACCTAGCAGCTGGTACAGGTTGGGTCCAAAACGGTCGCGAAGGTAGAGCAGGAACATCATGTAACGGTCGTTGAAGACTGGCGAGTACTCGAGCGGTAGCAGCGACAACCCACCGTTCTGACCGCTCAGGAACTGCCACATTCTCACCATCGCGCTCCCCCAGTATTGGTGCAGGGCTTCGGCCGAATACGACAGGCCCTCGTTGAGCCAGCGGTCGTCACCTTCGGCGCCGGTAGTAACCAGGTGATATCCGGCGTTGATCACGTGTTGGTGCTCGTGAGCCAGTGTAGACAAGGGGCGATCGATCGGGTCCGACGCGTTCCAGTTGCCATAGAACGACTCGATCCCCTGAGTGCGAATCGTGTCACAGTACACTCCGCCCGCACCTTCTAGAGCCGGCGACATCACGACCAACACCCGCTGGTTATCGTCGAGGTCAGTCGTAGGGCCGTACAGAGTCGTGTTTAGTGGGAAGATCGATGCGTCAAAAGCGGCGCCGAGCGAGTCGATCCGCGCCTGATGCTCGTCACTCGCCGCGTCGACGTACATCGCAATTCGCTCTCCCAAGTAACGAAGGGGTGCGAAGCGGTCTTCGTCGATGCGACACGACCGGATGTTGACCTCGTTGGGAATCGCGTCCGAGAGCTTCAGACCTGACTCCAAACCGGATCCTTGGACGACGTGGTCTGGTGCCGCCGGGCCCGAGCTTATGGACCGTGCAGTGGGGAGCTCGGCCACTCCGATCGCGAGGTTTTCGTCCGGCTCGGGTCCCTGGTACAACAGGCGGTAAGTAGCTCCGCTGCGATCAGTATCGGTTTGGTAGGGCAGGGCGAAGTATTCGGCTCCAGCCTCACCCGCGAGTCGCACGAGCACACCATCCGCCGGCAGCGTCACAGCCCAAATCGACCCCACTTGGAGATCCAGCGGGACCACCGGGGCCGCGACCACGTCAAACGGTAGGAACGACTGAGCGTCGTCTTCGAGCGCGATCGTGACCTTGGTCTTGTCACTAGCGGCCGGCATGCTGACGTCAAAGGAGGCGATTCCCAGCGAGTTAGTCGTTTGGAGCGTTGTGGAGATCACACCCCGCCCTTCCTCCCTAGCCGCCTTGAGCAGCGCACCGGCGAAGGGCTCGAGCCCGCCGCCCGCGACTTCACGCAGGACCTCGAGCGACAGCGTGACGGCCCGCGCGCCATCGGCCGGAACTACCTGCGTCCTCGGGCTCTGGTACCGAAGCTGGACCCCGTTACGACCGCCGGGCGCCCCGACGATGCCCCCGCCGTCCGATCCGCAACCCACGACGCCCAAGGTGAGCAGGAACACGAGCCAACGACTAGGCACCGACCGGCTCCGCAGCTAGCTGGTGGGCGCGGAGCGCTAGCCCCGTGTGCGACTCGTCGCACGCCGCGACCTCGCGCGGCGGCCCAGCCACGATGACCCGGCCGCCAGCAGGTCCACCCTCCGGTCCGAGGTCTATGACCCAGTCGGCGCGTGCGATCACGTCAAGGTGATGCTCGACCACGACCACCGTATCGCCCCGCGTGACCAACCCATTGAGGACTCTCATCAGCCCTCGTATGTCGGCGTTGTGCAGACCCGTTGTCGGCTCATCCATCAAGTACAAGATACCGCGCCCGGGGCGCGCGGATCGACCCCGGCCACCGGCTCCGCCCGCCCGCTTGGGCCCGCGTGACAGCTCTCGGGCGATCTTCAGGCGCTGAGACTCACCGCCCGAGAGCGTGGTCGCCGGTTGGCCGAGCCGCAGATAGCCCAAACCCACCGCTTGAAGCACCCACAAACCACGCCCTACCGACGGGTGACCAGCGAACAGTGCCAATGCTTCGTCGATGGTCATCGCAAGCAAATCCGCGATCGATTGATCCCGCCACTTCACCTCCAACACCTCCGGCCGATACCTCTGCCCGTGACAACCATCACAAGTCACAAAAACATCTGGCAGAAACACCATCTCGATTCGCTGATGTCCGTCACCGCGACATTCCGGGCAACGACCGGCTGACGTGTTGAAGGAAAAGTGACCGGCCGTGAGCCCTCGCCTTCGCGATTCGGGCGTAGCCGCGAATAGCGCGCGAATGGAATCGAACGCTTTGACGTAAGTAACGGGATTAGACCGCGGAGACTTCCCGATGGAGGATTGATCGACGAGCACGACTTCAGCCAACCGCTCGGCGCCCTCGATGCGGTCGAGCGCCATCGGTGAGCCCGCCTCATCTGCCACCGGTCCCCCGGGCGGCGAGAGCGTCCGATACAGAACGTCATGAACCAAGGTCGACTTACCAGAGCCGGAGACTCCCGTCACCGCCGTCAACCGGCCGATCGGGATACGGACATCGATAGCCTGCAGGTTGTGCGCTTTCGCGCCACGCACGGTGATCCAAGGTCCGCCGACTGGTCGAGGGCGAGGTTCGGGGAACGAGGCGTCTCCGCGGAGCCACTCGCCGGTGACCGTCTCCGCCCGATCGAGGTCGACCGGCGATCCCTGAAACATGACTGCACCACCGTTCGCGCCGGAACCGGGTCCAAGCTCTACCACTCTGTCCGCGCTGCGGACGATCTCAAGATCGTGCTCGACGACCAGCACCGAGTTGCCGCCATCGGTGAGCTTGCGTAGCAGGTTGATCAGTTTCTTCGTATCGCGCGCGTGCAACCCGACCGATGGCTCGTCGAGCACATACACCCCGTCGGTGAGCGCACTACCGAACGCATTGGCAATCGCGATTCGCTGCGCTTCGCCACCGGATAGCGTTCGCGTCAGCCGATCCAGCGTCAGATAGTCGAGCCCGACTGCTTGAAGCAGGTCAACTCGCCGGGTGAGCTCGCGTAGGATGGGCTCCAGCACCTCCATTGGGCCATCCGAACCATCGAGCGCATCCAACCAAGCGGCCAGCTCAGGAAGCGGCCACCGCACCAAATCCGGTAGACAGTTGCCGTGTACAACGACCGTTGACGCTTCGGACCTCAACCGCGACCCACAACAGGCTGGACATTCACGGTGTGACTGATAGCGGCGCAGGAAAAACCGGATATACGATTTGTACTTCTTCCGCTCCATGCGCCTAAGGAACTGCAGCACGCCTTCGATGTGCACCCCACGGTAGCGACCCCCTTCCAACAACGCGCGCTGTGCGTCAGTCGGGAGTTCAGCCCATGGGGCGCCACCGTCGAGATCTGTTTCGCGCACGAACTCCTCAAGCCGACGCCGTCGACTGCCGTAGCGCGGCTTTGTCCAGGGATCGAGCGCCCCGTCGGCCAGCGACCGAGCCGGGTCGGGCACGATCAGGTCGGCGTCGTACTCGAGCAGGAAGCCGAAACCGTTGCACTCCGGGCAAGCGCCATGCGGGCTGTTGAACGAGAACAACGCTGGTCGGGGCTCCGGAAACGTGCGGCGGCAGCCGCCACACCGTGCGTAGCGGCTAAAGCGGCGCGCATCTGCCGGCGCGGTCTCGCCACGCTCGAACAGTACGACTTCTCCGTCTCCCTCCTCGTACGCCCGCTCGATCGCCTCCGCCCAGCGGCTTTGCGCCACGTCGCCGCCGTGAAGCCGGTCCACTACGACAAAAACCGGCCGCTCGCGGGTCAAATCCGTACCCGGCGGCAGCGCTTCGAGATGCAGCTCTCGACCGCCGATCAGCAACCGCACGAATCCAAGCTGGAGCAGGTTGTCGAGCAGCACGTCGTGGGTTAAAACTGACGAGAACGGAAGCTCGAAGGTTACGTACCATCCCGACCCTTGGTCGACAGCAATCGCCTCGATCACCGCGGCCGCGGAGAAACCTCGCACCGGGCGATAACAATCGGGACAGTGAACGACCCCCGCGCGGGCATAGAGCAGACGTAGAAAATCGTATACTTCAGTCGCAGTGCCGACGGTCGATCGACGGTTCAAAGTCGGGTTCCGCTGCTCGATCGCGATTGCCGGTGGCAACCCGTCGATGGAATCGAGATCAGGCCTCGGCAGTCTGTCGATAAACTGTTGCGCGTAGGTGGACAGCGAGGCTACGTATCGACGCTGCCCCTCGGCGTAGACGGTATCAAACGCTAGCGACGATTTTCCCGATCCCGAAACACCGGTAATGACCGAAAGCCGCGATCTCGGGAACTCGACGTCGATACCACGCAGGTTATTCTGCCGCGCGCCGCGGACGACGATGGCGCGTTGGGAAGGTGAATTCACACGTGCCGAATCTAGATTTGTGGCGAGCGTTGGCAAAGCCCGAACCCCACTCGTAGCTTCGGCCGATGGCCCAAGAAAAACGGCCGACTTCCCGCCAACAACAGGCCTTGCGCGAGGAGTGTCTGAAGCACCTCGACGTCCTCTACGGGGCGGCCCTCAGAATGACGAGGAACCGTCAGGACGCGGAGGACTTAGTACAGGAGACCTACCTCAAGGCGATCCGGAACCTGCATCGGTATCGTGACGACGGTTCCTGCAAGGCGTGGCTGTTCCGAATCCTCACGAACACGTTCATCGATCGGTATCGCAGCTCCCAGCGTGCCCCACGACCGGTCGAGTTCGAGGACGAGGCGGCAAGCAGCGCGCAAGATCAGCTCGATGAAGAGACACGCGCCGGTGAAACGATAGAGGCGCTCAGCGATGACCATTCGGTGCACGAGTTTCTTTCGAAATTCATGGTGGACGAGGTCAAGTCGGCGATTGATGGACTGCCTGACATCTTCCGCGACGCGATCGTGCTACGCGACATCCAGGGGCTCTCGTACCAAGAAGTTGCCGACGCGCTCGGCATCCCGATCGGAACCGTCATGAGCCGTCTGTACCGGGGTCGGCGACTGCTACAGGACTCCCTCTGGGATTTCGCGGTCGAGCACGGTTACACAAAGGCCGAAGAGCGGGGGCGCACCTGATCCGGTTGGGCCGAGTCGCCGGCATTCGATTGACCATCGACCCGAGCTGGTTCGTGATCTTCGCACTGGTCACGTACTTCCTGGCGACGGGTTGGCTGGTCAGCGCTACCCCAGAGTCGACCACCGCTGGTCGCTGGGTGCTGGCGGGCGCTTTGGCGGGTGCCCTGTTCGCATCGGTTCTGCTTCACGAGTTATCACATGCCCTGGTCGCTCGCGCGCGTCGGGTCGAGGTCGACGAGATCATGCTGTTTATCTTCGGTGGAGTGGCAAAGCTCAAGGGTGAGCCGCGGGACGCCCTCTCGGATCTGCTGATCGCCGCCGCCGGACCGCTTCTCTCTGTAGGCCTCGGAATGGCGTTGCTAGCGACTTCGCAGACCCTACCCGCCGACGCACCCGAAACGCTGAGAGTGGGCTTGTCATGGCTCGGACTGATCAACGTCGCACTGGCGGTGTTCAACATGGTACCCGGCTTCCCGCTCGACGGAGGTCGGATCCTGAGAGCCATCTTGTGGTGGCGGTTCGATAACTACGAAAGGGCTACGATCGGCGCCGCCCGGACGGGAAAGGTGATCGCCGGGCTGCTCATGGGGGTCGGACTCTTTCTCATCGCGGCAACTGGCAATTTCAGTTGGTTGTGGGAAGTCGTGGTCGGGTGGTTCCTGTGGTCAGCAGCAAACCACAGCGTTCGCATGTCTCGATTGCGCGGCGCGGTTGAAGGCGTGACGGTGCGGGATCTGGTAACCGAACGCGTGCCGGCCATCCGTGCCGATCACGACGTGCGAGTCGCATTGGCACAGGCGACCCAAATGACGGCGACGTCGGAGTTGGCGGTCATCGAGCGGGACCACACGCTCGTCGGTGTAACCACAGTGGAAGCACTGGAAGAGGCGGCACGGGAAACGCCTGGACGAGCAGCTCGCGACCTCGCGCGGCTCGCCTCCGACGATCAAGTCTTGTCACCCGACGCACCGGCGAATCAGATGATCGCTCAGATCGCTCGAATCGAGAGCGGGCTCGTACTGGTGGTCGAGAACGGACGGTTGATCGGGACCGTGGATCCGAAGGCTCTGCTGAGCGCGCTTCAGGACGCCGAGCGACAGCAACAAGCCGAGCAGGAGCCGCCGCGGTGAGCGGTCGCCGCGAGGTGCTCCTCAGGGGCGCCGTTCTCTCGCCGCGCGGCGTCGACCGGGCCGACAGCTGCGAGGATGGCTTCGTTGAAGTCGATAACGAAGGGCGCATCGCGGCTATCGGCGTTTGGCGCGACGCGCCAAACGACGCCGGTCCGATCGTCGAGGTCGGCAATGCGTTGATCCTCCCTGCGTTTGTCGACGCCCACGTTCATCTGCCGCAGATCGATGTCCGGGCACGATACGGCTTGCCGCTCATGGCGTGGCTCGAGCGACACGTGTTCCCCGCCGAAAAGGCATTCGCTGATCCCGAGCATGCCGAGCGTGTCGCCGAGCGGTTTTTCCACGCCCTCGCCGGTAACGGCATCGGCACCGCCGGCGTGTTCGCGACCGTGCACGTCGAAGCAACACACAGAGCGTTCGAAGTTGCCGCCAACAGTGGCCTCAGGGTCGTCATGGGTAAGGTCCTGATGGACGTGAACGGGCCGCCGGAGCTCATCGAGCCCGCGGATCGCGGCATCGAAGCCAGCCTCGAGCTAGCCGAGCGGTGGGAGGGCGCGGCCGGCGGCCGGCTTCACACCGCCATTACACCACGCTTTGCGCCGACATCATCGGCTGCGCTGCTCTCTCATGCGGGGCAAGCCGCGCGCAGAGCAGGTCTAAGGGTCCAGACCCACTTGGCCGAGCAACAGGAAGAGGTCGAGATCGTCGGCCGGCTCTTTCCTGAGGCCGCTGACTACTTGGCGGTTTACGAACAGTACGGGCTGGTTGGCGAGCGGTCGGTTTTTGCGCATGCCATCCATTGCACCGACGACGCATTTGGAAGGTTGGCCCATGCGGGCTCGGCGGTTGTCTGTTGCCCGACGTCGAACGCGTTCTTGGGCTCGGGCTCGTTTGCGCTTCGCCGGGCGAAAGGCGCCAACGTACAGATCGGTGTCGGGTCCGACGTGGGTGCCGGCCCGTTGTTCAGCCCACTCGACGTTTTACGTCACTTCGCGTATCTGGATCGCGTCGAACCAGCTGAGCTCTTGTATCGCGGCACGTTGGCTGGCGCCGAGGCCCTCTCGCTGAGCCATGAGACTGGCAGCCTCGCGGTCGGCAAAGCGGCCGATCTCGTTGTGCTCGAACCGCCGGTCGATGCGGTCGGTGACCCGCTGCAGAGGTTCGTGCAGTGCGTGTTCCGCAACCCCGAGACCCAAGTCGTGGCAACGCTGATAGAGGGTCGAGCTGTGTACGGTCGGTTGCCGACCTAGAACTGGTACTGCAGACCAATCTGGGGTAGGGGCAGCACGTTGCCCGATTGGGTCCAGTACGTGAACAGCGCCTCTAGCGAGACCGCCGTTCGGGTCCCGACCGGAAGCTCGATTCCGGCTCCCAAACCGATGGACCAACTGTCATCCACATCATCGAAGACTCGCTCGCCGGTTACGTTGTCGTTCTCGTCGAAGATCGGCTCGCTGGTCTCTTCAGTGTGCCGCCAGTATGATAAGCTGCCTACCAGATACACGCGCTGCCGGCTATCGTCGGTCAAGATTCGCAAGCCTGACACTCCGGTGTTCAAGAAGAACGTGTCACCGGCTTTCCATAGCGCCAGCGCTCCACGGTAGCCGTAGGCGGAGGGGAAGATTTCTTGATACGAGAGGCCACTGCCCGAGGCGAGTCCGGCCACACCGCCGATCGCCTGATTGCGATGCGGGTCGAAAGGTGTTTGTGCCGCCAACGGGGTGGCGGCCGAAAGAGCGAGGGCCAGAATCAGCGTACGATACACGCTGAATCATAAGAAACGCGCAATCGGATCACAAGATCCCGCTACGCGATACGTAGTGACGAACTGGTCTTAGACCGGCTCTATCCGCGCGGCGGCCTTCCGCGAGATATATACCTGGTGGATGTTGTAGGCCCGGTTCAGCGGCCCCATCGGATACAGGTAGAACCACGGAGTTTTCGCATCGACGTCCGGCGAGACACCGTCCATCACCTCACCCCAGACAAACGTCACGCGCACCCGCTTACCGTTTTTCCCGACGTCGGGTGGCGAAACCGGTGCGTCTCGGTTGGTGTGGCGACTCGTGCGCATGATCGCGAGATCGCGAACGAAGAAAATCGCGTGGACGCTGTGCATGTCCACGTCGTGGATCTCGACGACGTTCCCTCCGACGTCGACCTCCTTGATCAGAAGCGTCGTTTTCTTCGGATTGAAGGCGTCGGTGACTCCCTTGCGTCGGGTACCATCGTTTAGCTGGACCACGACGTTCTGCTTGGCGGTTTTCGATTGCAGCATGAAGGTCCCCGGGTCTCGGTGATTGTTTCAGGCGCCAGTCGTATCCGACGCACAAGGATCCGGTGACCTTTATGCAATAGTTAGGCCAGTGCGGGCAGGACGTGTCGGGTAGTTATTTGTTGCCGAATACGGCCAATCAGGGTTGCAAAACACGTGGTGGCGTTGGTGGGCCCGGTGGGACTCGAACCCACAACTCTCGGCTTAAAAGGCAGGCTCCAAAATACGCTTTTTCGTCATTATGCCGTAAATCCGCGGAGTTTTCCGCCTATCTGCCGAA
>JBDGYV010000024.1:0-30412 GCA_039588915.1 Gemmatimonadota bacterium
CGACGTCATGGCGTTTCTCAGGTCGCTCTTGGCCGCCGCGTCAAACGCCTTCTCCTTGGTGCTGGCGAAGCGCGGGATCGCGATTGCGGCCAGAATGCCGATGATCACCACGACGATCAGCAGCTCGATTAGGGTGAAACCCTTTGTGTTCCGAATCTTCATGTCTCTACAACTCCTTTGCCTACCGGCTCGTGTCAACTCTCCAACGGTTCTGCGCGCGTTGGTCTGCGGGGTCGTAGTCCCACTTCGCAAGACGAGTGCCAGACCGTGACCGAGCCTGCTAGATCGATCCTAAGCTATTGTTATTCATAACCTTACGGCGATAGTATGAAAGTGGAAAAAGGGTTCCTAAACTGGTTTTTCGACCCACCGGGCGGTGCGGCTGTCTTGCAGATTGCGACCGATCGTTTACGAAGCGATCTGGATCCCGTAGCGGTCGATCTTGCGGTACAGCGTAGATGGGTCAATACCCAGTATCTCCGCCGCGCGCGCTTTGTTCCCTTCGGTTTTGGCAAGCACCCACTGGATGTACGCCTGTTCGATCGTTTCCATCGTGGGGGTGGGAACGGGCGAGTCCGACACTAGTGGCTGTTCGGGTTTCTCCCTGATTTTCTCAGGCAAGTCCGGGAGGTCGATCGTGCGGCCGGGCTGATCGCCGCTCCAACCGGCGAGTACGAGCAATCGCTCGACGACGTTCTCGAGTTCGCGCACGTTCCCGGGCCAGTCGTAGGCGCAGAGCGCCTCCCAGGAGCGTTTGGTGAAGATCTTGTCCTGAGAGCGGTTCCCACCAGGCAGCGAATCCGGGAACCCGGCGCGTGTCAGCACGTAATCGAGCAGATCGGGTATGTCCTCCGGCCGCCCCCGCAGCGGTGGAATCGTGATCGGGATGACGTTTAGCCGATAGAAGAGGTCCTGACGGAATTCTTCGCGCTCGACCTCCTTTTCCAGGTCTTTGTTGGTGGCCGCCAAGATCCGCACGTCAACCGGGACCGCTTCGGTCGCCCCGACCGGTATGATCTCCCGTTCCTGAAGCACGCGCAGGAGCTTGACCTGAATCGCTGGGCTCGTATCAGCGATCTCGTCCAGAAACAGAGTTCCACCAGCCGCGACTGTGAACAACCCTTCCTTGTCTCGGATCGCGCCCGTGAAGGAGCCCTTGACATGGCCAAATAGTTCCGATTCCAACAATGACTCGGGAAGCGCTCCGCAGTTGATCGGCACGAAAGGCCCCTTGCCACGACTCGAGTGATCGTGGATGTACCGCGCGAACAGCTCCTTGCCGGTGCCGCTCTCCCCCATCAGGAGCACCGTGCTCTCCGCCGGTGCGACTTGAGCGGCGACATCCAACACCCGCCGGAAGGCGACGCTCTGACCCACCGGTTCGACCTCTTCAGCATTCCCGGCCCGCCGGTGCAGCGCCTGATTCTCGCGTGATAGCTTGACGTTGCGCTCCTCCAGTGCGTGCATCTCGATCGCTTGGCGCGCGTTCAAAACCAATTCCTGGTTCTTGTACGGCTTCTTCAAGTACCGGAACGCGCCCTCGTTACAAGCCTGCATGGCGAAATCCTCATCACCCTGGGCGGTGATCAAGATCACTTTGGCGAGCGGATCCTGAGATCGAGCCTGCTTGAGTACCGCGATGCCATCACGCCCCGGCAGTCGGAGATCGGTCACCACGAGGTCGATAGGCCCGTTCTCTTCGAGCCATCCGACAGCCTCGTCACCGGTCCCGCTGGCGGTCACTTCGAAGCCATTGCGTTCGAACAGCACCGAGAGCGCTTCGAGCACGCTTGGCTCGTCGTCGACCAGGAGCACGCGTGGGGAACTGGACTTCTTCATCTTGCGCTTCGCCGTCTCATCGTGGGTTGTGGACGATTCGGGGGGCGAGCAAATATACCGCGACCGAACATTCGGCGCCTACGAACTGCGGGGGAGCGCGACCCGAAACCTCGACCCACGGCCGGGTTCGCTATCGGCCCACACCATTCCCCCGTGCAGCTCCACGATCCGGTGCACGATCGCCAGACCCATTCCGAAACCCGTCTGCCGAGTGGTAAAGAAGGGATCGAAAACACGATCCCGTACTTCGGGTTCGATGCCCGGACCGTTGTCGCGAACCTCGAGCGCCACAAACGGACCGGCGCCCTCCAGCTCCCGTAACATCGCGTCGCCCCCCACTCGCACTTCGATCTCCGGGCCAGCGACTCCGTCCACCGCCGCCCTGGCGTTGCTCAGCAGGTTGAGACACACCTGTTTGATGAGATTGTGGTCGCCGTCGATCCGGTGGGGCGCCCCGGGACGCACAAACACCGTTCGCGGACCGCCTTCTCCAGCCGCCATCCGATCCACCTCAATCGCATCCTCTACAACCGCGACCACGTCGACCCGCTCGAGTTTTCGGATCCTCACCCCAGAGAATTCTTTGAAATCATCGATCAACGCCGTCAGTCGATCGGTCTCACGAATCGTAAGACTGATCAGCCGCGACTCATCCCTTGCGTTGCCGCTGGTGCCAGCGCCCAGCAGCTCGACGGCCGACCGAATTGCCGCCAGTGGGTTTTGAAGCTCGTGTGCCAACCCGGCCGAGAGCTCGTTCAGCGCGCGCAGTCGATCCGCCTGCCGCGCCAGTTCCTCGAGACGCTTTACGTTTTCGACGTCCTTCACGATCGCCGCCGCTCCGCGTCTTCCACCCCGCGGATCGTACAATACGGTCGTGGTCACGCCAACCGCCCGGGAATCACCCTGCTCGTCGGTGAAGCTCAACTCCGTGTACTCGACCTCGCGCTCCGAGCGCAGCGTGTCAAGCAGCAATCGATAAAGGGTCGCCAGGCCGGGATGCTCCGTCCGTTCAGGCACTGTCCCACCCGGAGAAATTCCGGAGATCCCGAGCAGCGCGCGAGCGGTGGAGTTGATGAAATCGATCTCTTCGCGGTCATTGATCGACAAGACACCGCTCTCGATCGTATTCAGCAGGTTCTCGACATCAAACGGGGATCGGGCGAGTTGTCGCTCCAGCTCTATCAACCTTTCGCGCTGCGCCAGCATACGTCGTCCAACGATTCCGCTCGCCACGCCGACAACCAGAAACACGATGACCGACAGCGCGAGGCTCCACAGGATCGTCGTCACCTGTCCGGAGATGTTCGGTAGTGTGATCGTCCCCGATTCCGCCGCGAGCTGCGGGGCGACCTGCCAGTAAGCGGTGGTTAGGTACACGATCACTACTGTGATGGAAGTCACCATCGCACCACGAAAACCGAGCAGCAAACCGGCGGCCGCGACGAGCAGGATGTAAAACAGTGCGAACTCGCTCCCGACCCCACCGGTCAGGAGAACCGCACTGGTCGTCAGCAACAGATCGTGGATGACCTGCGCGCCCAGGAAACGGGAGCCGATCGCGTGGTTCTTGCCGTAGATCCAGGATGCCAGCGTGAAGGCAGTTGGCACGCCGACGATAAGGAGCACGAGCGGGGTCGACGACGGCTCCGTGACGGTGGTCGTTCGCACGACCGTAGCCGCCACCGCCAGCGCGTAGGCTACCGCCAGCCGGGCCGCGTAGACGCCGGATAGGAGGCTGCGCTCGTCGAGCGTGCGGAGGGAGCTTGGGAGCGTTCGGGCCATGACTGTAAACATGACCCTTCAAGGTCTATGCCGACACCCCGCCCGACCGGGGGGGAGCCTTCTGAGCTAGGCGATCACTCCCCGGAAGCGTCGCGTATCGATGGTGTAGCCAGGGAAGACGCGATCCATATTGTCGGCGCCGAGGTGACGGACGACGACGTCGCCGAAGACGTCGCGAAAGTCGGTTGTGATCGCCAGATCGCGCTGCTCGTAGAGCTGACCGGCGTCGAGTCCAGGCCACGCACCGAGCACGTTGCCGCCCGACACGGCCCCGCCGAGAACCAGCATGCAGTTGCCATGGCCGTGGTCGGTGCCGCCGCTACCGTTCTCGGCCACTGTGCGGCCAAACTCCGACATCGTGACCACCACCACGTCCTCCATGCGGTCACCGAGGTCGCCGTACAGGGCGGTGAGACCGGCCGCAAACTCGCGCAACCGATTCGCGAGCTGTCCTCTCGAACCACCCTGAGCCAAGTGGGTGTCCCAACCCCCGAGATCGGCGAACGCAACCTCGAGCCCGACATCGGCCTTGACGAGCTGAGCGATCTGTTCGAGCGAGCGACCAAACGGCGTTCTCGGATACACCACCCCGACTCGCGGTACGTAACGCGTTGGATCGGCCTGCCGCAGGAGCTCGATCGCGTCAAAGGATTGATCCGCAGCACCGCTTACGATGTCTCCCGACGAGCTGCGGTATAATTCTGAGAACGTCGTCTCGAGCGAGCGGTCCCGACCACCTGCCACCCCGAATCGCTGCAAGTCGGGGATAGCCAACGTGGGGTAGGTGCCGCGGAGCGACAGGGGCAGCTCGGGCGCGATCGCGATCCCTCGCAACAGGTCGCTCGCCAAGCCAGTCTGGCCGGCGGCGTGGTCGGCGGCGTGGGCGCTGCCGCCGGCCAACGTGCGGCCATCACACTCGGTGCATCGATTCTCGGCAAGCAGTCGGTTCAACCACCCATCGCGCGTCGTCTTGATCCCGGGGGTGGCGGTCTCCATGAAATCCTGAGCTTCGAAGTGAGAGCGCGTCGGGTGCGGCGACCCACAGGCGTGGATCACCGCCAGCTCGCCACGCTGCCAAAGCGGTAGGATCGGCTCAAGCGACGGATGGAACCCGAAGAAACCGTCTAGATCAAGCGCGCGCTCTTCCGCGCCGGCGCGAGGAGGGTCAATCGCGATCGACCGCCGTACGCGGTAATACGCCTTTTCACCAAACGGGACGACCATGCTGAGCCCATCCACGGCGCCCCGTTGGAAGATGCAGATGATCGTTTTCTTGCGTATGGCAGCCGCCGTGTCGGCCAGCAACGCTCGGGTGAGAAACTCGGGGGGCATCCCCAATGTCAGGAGCGCCAAGCCGCTGTTCTTGAGAAACATCCGCCTGGGTATTGCGTGCATGCCGTCCCTCCTGCGGTGCTATCAGTGGTATTGAAACTCAGGCGATCCAAGGACGAGGCCGACCGTCCGCGTGTCGCGCTCGCGAGCTGAGATCGCATTGGCCTCGAGATCGGCCCGCACTATCGATTCCAGCTTGGCCGTGTCGATTCCCGGCAACAGCGCATCAAGCACGATCGTCACCGGATCGATTGTGATCGATGATCCGGGCAGGAGATTCAAATCGACGTTGTCGATTCGTCCGGCAGCCAACGCCAAGCCGAGGTTCAACCGCTGCAACATGGCGCCGCTGCTCACCCACTCGGGATCGGTGTCGGGATAGCCGGTGGGAGCGGCTTCCAAGTAGGGGACGTGATCGAGTTCACGCAGGGCGCCAAACAACCGACGCGAGGGTCCAACATCAGCCGCGCTCATCCGTAGCGCGCTGGTGATGAGCTCGAACGGCGACTTCACCTTGGCGCCGATGTTCTCAGCGACATAGAACTGCTCGGCCATGAACAATGCCTTCGTGACCGCACCCAGATCGCCCTCGGTTTCGACGTAGATACCGGCGATCTCGTCGACCAGCCCAGCCGGTGCGCTGTCGGACACGAACGCCTCCACGAGCTTGGTCGCCAGGTGGTGGGCGGTCGACGGGTGAAGCGCCAGCAAGTGCAGCACCCCCAAGCCGTCCTCGATGCCTTGCCCTGACGGTAGGGTGCGCCCCAGGACCGTTTTCTGACCCTGGTCGTGCATCTGCGGTCGGAACTTGAAAGCGACTCTCTCCGGGAGACTGCCTCGGGGCTGACCCTGCTCACGGCGCGTGCCGCGCCCCCACTCTCTACCGTCATCGAGCGTCCAGCCGGTAAACGCGCGCGCCACCTCGACCACATCGTGCTGCGTATACCCACCATCCACACCGAGCGTGTGGAGCTCGAGGAGCTCACGTGCGTAGTTTTCGTTCAACCCCAGCGTCCTACCCCGTCGCTCAACGAACCGAGCAGCCTGCGACTCTGAGCCTGCCGATCGCCAGTTGTCGAGGTAAACGAGCATCGCCGGGTGCGAAGCGGTGGCCTCCAGCATCTTCTCGAACTTGCCGAACACGTGAGGTCGGATCGCGTTGTTCTCATAGTCGGAGACCAACCAACGGGTGGGACCCTTGCCCCAAAACACATTGAAGTGGTTGAACCAGAACTCGGTCATGACCGCTTCCAGCTGCCGTTCCGAATAAACGGCCCGCTGGAGGCGCGCGCCGGCCAACTCGGCCAGGATCCGGCCGGGCGGCGAAGCCCCCATCTCGCGCATCAGCTGACGGCGTCGCTCGGGAGTCAGCGAGTCACCCTCGCCGAGCCGCTCTTGCAACACTCGCAGCGGCGGATACTCAGCCAACAGCTCCGTCGGGCTCATCGTTGCCGCGCCGTAGTTGTTGAGCCGGGCTTTGAACTCAGTGTCGTCGATCTGCTCGGGGCGCATTTGCCAGTCGAGCCACCCCTCGACGCCGAGCTCAATCACCTTCGATATGTCATTTGATCGGGGCCCGTAGGTAGCGCGCTGGAGGAGGTGAATGGCACGTGCCTCGGCGGTGCCACTTTGCGCTGCGGCGGGCCGATTACACACTAGGATAGCGGCAGCAGCCATAAACTGGACCACCGCTACTCGATTTGTTTTCACCATATCGTCGCTCCCATCGGTTGTCCGGGTACTTGGACACCATCGATGGGAGTTTTATTAACCGGCGGGGGCCGGTATACGCTTGGAACGTGCGGCTCTCTTAGCGGGTCAGTGCCCGGATCTCGGTCAGCCCTACCTCGGTCCACTCAGGAGCGCTCGCGCCATCGGCGATCGCATGTGCCGTGTAGAAGATCAGTCGTGCAACACGCGCGGCTTTGTCGGCGTCGATCTTGTCCGCTTCGTCCGAGGGTCGATGATAGTCTTCGTGGACGCCGGCGAAGAAGAACAGTGCAGGGATCCCCTTGCGGGCGAAGTTGAAGTGATCGCTGCGGAAGAAAAAACGCTCCTCCGGCCACGGATCGGGAACCACGGTGAGACCAAGCGAGGGGTTCTGAGAGGCGACCGTTCGAACAAGCGGTCCCAGTGACGAGTACTCTTGGCCAATCACCACCACGCTATCCGGAGCGTTGCGGGCGATCATATCCACGTTGATGTTGGCCACGATGCTCTCCAGCGGAATCGTCGGGTGATCGCTGAAATAGCGCGAACCGAGGAGTCCCTTTTCCTCGCCGCTGACCGCCAGAAAGAGCAGCGATCTCGCCGGCGGCTCTTCGAGCGCTGCAAACGCCTCGGCCACCTCCACGAGTGCCGACGTCCCGGACGCATCATCGTCGGCACCGTTGTAGATCGAATCCCCCGTCGCGTCAGCGGTGCCGATGCCGACGTGGTCCATGTGCGCGCTGAAAACCACGTACTCGTCGCGCAGCTCAGGATCGCTGCCGCGGATGATGGCCGCGACGTTCGGGGGGCGGGAATCTTCGAGCGTCAACGGGACAGCCGCGAAGTGGGCCTCCACGGCAGTCAGCGAAACCCCGCTTGCCAGCAGATCCCCCGGTGCTGCACGATCAAAACCACCTTGGCCCAGGATCGCGGCGGCGGCGGCATTCGATATGTAGAACACGGGCACCTCGTCGGGGTTAACGAGAACGCGCCTTGGCTCAGCCGACAGCTCCGCCATCCGGCCGACCATCTCCGCGGGGAACCCGGGGCCCAGCAACAGAAACAACGCCGACGCACCGGCTTCCTCAGCTTGGCGTCGAGCGCTCGCCGCGCGGAGCCGCAAGTCGCGATCAGGGGCACCGGGCAGGGATGCGACCATCACTTTCCCCTGCACATCGGCCGACGTGGGCAGCCCACCTTCCGGCAACTCGCCGAAATAGATCAACGAACCGTGTCGCATATCCCGTCCCTCGCGATCGATCGCCGGCGATGCGAAGAAGTCGACGCCGTACTCCAGCATCTGGTTGTCCGAGCCATCAGCGTCCACGGTCCCAAAGTGAACAGACTCTGTATCGAGGGCCCGGAGTGGGAGTGAGTAGCGCTGAAAAAAGCTGCCCTCGTCGCCGCCTGGCTCGAGACCAGACGACTGGAATTGCGCGGCTAAGTATTCGGCGGCCATCTCCAGCCCGGGGCTCGGGGTGTCCCGTCCGGCCAACTCGTCGCTCGCCAAGTAGGTGATCCGCGCGCGCATGTCTTCCGCGGTAATGGTCGCCACCGCTTCCGCGAGAGAGTCATGATCGGCGCTGGGCTCGGATTGAACCGCAGAGCGGGCGCAAGCGCCCGAGAGCGGCAGCAGCGCGATGAGCAGAACCCGGTGCGCATCTCGCATCACTTAGCTTGCTTCGCCTCCCATAGAACGAGGACGTCAAGATCACCCTCCAGCGAGTGAAAAGAGTGACCGGACCCGGTTCTCACGAAAACGATCGAACCGGGTGCGATGTCCATCGCGTCGTCTTCGACTTGAAATCTGCCCTCGCCGTTTACCACGAAATTCACCTCGTCGAAATCGTGCACCAACGTGTCATCTCCGTCGAGCGGTTCGGGCAGCATGTACATCCCAAACCTGAGCGTTGGCAGATCGAGAAACAAGTTCCATGTGTTCCGCTCGGCGTGCCGATCGGAAATGACATCGGCCATCTGAAAACCTCTCCAAGCCGGTCTGGCCTCTGCTGAGGGACCGCCAACGAACACGACCAACGTGCGCAGGTCTTCAACGATGTCTATGAAGCGATGTTTGGCCTCGGCTTTGACGTACGCGATCGAGCCTGGCTCGACCGCGAACTCGTCGTCCTCCACCTGGATTACGGCCCGCCCCGAGACCACGTAGTAGACCTCATCCTGCCGGTGTGGGGACTGGCGATCGACCGCGCCAGCCGGCAACTCGTAGAGGCCGACGCTCATCGACGGGCGATCGATGAAGCTCAGGTAGTGGCGACCGCTTGCTTCGCGCTGCTCGATCAGATCAGTGAGCCGATAGGCCTCCCAGGCAGGCTCTCCCTGCGCGTCTACCGACACGGCACCGGAGAGTCCCTGGAAAAGGAAGAACGTTGCGACCAGCAAGAAGGGCACAGCACTAGGACGCTCCAAACCGGATCGGTGCTCAATCCTCCGGGCCGCTCAAGCTTCGAGGCCGCGAAAGGCGGCGCTCCTGTGGCGCCGCTACTGGACGGTCTTGATAAGATCGAAAATCGGCAAATACAACGCCACCAACATCCCACCCACAACCCCACCCAGGACGACGATCATGATCGGCTCCAGAATCGATGTCAACCCCGCAACGGAAGTCTCGACCTCATCATCGTAGAAATCGGCGATCTTCTCGAGCATCTCGTCGAGTCCACCGGTCTGTTCGCCGACGTTTATCATCTGAACGACCATTGGTGGGAACACCCCGCTTCGGTCCAGGGGATCGGAAATCGTATCGCCACCGGCTATCGATATCCTGCTCTCCATGACGGCGTTCTCGATCACGCGATTGCCAGTCGTCCTGGCGGTGATCTCAAGTCCCTCCAAGATCGGAACACCACTCTGAACGAGCGTACCGAGGGTGCGGCTGAAGCGGGCGATGGCAGCCTTTCTCAGCACCGGCCCGAGCAGCGGCAGCCGCAACAGCAGGTGGTCAACGGCGAGACGTCCACTCGACGTCTTGTAGTAGGCGCGAACGGCGAAGACAACCAAGACCACGCCAGCCACCAGCACCCACCAATAAGCGATGAGGAAATCGGAAGTCGCCACCAACAAACGCGTTGGCCAGGGAAGTGGCACGCCAGCACCGGTGAAGAAAACCGAAAAGGTCGGAATCACAAATACCAGCAAGATGGCGATCGCGATCACGGCGACAACGATCACAACCACCGGGTACAGCATCGCTGTCGTCACCCTGCGCTTGAGCCGACCAGCCGCCTCCATGTACTCGGCCAGTCGCAACAGGATCGTATCGAGCACACCCCCAACCTCACCGGCGGCCACCATGCTGACGTAAATGTCGTTGAAGAACTCCTTCTGGCGGCGCATCGCATCGGCGAGTGTCGTTCCCGACTCCACGTCCCGGAGCAGCGAACGGATCTGCTCCGCCACCGCGGGTCGGGTTTGCTGCTCAGCCAGAATGTCCAGCGACCGAACCAACGGCAAGCCGGCGTTGATCATCGTTGCGAACTGACGTGTGAAATGGATCCGATCTTTGGCGCGGATGCGGGTTCCGAATGGGATCGAGATCTCTCTCGGCTTTGTCTTTACGCTGATAACGATCAGCCTGCGACGCCGTAGCTGACCGATGACCTCCTGCTCGCTGGTGGCGGTCATCTCTCCAGACTGACTGTCGCCCGTTACACTACGGGCCTTCCACAAGTACGTTGTCACGGCGAGTCCGCGCTCCTATCGACCGTTGCCCGCGACGGGCGCGTACTGGCCGATCAGGCGCCTGAGTTCTTCAGGCTCTTCGCTTCGGCCCAGGGCCTCTTCCATCGTTACCGAACCCTGCCGATAGAGACTGAACAGGGCGTGATTCATGGTCTGCATGCCGTGCTTTGAACCCGCCTGCATCGCCGAGTAGATCTGATGCGTTTTGTCTTCCCGGATCATCGCGCGAATCGCATTCGTCACTACCAGCACCTCGGCAGCCATAATCAACCCACCACCGACCTTCGGCAGCAACTGCTGGGTTACGATACCCTCAAGCACGGCAGCGAGCTGGGTTCGGATCTGCGGCTGCTGCGTGTGCGGGAAGACATCGATCATACGGTCGACCGACTCCGCTGCTGAGTTACTATGCAAGGTGGCAAACACGAGGTGTCCTGTTTCGGCCGTGGTGATCGCGGCGGCGATAGTCTCCGAGTCCCGCATCTCACCGATCAGGACAACATCTGGATCTTGACGCAGCGCGTACTTCAGCGCCGCGGTGAACGATCTGGTATCAGTCCCTACCTCGCGTTGGTTTACCATGCTCAGCTGATGGTTGTGAACGAACTCGATGGGGTCCTCGATCGTCAGGATATGAACCCGGCGCTCGCGATTGATCTTGTCGATCAGCGCGGCGAGCGTCGTCGATTTACCCGATCCGGTAGCTCCCGTGACGAGCACCATCCCGTTTGGCCGGCTAGCGAATTCGGCTACGTGGAGGGGGAGCCCCAGGGTCTCGAAGCTCGGAATTCCGAACGGGATCGTACGGATCGCGACCGCCGTGGTGCCGCGTTGCCGATAGATGTTAGCCCGAAAACGCGCCAAACCCGCGATGCCAAAAGAGAAATCGAACTCCGCGGCCGAGTCGAACTGGGCCTTGAGCTCGTCGTTCAAAAGCGCGTCGGTTGCGTTGACCGTATCCTTAGGCCCCAGCAGCGAGCGCCATACGCTGCTGTCCTGCAACACACCCTGGAGGCGCAGTTTGGGTGGCTGACCGACCGTCAAGTGCAGGTCTGAGCCACCGAGCCGAACCAGCTCCTCGAGCAGGGGCCGTACATCGAATGTCGTGCCCTCGTTGTTGCGATCCTGCAGATCCATCAGATGAGCGCCGTTTCCCGAAGAACTTCGTCGAGCGTCGTCAGCCCCTGCTTCATCTTCGCCAGGCCATCTTCGCGCAACGTGACCATGCCGCCCTCCAACGCATGGGCTCGGATCTCGTCGGTGGTCGCATGATTCGTGATCAGCTGCCGGCGTTGACCGTTTATCCGCATGACCTCGTACAAGCCGATCCGGCCACGGTAGCCGGTGTCATCGCACTCGTTGCACCCGGCACCCTCGTAATAGACGGCGTCGAGATCCGGGCCCTCGATTCCCGCGTCCTCGAGTGCCTCACGTGCGTACCGATGCGGCTTCTTGCAAGCCAGGCAGATTGTGCGCACGAGTCTCTGAGCGACGATACAGCGCAGCGCAGTGGCCACCAGGAATGGCTGCATGCCCATGTCAACCAAACGGTTGACGGTCGAAGGTGCATCGTTCGTATGAATCGTCGACAGGACTAGGTGGCCGGTGAGCGCGGCCTTGATGGAGATCGACGCGGTCTCGAGGTCCCGGATCTCACCGACCATGATGATGTTTGGGTCCTGGCGCAAAAACGCCCGCAGGGCCTGTGCGAAATCGAGGCCGATCTCTTCCCGAATCTGGACCTGGTTGACTCCCCTGAGGTTGTACTCGACTGGGTCCTCCGCGGTCATGATGTTGACTCGTGGTTGGTTGAGACGTGTGAGGGCCGAGTACAGAGTGGTCGTCTTTCCCGAACCCGTCGGACCGGTAACCAGGATGATCCCAAATGGAGCCTCGATCGAATCGAGGAAATCGTGGAGAGCCTCTTCTGGAAACCCGAGCCGCTCGAGATCGAGCGTCAGGTTCCCCTTGTCGAGGATCCGCATGACGATCTTCTCTCCAAACAGCGTCGGCAGAGTAGACACGCGGAAGTCGATGACCCGTTTGCTCATCCTCAGCTTGATTCGACCATCCTGAGGGACCCGCCGTTCGGCGATGTTTAGGTCGGCGAGGATCTTGATGCGGGATATCAACGCGGCCTTCATGCGAGGCGGCGGGGAGATCATCTGACGCAAGACTCCGTCGATTCGGTAGCGAATCCGAAGCTCATCCTCGTATGGTTCGACGTGTATGTCCGACGCTCCCCGCTGAACCGCATCCGCAAGCAACGAGTTGATGAACTTGACAACCGGTGCAGCTTCGACTTGCGCCGCCAGCGCCCCGAGGTCTTCGTCCTCCGACGTCTCCTCGATGACCTCGAGCTCGAACTCACCGAGATCTTCGAGCAGCCGGCGGTAGGAGCCCTCGCCTTCCTCGTCGTAGTGGGTCTCGATCGCTTCCAAAATCGAGTACTCATCGGCGACCATCGCCTCGATGTCGTACCCGGTGAGGAACTTGAGATCATCGATCGCCATCCAATCCCTGGGATCAGTCATGGCGAGCACGATCGTGCTGCCGTCTCGACTCACTGGGAAGACCTCGTATTTCCGAGCGATCTCCGACGGGATCGACTTGAGCGCTGATGGGTCGACCTCGACTTCAGCGAGGTCGATGCCGCCTATACCGAACTGGCGTTCGAGGAGCACGGTTATCGTCTGGGGCTCGACAAATCCGAGCTCGATCAGATTGTAGCCGATTCGGTGACCGCTCGTTTTTTGCCTGGCGTGGGCCTTGGAGATCTGCTCCGCAGTGACGAACCCCCCCCGAAGCAACATCCCGGGGATGGTCTCGTCATTCTGCGGAGGAGCTTCCACGTCTGGAGGTCTCTCCGCTCCAGCGACCCCCGAGTCGGGGTCGAACGCCTTGTTGGCTCGAGCTGAGGAGCCCATCATCGTTTCCCTTCAGGGTCGGAGGCCCTCGCGCGAGGCGAGCCGGCCAACCGGGTGGCGCGTTGCAGGATGCCCAGCTTCGCTGGCCCAATCCCTTGGATAGCAAGCACTTCGCCCCAGTTGCGAAAGCCTCGCTGCCGTATCCGTTCGCGTACTATTGACTTAGCAAGTTTCGGACCGATCCCGGGCAACTCCTCCAGAAATGCCGCGTCGACCCGATTCAGATCGGGCTGGCGTTGGACACCGCTAGCCCCCTGCCGAAGCTCTTCCGACGGCCACTCCAAGTAGGGCCGCAAGCGATCCAGCGTCTTGGGCCCGATGCCCGGCACCGCGAGCAAATCGTCTGCAGTACCAAAAGCACCGTGGCGGGCCCGATGCTCCAGAATCGCGCCAGCAGTCTTGGGGCCGATGCCGGGTAACCGATCCCAGGCCACTCGATCGGCAACGTTCGGGTCGATCGGCTCCGGCGGTGCACCGGCGAGCTCGCGATCGGCTCGGAGCTTTAGAGCCGCGGCGTAAAGCCGCGTCAGCCAATCGTCGGGTCCCGAACTGGCGGCGACCGCTTCGATGGATGGCAGCGGTGGATCGAGCCGCCGATCGACGAAGTCAGCCAAACTCGAAGGCCACGAGGCCCGCTCGGCCACCACACCGAAGCCCCAGGCCAACGTGAGGAGAATCAACGCCCGCCGCTCGGCAGGCGTCAAACGGTCTCGAAGTCGCATCTCTGTCCAGGTGTCACGTAGTCGACAATCCGTTGTCGTTGGCGATCTTGCCGTGTCAAGTTCCGCGCCAAGCGACGTGTGGTCGTGCTCCCAGCTACATTATCGACGATGAAGAGCGACGGGGTTCCGCGCACCCAGTCCAATGGTGATCGATCCTGGAAGAGTTTCTGGGAATCGGCGAGCAGTTGCCGACTGAACCGTGCGCGCAGGATGCTCCGGAAGACCCGCAAACTCGATCTCGAGAACGAGCGCACGGTACGGCTGGCGATGCAGATCATGACGGACCAGGGTTGAGACGATATCGTGCCTCCGTGGCTCTGCGACTCCCGAAGCCCGGGCACCTGCCCACGACCGGACCGGTCGACGCCATAGAGCAGTATTTCGGGGGTGTCACTGGGCTGCTGCTGCGCCGACGGCTGGCCTGGGTCCGGGCGCTACTTCCCCGCGAGCCCCTCGACCGGATCCTGGAGATCGGCTACGGCAGCGGCGTCTTCCAGTACGAGCTCTGCCGGACGGCCCGGGTCTCGGTGGGGATCGACGTCCACCCGAGGGCGCCGGCGGTGCGGCGCCGGCTCGCCGAGGACGACGTCCCGAGCCTCCTGGTGCAGGGCGACGGCGGCCGCCTACCCTTCGCGAACGGGTGCTTCGACGCGGTGATCCTGCTCAGTACTCTGGAGTTCGTTCCCCGGCCCGGGCGTTGCCTGCGCGAATCGCGGCGCGTGCTGCGCCCCGGGGGACGGCTGATTCTGCTGACCCCGCGGGAGCTGCCCCTGGCCGATCGCCTGTGGAGCCTGTTCTCTGGCCGCGACGCAACAGCGGACTTCCAGACCGGGCGCCGCGACGCCCAGGTCGCCGCTCGCCGCGAGCTCGGCCGCGGCCGCCGGCTCAGGCGGCCAGCCTGGATACCGGGATGGATGGCACCCTACGACCTGGTGTCATGGGTCGAGTGAGCCGGTGAGCGGCGGCGCCCAGCGAGACCGACCGAGACCCAAGATCGTCATTGTCGGAGCCGGGTTCGGGGGTCTTCCGTGTGCTCGCCGGCTAGCCAACAAGCCGGTCGACGTGGTTCTAATCGACCGAAACAACTACCACCTTTTCACTCCGCTGCTGTATCAGGTCGCAAGCTCGCTTCTGAACCCGAGCGAGATCGCGATCCCCGTCCGCTCTGTTGTTAGCCAAGCACCAAACGTGCGCTTCCGACTGGCAACGGTGAACGGTGTCGATTTCAGCTCCCAGCACGTACAGATCATCGACGGGGCCGACATCCACTACGATTACCTGGTTCTCGCGCTTGGTTGCGCCACCAACTACTTCGACCTCGATCCCGAGAGACATGGCCTGTCGGGCGTCAAAGATCTGCCCGAGGCGTTAGCGCTTCGCAACCAGGTGCTCGAACGATTCGAGGTTGCGCTGACCGAGCAGGACGAAGAACAACAGCGCCAGCACATGAGCTTTGTCATCGTTGGAGGAGGACCGACGGGAGTCGAGTATGCCGGTGCGCTGGCGGAGCTTTTCCGCCGCGTTCTGGTTCACGATTTTCCCGACCTCGATCTGACCCGGGCGCGGGTAGTTCTCATCGAAGGGCGGGACCGGTTGCTGATCGATTTCCCATCGCCACTCGGTGATTATGCCCGTAACCGGCTCGAGTGGCTTGGTGTCGAGGTACGTCTCAAGACGCTCGTAGAAAGCTACGAGAACCGAGTCGCAAACCTCGACAACGGTGAAACGCTTCCTGCTGACACTCTGATCTGGGCGGCTGGTGTCAAGCCCACACGCCTATCGCGGGAATTGACGCTGCCGCGCGCTGCGGCTGGCCGCATAGAGGTTGACGCATACCTACGAGTTGCTGGTCAGGAGCGTGTCTACGCGATCGGCGACATGGCGGCGATGCAAGATGCCGGCGGGGTGCTTCCAATGATGGCCCCCCCTGCCATGCAAGCTGGCCGTCACGTGGCAGACAACATCCTGAGCGACATTCGTGACCGGCCTGTGCAGCCGTTCCGATATCGTGACAAGGGGATCATGGCGACGATCGGGCGCAACGCCGGCGTCGCCCGCATCGGCCGCTTGAAGTTCAGGGGATTCGCCGGATGGGTCGCGTGGCTGCTAGTCCACCTGTACTTCCTGATCGGTTTTCGAAACCGGTTGGCGGTGTTGTTTCAATGGGGATGGAACTACTTCTACTACGATCGTCCGATCCGGATCATCACCCGGACTAAGAAGTAGTTTCGCTATTGACCGCCTTGGCGGCGGATCGTGGTCAGAACGACGTCACCAACAATCTCGAGCGTCGCCGACGACACTTTGTCGACCGTGTCCTCGGGAGTATGCCAGAACGGGTAATCGAAGTCGATAATGTCGATCGTGCGGATTCCGGCCTCGTTGAGTGGCACGTGATCGTCAGTGATCGGCTGTCCCGGAGGGCTCGCGACAAAGACGGCCCCGTATCCAAGCTCCTGTGCGAGATCCCACACTCGAGCAACGACCTCGGGCGCAAACTGCAGGCTAAACCCCTCTTTTGGGAACCTCGGCTCCCGGTCACCCACCAGATCGAGCAGAATCCCATAAAGGGGCCGATACGTGGCGCCACGGACCTCGGCGAAATGTCTGGCGCCAAGAAACATATCGGGCGTGAAGGTGGCCAGAGTGACGGGATCGTGACCCCAATCCTCCCCGTCCGTGAGTAGCAGGTCAACGCCCACCTCAGGTGGTCTCTCCGCCAGCGCATCGGCGATCGCGAGAACGATCGCTACTCCCGACGCGCCATCATTGGCGCCCGGTATCGGGTTATCGCGGTCGGCGACATTGGCCGCCTTCTCGGCCACCGGGCGCGTATCCCAATGGGCGACCACCAACACGCGCGACGTTAACTCGGGCCTGAAGCTGGCCCAGACGTTCGTTAGCGACAGCGTCTCGCCCTCCTGCGTCACGTGCGTGAACGACATCTGCTCGGTGATATCCGCACGTGCCTGCAGAAACGTCGTCATCCAGGCCAGTGCTTCGGCGTGGGCCGCCGTGCCCGGTACGCGCGGTCCAAAGGCTACCTGCCGTTGAACCAGCGTGTCCGCGAGCTGGCTGTTGAACTCCATCGTGCCCGTCGATGGTGTCGGCCCTCCGTCGCAGCTGCCCACGATCAGCACGGCCGCAACCACGATGAAGTTCGCAGTCTTCAAACCATCCGCCTAGAAAAGGAAGTCGAGGAATGCTTCCATCCCTACCGTAGTGTTCCGAATATCTCGCTTCCGATCGTCTCGCGATAGGTAGCTCACCGCGAACCCCGATACCACGCGCCCGAACTCGTAGGCCACCGAAGGGCGAACCTCGGTGGTCAGCGTCTCGACGTTCAAAACTGAATCCTCCTCGCCGGTAAGCACGGTCGAGTCCTCTCGAGAGCGCCGATTGAACGAGACCGACGTCAGCAGCGGCTGTCTCAGCTTCGCCTTCCACAGTGTCGGAAACGGAATGTACAACGTGGTACCGGGGCGGATGTTGTAGTTGACGTTGACGGCGAAATCAGTAGCCAACTCCTCCCGCCGGTTGTCCACCGCCCCGCCCCTGACTGCTGCAGTGATCGTCTCGCTGTGCGAAGCCCGGAAATCGGTTGACATCCCGTTGTTCCATGTCAGCCTGACCGAGACCACTGGATCCCACAATCGACGATCGACGTCGCCCAACAACTGGTCATTGGAGACATCGCTACTGGTGCGGCGCTCAAATCCAGAAGAGACCGTAGCACCTGCGATTGCCTTTTGCACCAAACCGGGCAACCAAACGTTCGCCCAATTGACATTGATGTCGGGCCAAGTGCGGATCGATCTCTGGTTCACGCCTTGTAGATATCGCCGGACGTTATCGGTCTCCCGATAAGCCCCTCGGATCTGTAGGGTTCGGGCCGGTTGTAGCGTCGCTGACAGACTCCAGTCGTCGTTCTCAGTGAAGCGCTGCGGCTCTTCGACGCTTTCGTTGTCGAGGCTACCAAATCCCCACCCGAATCCAAAGCTCGGGTCATCCTCTTCCTGAACGTACAACACGCTCTCGCGTTGGCGACGATCGAAGCGGATCGGACCAAGGAATCGCGCCCACCAATCAGTTCTTGGGCCAGCAGCGCTGACACGCCCATCTCCGGACGACTGGAAAGCCCGGACCAACTCAACGACCCCGAATTGAACCGTAAGGGACTTGCTCCTCGTCGCCCCAAAGTCGCGAAGGTCGAGACTGTCAAGGCTTCGACTCGCCGCACGACTATGGTTTCTATTGGACGTCGTCCGGTAGCTGTAACGCGGCGTGAGCCAACTCGCGATCGGAATGGTCCAGTCAAAATCGAATGCTTGGCCGCGCAGTGCTTCCACTCCCAACGTCTTTCTCGAGATCACCGTCTCTGGAAACACGAGATCACGAGTCGTATCCCACCTGAGACTCGCTCGCATCGACGAGAACAGCTGGAAGTCTATCTGTGCGTCACCGGTCACGTTGCGGGTCGTATCGGCTGCGAAGTCGGTCCCACTCGCGAGGATCTTGTTCCTATTCCGCTCCTCAAACACCGTCCTCGTGCTGAGCACAACATTGGCCGGGACGAGGTTCAAATCGGCGGCAGCCAGCTTCTGGAGCGCCTCACTGCCTTTGATCACCCCGGGGAAAGGCAGTTTGGCTATCCAGCCCAAACCGAGCGGTAGACCACGTTTCCTGAACCCGGTACGATACGTCACCAGCGACTCCCACCGCGCGCGGTCGGTATCGAGATCCACAGAGCCCAACTCTTCTCCTCGGAAAGTCAAGCGGGCCTCTAGTTTGTCCAGTGTCGCCGCGACGATCGGATTGGAAGATTGCCGCGTCCGGAAAGCGCGCAACGACACTATATCGCGTGTGGTCGATCGCTCCAGCGAGTCCTGCTGCGAACCGCTGGTAACAAGGATGTCGGACCCCACTGCGTAGAGTGGGATGTCGCTTCGTCCAAAGTGATCGTACGTGAGTGGTAGTGCGATGCCCCATGACTCCGGAAGCATCTTCTCGAGATCGAACGCCGTGCTCAGATCAAAATCGCCACTATCGAAGTTGTTGCGGGCCGCGTTGAGGTTTCGATACCGACCATCGCGGGTCTCAAGCGTCATGTTGACCCGGCCAAAATCGGCAAACGCCGCTTGGGCACTGAGGAAACTCGCCCCACCCCCTTCCCCGAGCGGTGCCGTCAGCCGCCACTCGTCGATCCAAAACGACCCCGTGATAGGGGTGCCCGTCGTGTTCTCGACGCCGATAGTGAGCTGACTCACTTCGGTGATCGTCGGCGCTGGCGCTATCGGCGACGCGATCCGAATCCGGTAACGTCCATCCTCTGATACGGCGCTACCCGTGTCCGCTCCTACCGCAGCCAAGCTGTCAAGCATCGTGCGCTTGAGCTCAGTGAAAATGTCGAAATCGATGACGTGTTCTTCCCAATCAAGATCACGCAGAGGGGCGGTGTATTCATACACGTTTAGCGTGTCGATCCCAAACTCAACGAAAAAATTCGGCTGCTGGCCAGTATCAACATCACGACCCTGAACCCAAAGCCGCATTTCCTCGTAGTCGATATAGGATTCCCGATCAAACAAAGGGCGGAAGATCGTGCCCCGCGCTCCAACCGGGAGCCCGCGGTACCCGAACTCAAGTGATTGCTCGCGAACGAGTGTGTTGATCCCGGCTATCTCGTCCGCCCTATCTTTCTGCGCGACTACTCCCGGCGGACTGCGATACTCGGGGTTTTCGACATCGTTGATGGCGGTGATCCGAAGGCTATCGCTATCCTCACCAGCGATAGGAAAACCATCGGCATCAATAATGCCCCGCTGCAGAAACGTCGAACCGACGACCTCCAGGCCGACGATCTCAAACTCTGCCGGGTTCTCGACCCCCGTGAATGTGAGCCTGAGCGCCCGGATGTTCCTCAAGTCCGGGTTTCCGATCGATTGATCGGGCGACACCAGCGGCAATCGAATCTGGCGAAATTGGGTCGCAGGGTTAAAGCTCCCGGGCACCTCGAACCGATCACCGGAGATGTCAAACTCCCAGCGCAGAAAGTCTTCCTGTCTGTCGAGCAGACCATTCAGATTGTTGTCCTCGGTGTCGAGGATCGAATTGTTCTCGGTGCCATTGGGATTGTCCGGGAACGCACCGGCCCCGAAGGTCTCATCGAAGTCATCTGTGCCGTCGTCACCAGCAACGTCGATAAAGTCGTTCCCGTCGACCCCGTCCAAACCCACGTCCTCCTCGATGTCCAAGTTGTTGTCCTGGGTGTTCGGGTCGGTCTCCTCGGTATCCAACACGCCGAGGCCGACCGGTGCCCCGTTCCGGTCGATGCGAACCGCATCTTCGTCGATCGTGCCGAGATCGACGATCATCGTGCCCCGAGCCCCCCGCAGAAAGAACTCGATAAACTCCTGGCGCGTCAGATCCTCACCGGTGGTGGATACAAGAGTCTGGATCGAGCGCCAGGATGAGCTTCTTTCGGCTGGCGTGTCACCGCGCGGCTCGAGAAACACGACGAACTCGTTGTCGCCGATGTCAAAGCCGCTCACGCTACCCGTGACCTGTGCCTGATCGATGGCAAAGGTGAACCATCGGGCGTCCGCATACTCTGCTAGGCTCAGCGTTGTTTGACTGGGTACGGATGCGAACCTCCACGCCCGAAAAAAGAGATTCAAGCGTTTAGCCACCTCGATGTTCTCGAAGTCATTCAGGAAGACTTCGCCGTCGGTATTTAGGTCAGGGTTACTCCAGGCAAGCTCGCCGCGCAGAGTGAACGTCGACGCTCGTCCCCCATCTACGCCGGGCAACGCATCGAGCCAACGACTCATGAACGGCATCCTGCCTGTGTAAACACCGTCTACCGCCCCGATCACCGTCTGGAATGGTTCTGCCCCGAGAATCGGTCGATTGGCCAAGCTTTGCTGGCGGTGCACCATGAGGGTCGAGTTGACTACCACATTCGGGGCAGGTGCGTACGACCCCGCCGCACCGTACAACGTCGTCGGTGCCAGATTGAACAGCGGAGCCACCTCGAAGTTGATTCCCAGTCGGTCGTTCGGATGTCGCTCCGCGAGCCCAGCAGGATCCGTTAGAACAACGCGTCCAAAATCGTAGAAGATCTGGTAGTCTTCCCCACGGGTCAGAGTTTCCCCACCAATCGTGATTCGCTCCGACCCGTCAATTAGATTGGCCGAACCAAGCTCGATCTCTCCAGTCAGGCCGCCCTCGGACAGATACGTGGCTTCGATGAAGTAAACTTGATCGTCGAGCGCCGTCCGATTGGGATCGCTGTTGAAGTACAGCTGTCGGTTCGGACGTTCGATCGAAATCGGTAGACCACTCTCGTCGGTAGGCGCGAAAAACGGTCGGATGTTAGGCAGCACGAGATAATCCGCCCCGCCGAACGGGTCACGCAGGATCCGCGGTACGTTCACTCGCTCGTTCACATCGGTCGCACCAAAAATCTCCGAATATTTTCGCGATTCACCATCGATAGTCTCAAACGTCTCCTTGAGATCTTGATTGCCGCGGTAGATCGTCAATTCGAGGGAGCCAACCTGGATGTTTGACTCCCGTAACGAGTAGATGTTTCTGAGTGTGTAATCCCAGGTAAAGTCCAGCGTGTCGGGGTTGATCGGCTTGATCAGCTTGAGGACTTGCTCTTCGGCCTCCTGCGGCGTTCCCACCTCCACGCCACCCACTGTCACGTAGCCTGCGGCGAGAACCTCGTTATCGTTGAGCTGCCGCTTCATCTGGATGATGACACCGTCCGAGACTACGTAATCCGTCCCCTCGATCAGCAGATCGAAGAACCCGGCATGCGATTGTGAGGCCATCGAGTCGGGAATGGTGGGATTGATAAACGCCGTTCCCGCCTTTGACGCCAATTCGCGGTTGTTGGTGAAGTTCCCATCGTCCAGCCACAAATTGAGAGAGCCGGGCTCAGGCGACGAGGCAGGAGTCAGAAGAGACGTACCGGAGCTGGGAAAGAGGATCCGACCGGGGGTTAGCGAATCGGGATGAAACAAGAAAAAGAAACGGTCGTTCTGAAACTGCGTGTCTTTGATGTCGAGGCTTACCTCGGACAATACGCCATCTCCGCTCGGCGTGATCGAGAGCGACCGTGTAGTCGTCTGCCCTTCTTTTCTCGAACCGAGGACGCGCAGATCGACTGGACCGAGCTGAGCCACCGCTTGAGCTCCAAATGTGCCCTGCGCAACACCGCTGCCCAGGAACCGAGACGGGGGCAGGGCGACTCGTATATCCCCAACCTCGACTCGTTTCAAGATCTCGTCCTCCGTCCCGGCATACGCCGCCGAGATCAATTGCTTGGACTCCAGCTCGCGCTGTGAGTTGAAGTCGACCGCTACATCGAGTTTTGTCCCGACAGTCCCCAGGATCTTGAGATCGAGTGTCTGATCCAGATCGAGATCAAAACCACCCGCCGCTTGCCTGAGGAGTTCGGAGCGGACATCGGGGTCCTGGGTTGTGCGCGACCCGAGCGCACCGAGGTGCAGCTTGCCCTGAACATCGAACACCGACCCCTCGCCAAATACGGCTGCCAGTGGGGTCGGGATCTTGAGCGGGTTTTCGAGCTCGGGTATCAAACCCTGGTCGGCTTGGGACCTGCCGGAGAGTCGGCGGATTACGATCATCGACCATAGCTCGTCACGCATACGAGCCTGGGCACGTCTCGTATACGCCTTGAGGTTCAGGCCGGCGGCGGCCGGACGACGCACTCCGGTGTCGGGCGCGGAGGCTCCGCGTGGGACGACAAAACCGAGTTGGGGATCAAACTCGAATAGGCTGTCCGCTGGCAGGCGGGCTACCGGGATCTGCCAACGCTCCGCTCGCCAGATGAGACCAGGATCTCGCTCTTCTTGCTGTGCTGACAGCGGATTGGCGACCATTACCGCCAGGGCGATGCCCCAGATCAGGCGGGACAAGCAACGGGCAGAGGGAGCAGCGAGACTCATGCAGGGTATACGGATCACGAGGGTCCCGCAGGCGCGGGGCAAGACATCAATATTACTTTGGCCTTGACTCTAGCGCCGAAGCGGAGTCGACACCCGAAATTCGCGCGACGGTTGGTTGGCAGACGTGCATACTTTTGAATATAGATCCAGCCGTTTGGCGGGCCACTGGGCGCCTCCAGCGTGAGGGCCCCCTCATGAGCCGATGGCAAGAGTGGGTCAGCGCCCGCACGCTGTCCTTGTACACATTCCGCGAGCATCTCGGCCCGTTCGTCTTCGGGCTCGTCATTTTCACCTTTATCATGCTGATGAACCAGGTGGCTCGGCAGTTTCAGGTGCTTGCCGGCAAGGGCCTGGGAGCCAAGGTAATCATCGAGATCTTTCTGCTTTCGATTCCGCTGACGATCGCGGTGACGATTCCGATGGCCGTTTTGGTCGCCACGATGGCGGCCTTCGGTAGATTGGCCGGCGACAACGAGATCACCGCGATGCGGGCGAACGGGGTTGGCTTTCACCAGATACTGGTGCCGACGATCATCGGTGCCCTGTTGCTCTCTGTAGCTACCGTCTGGTTCAACGACACGGTGTTGCCCGAGAGCAACCATCGCTTGAGTCAACTCATGCAAGATATCCAGCGGACGAAGCCCACCGTGGTCTTGGAGGAAAAACGATTCAATGATCCGACCGGTTTGGGAGACTATCGGATAGAGCCGGACCGGTTGGACCGCGAAACCAATATGATGTACGGGCTCAGGATCTTTGACATGTCGGACATGAGCGTGCAACGCACCATCTTGGCCGACTCGGGGCGACTCGACTACACAACCAACCAGGAAGACGCCGTCCTCACGCTTTGGGATGGGCGAATCCATCATCGTGACATCACGCAACCCGGTGAGTACGAGGTGCTTGATTTCAAGCGGCAACAGTTGGTCATGCGCGGTGTGTCGTCGCGGCTCGATCGCGCTCGCGAAGACTCACGTTTGCGAAGCGACCGTGAGATGGATCTGGGAACACTGCTCGAGAACGTCCGCGTTGAACAGGCGAAGATCGACACGGCCCGCGAGGAACTCAGGACAGTTGTCACGTCCCACGTTGCAACGCTGGTCAGGGACACGTTCGCTGTGGTGGCCAGCGACACGGCCGGTCGCGGCGCGGTTAGAAGCCAGGCACCGGTCGACCAGGAACGTTTCAAAGCCAACAGCGTGGAGCGTCTGAGTCAGGCGATCGATTACTCTTTGCGCCAGCGGAGCAAGTATTTGGTCGAATACCACAAGAAGTTCGCGATCCCATTCGCATGTTTGATCTTCATACTGGTGGGAGCACCCATCGGAGTGCGCGCCAAGCGTGGTGGCTACGGGTTCGCGATGGGCTTGAGCACGTTGGTCTTTGTGTTCTACTACATGGCGCTGACTGGTGGCGAAGATCTGGCCGATCGACGCTTCCTACCGCCATGGTTGGCGATGTGGCTGGCCAACATCGTGTTTCTCCTGCTCGGGGTCTGGCTGTTCAATCGGGCGTCCCGAGACTCACCCACGCGCAAACTCAAGTTGCCTAAATGGTGGCGCCGGCGAAGGTTCGTGGCGTGATCTTCGTGCGTCGACTCGATCGGCACGTGATGAGCGAGTTTCTCAAGATTCTCGTCCTCGCGCTGTTCTCGTTCACCGCGATCTTCGTGATGATTCACCTGATGGATCACATCGACCTTTATCTCGACCAGGACGCCCCATGGAGCGCGGTTGGCAAGTACTATCTCTACCAGACTCCATACAACCTGCTTTTGACACTCCCGATGGCGATGTTGGTAGCAACGATCCTGTCGATTGGCGACTTCGGTCGGCACGGTGAGCTGACGGCCATGAAGTCCAGCGGGCTCAGTCTCTATCGGATCACTCTTCCGGTAATCTTGTTCTCTTTGGTCGTTAGTCTTGCTGGCCTCGTCTTCGGTGAGACCTGGATCCCTGTCTTGAACGCCAAAGTCAGGGATGTCTACGACGAAGAGATCATCGGCGAGGGTCCGAGGCGCGACAACTATCGTGGCAACTTCGTCTATCAAAACGAGGACGGTTACACGTACATCGTGCGCGCGCTCTTCGTCGACGAAGCCGACACGAATCAAGCTGGGGCATCGGCAGATCAGGTCGAGATCCAGCGGCAATTCAGGGACGGGACGTTCCTTCGCATCAATGCGCCACAGATGATATGGGAGCTACAAACCGAAACGTGGGTGCTCCAACGCGGCGAGTTGCGCGTGTTTCCGACCGAGGGCGACGAGCGGATGTTCACCTTCTCGTTGCTGCGATCTCCAGAGCTCGTCGATCGACCCGAGGAACTCCTGGCGGAAGACAAGGAACCCGAGGAGATGGGCTACGCCGATCTCGATTCGTATATCGCCAAGCGACGTCGGCTCGGCGCCGATACGCTCGAAGAAGAGGTCGATCTCCAGATGAAGCTCTCCTACCCGTTCGCGAACTTGATCATCGTCTTGTTCGGGGTGGCGCTCGTCGGATCTGCCGCCCACACGAGTCGACGCGGTGGGGCGATGGGTTTTGGGATCGCACTCTTTCTGACGATCGTGTTCTGGGGATTCTTACGGGTCGGGCAGGGGATCGGGTACGGGGGTGGGCTGGCACCCTTATGGGCCGCGTGGCTCGCCAACGGGGTGTTTCTCGTGGTCGCGTTGATTCTGCTGTCGCGCGCTCGGACTTAGCGCGCCCCCAACCGCGCGACGAGCTCGGCATGGACGACACGCGCTTCATCGCTTGCCGCCCTCATCAGAGCGCGAGTCGAGTCATTAGCCGCCGGGTGGTCCCAGAGGGAACTCGAATCCACGGTCGGCTCGGCCGGCGATCGCGAGCCATAGACGGCACGCCAAGCGTTCGCGTACTCGGTCCAGGGACCCTCCGGCTCGGTGCGGGCAGCTGGAATCAACGCCAACGGCACGATGACCGGCCAAGCGAGCCCGCCATCGCGGCTCAGCCGCACCCATGGTCCGCCGTCACCAAACTCCTGTGTTAGCGCGCTCATCACGATCTTGAGTCTATCGGGCCCGAGCGACCCCAGCGCCTCGTGAGCGGCCGCCACCAAAGCGTCGGCCGCAAGCAGTGTCCCGGCCGCACCATCGACCGCCGTGCCAGGCGTTCGACCCACAGCCACACCCGATGTAAGGCTCGCGCTGACGCCATCCAAACCGCCAGCCAGGCCACCGATCGCGATGCCCCAGACCAGCGCCTCAGCGTCCCCCCAGCCCGACCTGCGGACTGCGCTGCCACCGATCGCCGCCGGCCACGGTGCCCCGCCGGAACAGACGTCTGCCATCTCCGCCGTCAGCGATTCGGGCATCGTGAAGCTGGCCAGCCACTCGCTCAACGCTACCGCGAACCAATCGACTTCGGGCGGGCGGGTTTGGATCAACCGCGGACCAGCGAGGCTACGATCTCGGGCGCCCGCTTGAGCGCCGTATCGATCTTCTCTACGTCCTTTCCACCGGCTTGCGCCATATGTCTCTTGCCTCCGCCACGCCCGCCAATCAGCGGTGCCAGCTCCCTAATCACCCGCGGCGCGTCGAGCGTGCCGGCTTCGATCAGGTCGTCGGTAACGACGGTTAGCAGGTTCGCCTTGCCGCCCAGCGCTGCGCCGATCACCCCCACACCCGAACCGAGTTGCTCACGAAGGGTGTCACCGATCGTACGCAAGTCGTCCATCGAAACTGGCTCGGCCCGGAGCGTTACGACTTGGAAGCCATCGACCGTCGTCGATCGCTCGGTTAGCCCGCTTGCGCCACCCTGCATTGCCTGACGACGGGCGGCCTCGAACCGCTTTTCGACCTCGCGCTTCTCTTCAAGCAACCGATCGATCCGCGTCGCCAGCTCATCCGGGAGCACCTTGAGTCGCTTCGCGGCTTCGGCGAGAGCGCGCTCAGTCTGTCTGAACTCCTCCAGCGCGCGAAAACCGGTTACTACCTCGATACGCCGGACACCACCGGCGACGCTCGATTCGGACACGATCTTGACGGCCCCGATCTCACCCGTTCGTGCTACATGACAGCCCCCACACAGCTCAATCGATTCGTTGTCACCGATCGTGACGACCCGCACTCGGTCGCCGTACTTCTCACCAAACAGCGCGATCGCACCGCGTGACTTAGCGTCGTCAAACGGCACGACTTCCTTCTCGACTGGCAGATCGGACAAGACCCAGGCGTTGGCCTCGTCTTCAATGGCTTCGACCTCTTGCGTCGTCAGCGCCTTTGGATGCGAGAAGTCGAACCGCATGCGGTCGGGAGCGACAAGCGAGCCTGCCTGTCGTACATGCTCCCCCAGTCGATTGCGGAGGATGGCGTGAATCACGTGCGTCACCGTGTGATGGCGCTCGGTGTCGCGGCGCTGTGCTTCATCAACGGTCGCTCGGACTTTCGCACCGACAACGATTTTGTCTGCATCACCCTCGACGACCTCGGCCACGGGGACGAATACCTCGCCGTGCCGCTCGACGTCGAAAACAGCGAGACCGAACCCTTCGCCATCGATGACACCGGTGTCGGCGACCTGCCCACCGCCGGTCGCGTAGAATGGGTTGTCGCGCAAGACCAGCCGGAGGCGGTCGCCATCTGGCGCAACGTGTTCGATGGTCGTGTCGACTTCGAGCTGACCGTAGCCGACGAACGTCGAGTCCGCCTCCAGATTCCGATCCACCGCGTCAACCCCTACCGTGTCGAAGCCACTCGCTTTGCGGGCCCTCTCCCGTTGCTCCGTCATGAGTTTCTGATAGCCTCGGTCATCGATCCCATGACCTCGCTCTGTGGCGATAAGCGCGGTTAGATCGGGTGGAAAACCGTACGTATCGTACAGTGTAAAGACATCGTCGCCGGGGATCTCGGCACCCGCTGGTGTCATCGCAAGCACCTTTTCCAGAATCTCCATCCCCTGATCGATCGTCTGCAGGAACCGCTCCTCTTCGGCCTCGAGGATCACCTGGATCTGTTGCTCGTGGACCGGCAACTCGGGAAACGCCGCGCCCATTTCAGCGACAATCGTAGGAATGATCTCGTGCAGGACGGGACGATGAACATCGAGCATCCAGTAGTGACGCACGGCCCGGCGGATGATCCGCCTCAGCACGTAACCGCGGCCTTCATTGGTTGGATAAACGCCGTCGCTGATTAGGAACGTCGCCGCCCGACCATGATCGGCTAGAACCCGGAACGAAACCCCGACATCGGTATCGGGCTCGTAGGTGCGCTCCGTCTTTGAGGCGATCGTCGCGAGCAGCGGAGTGAACAGATCGCTGTCATAGTTCGAGTATACGCCCTGAACGACGGCCGCGATCCGCTCCAACCCCATGCCGGTGTCGACCGACGGTCGTGGCAGGTCGATCCGCGTACCATCGGCTCGACTCTCGAACTGCATGAACACCAGATTCCAGATCTCGAGGTATCGATCCTCGTTGTCGGCTGGTGTGCCCGCACCGTACTCGGGGCCAAAATCCCAAAAGATCTCAGAGCACGGCCCGCATGGGCCGGTGTCACCCATCGCCCAAAAGTTGTCCTTGTCCCCCATCCGGAGAACCCGCTCTGCAGGGATCCCGGTGACCTCGGGCCACAACTCGGCCGCGTCGTCGTCGCTATTGTGGACGCTGGCCCAGAGCCGGTCGGCGGGTAACGCGAGGTCTTCGGTGAGGAACTCCCACGCCAGGGCGATCGCGTGACGTTTGAAGTAGTCACCAAACGAGAAGTTGCCCAACATCTCGAAGAACGTGTGGTGGCGCGGTGTGTACCCTACGTTTTCAAAGTCGTTGTGCTTGCCCGAGACGCGAAGGCACTTCTGCGACGACACGGCGCGGGGGTAATCGAGCACACGTTGACCCGTGAAGACGTCCTTGAACGGGACCATGCCGGCATTCACGAACAGCAACGTCGGGTCGTCATCGGGCACTAGCGGAGCCGACGTCACTGGCTTGTGGTCGTTGGCGACGAAGAAATCGATGAATCGCTGGCGGATCTCGTGACCGGTCATCGGTACCGTCCAGAACGCGAAGGGGCGGGATGACCCGCTCCGCTATGTGGTTGCTGCATCGGGACTTGCCCCAAGATACAGGGGGCTCCTCAGGGTCGCAAAGGGCACTTGCTAGAACACAGGGGGTATCGCGACCACGTTAACCCACGGGTCAACCACAAGCGCGCCTTCAAGAGGGGGAACCATGTTCAGCGAGTGTCAATCGAGTAAGTCCAATCGTTGGATTTGCGCAGCCGGTTTGGGCGTAGCATTGCTGATCGCTTCTCCACCGAGCCTCCAGGCCCAAGGCGACCCCGACCGGCCGATCGTCGCGGGTCGCGTACCCAACCCGCCGGCGGCTGCTGCCGACATGTACATCAAGTTCGACGGCATCGATGGCGAGTCTGCGGACAAGGATCACGACAAGTGGATCGACGTTCTGTCGATCGATTGGGGGGCGCACAAGCCTACCCCCGGAGAGGTCGCCACGCGTCGTCGCGGCGACGTGATTCTAGAGGAACTGACCATGACAAAGGAATACGACGCAGCGTCGCCAAAAATAATGCTGGCGTGTGCCAAGGGGGAGCATCTCTCCAAAGTAGAGTTCGAAGCGCCGGAGCGTTCCGGGGCTCGAGCGACGTACATGAAGTACGAACTCAAGAACGTCATGATCACGAGTTACAGCCTCGACGCATCCGGCGATCGCCCAATGGAGACGATCACGATGACCTACGAGAAAGTCGACGCGGCCGAGATCGACAAGAGCTCTCGGGTGAAGATCAAGCAGAGCTGGGATCGAGACGACTAAATCCTGCTAACCTCGCTGAACCAGCGCTGCACACTCGGCGTAGCGGTAGCAATCCACGGTGTGGTCGTTGACCATACCAGCGGCCTGCATGAATGCATAGCAGATCGTCGGACCAACGAACCCGAAGGCTCGGCGTTTCAGGTCCTTGCTCATCGCCTCCGACTCGGCAGTCTTGGCTGGTATCTCCGATAGCGTCCGCCACTTGTTCTGGATCGTCTCGTCACCGACGAACCCCCAGATGTAGGCGTCGAACGTCTCGAATTCGGCCTGAATATCGAGGAACGCGCGCGCGTTTTTGACCGCGGACGCAACCTTCTGACGGTTTCGAACGATGCCTGGGTCGGCGAGCAGCTGCCTCGTCTTCTCGTCGTCGTAGCGGGCGATCGCTTCGGGGTCGAAATCGTCAAACGCACTTCGATAGTTCTCGCGCTTCTTCAAGATCGTCTCCCACGACAACCCAGCCTGTGCGCCATCCAGCAATAGAAACTCGAACAGCTTTCGATCGTCGTGAAGCGGAACGCCCCACTCGTCGTCGTGATACGTGATCATGAGATCCGACCCCACCCAACCGCAGCGCTGCTTCACGGCTGGACGACCGCCTTGACGACGCGTCCACCCTCGACAT
>JBDGYV010000025.1:0-55128 GCA_039588915.1 Gemmatimonadota bacterium
AGGAGTATGAGTCCCCATACCGCCGTCTGGACGACGCGGTAGAGGCGGGTCCGAGGTTCGTGAAACGCGGCGTGGATCAGTCCCATGTTCAGCTCCGCCGCCCAAACAACCGGTTGAGCTCGTCGACCTGCAAGATCGCCGCGACGATGAAGTAAACCACCGCGACGCCCAAATACAGCGCGAGCGTGGCGCCAGCTCGCTCTCCTAGCGACCACCCGGACCAACGATCCATGATCCAAAGGTAGGGCACCACCCCTGCGAGCCCAGCAACGATCGCGGCGCCGAGCATTCGACTGGCGGCGCGCCAAGTCTGCGAATCAAACAACCCACCCCAGCTGCGCCTGAGCAGCGCGCCCAGAGTCACAGCATTCGCGGTCGCCGCGACGGCGGTCGCCAAACCGATGCCAGGCAACCCGATCGTCCACGCCAACCCGATGCCGAGTGCGGCATTCACGATCAACGCGCCGATCGCGACCCGCACCGGGGTTCGCGTATCCTGAAAAGCGTAAAACGCGGTTGCGAGCAGACGCACAGAACCGTACGCAACGAGCCCCGCCGCATATGCCGCCAGAACCCACGTGACCGCGTTCGTGTCGTCGCTGATAAACTGTCCGTGTTCGAACACCAAGCTGACCGCCGGTCGCCCAAACGCGACCAACCCGATACTCGCCGGAAGCATCAGGAAGATCATCCGCCGCCAGGAGCCGGCTAGTTCGTGTCGGGCAACATCGATCGGCTGCCCCACCAAGTCATGCGCCAGCGTCGGCAGCGCGACTTGGGCGATAGCCACCCCGAACAGCGACAGGGGCAGGAGGTAGAGTCGTTGAGCGTAGGCCAGCGTGGCGACCCCGGCGTCGGTAAGAAACGAGGCGATCTGGATATCGATAAGCGTCGACAGCTGGGCTACTCCGGTGCCGATCATCATCGGCGCGAACAGCGCCGCTACTCGCTGAACGGCAGGCTCGCGCCAGCCTGTGCGCGGTCGAAGCGTTCCCAAGACAGAGCGGGTCGCTGGCAGTTGCACCAACAGCTGGACGAGGCTGCCGGCCACGACTCCCCAAGCCAATATGTAGATCGGCTCCATCTCCACCCGACCGACGAACGCGATGAGCGCGCCCGCCGAAATCACAGACCAGAATAGCGGAGCGAAGTTGGGCCAGAAGAAACGGCCATTGACGTGAAGAATGCCCATACACCAAGCGCCGGCGACCAGAAACGCAACCGTCGGGAACAGGATCCGAATCAGTCGCTCGACCAGCGCTCGCAGCTCGGGACCAAACCCCGGCGCAACGACCCAGGCCAGCGCCGGCGCAGCCAGCATGCCGACCAGGGTGATCAATCCAACCGTCAGCAGCACTAGCCCGAGGACGCTCTGCGCGAGTCGTTTCGCCTCGCCGGGATCGGAGGTTCGCATCCGCTCCGCAAGCACTGGGATCAACGAGGCCGACAGGTTCCCCTCGCCGAGCAGGACACGCACCAAGTTCGGGAGCTTATAGGCGGCGACAAACGCCGAGTACGTCGCAGCGCGCCCAAAGAAGTACGCGATAATCTGTTCGCGAACGAGCCCAAAAAGGCGACTCACGCCGATCCCGAACATGACGATCATCGTGGCGCGGCCGGAGGATGGACGGCGGGTTGGTGCGGATGCGCCGGGGCGCGAGTTCGTCACCTCAGACGGGTCAACCGCCAGCGTCGTGCGCTAGCCGGCTTGCGATCAAGGCAAACTCCCGCGCCAAACGGCGCCGGTCGACCGGTGTCAACGTAGGGTCGTCGGGATAACGCCGAACGTACTCCTCGAGAAGCTCGCGCTCCTCGTGGTTGAGATCGATTGAAGAATCGTTCAACCACCGCATCGCGAGCTCTAGCTTGGTTGACCCGGGGCCAGCCATTACCAACGCAAGATAGCGGACATGTGCCGCGCTCGACAGCCGCGTTCGCCACCTCTCGCCGCCGGTGGCTAGCTTCCGGCCATGCGTTCGGTTCCAGACTCACACGCCGAGTGTGTCGAGCTCGCCCGCACCCACTACGAGAACTTCCCTGTCCGGTCGGTGCTTCTGAAGCGAGCCGAGCGGGAGGACCTGGCAGCGATCTACGCGTTCTGTCGTACGACCGACGATCTGGGCGACGAGTTCACCGGCGACCGCCTTGCAGCGCTCGATGGGTGGGAGAACGCCGTCACGGCCACATTGGCTGGCCAACCGCCAGCCGACGAACCGGTCCTGGTAGCGCTCAGCCGGACCGCCAACCGGCGCCAGCTTTCATCGGACCTTTTTCTAAGGATCGTCGAAGCCAACCGTCGCGACCAAACCGTGCACAGCTACGCCGACGCCGACACGCTACTCGAGTATTGCAGCTACAGCGCCACCCCGGTTGGTCGGATGGTCCTGGCGGTTACGGAGCGTGGGAGCGGGCAGGAGCCGCTCTCGGATGCGACCTGCATCGGGCTTCAACTGGCGAATTTCTGGCAGGACTTGGGACGCGACTGGGACAAAGGGCGGTGCTATCTGCCGCTCGACGCGTGTGTGCGACACGGAGTTGAGCCCCACGAAGAGCTTTGCCGTTCTATCGCGTCGCCAGCACTGATCAACCTGATCGAAGAGCAAGTCGCAGTGGCTCGTCAATGGCTGCAAAAAGGGTGGGCGTTGGCTGACTCACTTCCCGTCCGTTGGCGCCCGATCGTCCGCGGTTTCACGCGCGGCGGCTGGGCGATCTGCGACGCGATCGAGGTCCAGGGATTCGATACCTTGCATGATCGACCGGTCGTCTCCCGTGGAACACGAACAGCGATCATCGCAAACGAGATGTTCCGAGCCCCCCGCCAAAGGGTTCGACTTAACCGGACGCGGTCGTGAGCGGGACAGCCGTGACGCCAGCCGTAGCGGCCGGTTACGCCGCGTGTGAGGCCGACACTCGTCGATGGGCGAGCAACTTCGGTCTCGGTATCCGGCTCCTGCCACCGCGGCGGCGACGCGCGTTATCGGCTGTCTACTGGTTCAGTCAGCGAGCAGATCAAGCCGTTGACAGCGACGGCGCGCGCGAAGAGAAACAGCGACGCCTGGCAACGATCCGCGAGGCACTCGAGCAGTCGATGGCCGGGAGGCCGCCCGATGCACAGTGGGCCGCGCTCGCCCACGCCACCGGCCGATTCGAGGTCCCGCCCGAGCTCTACCGGCAGCTTCTCGACGGTGTCGCCAGCGATCTCGACCCGCGAACATTCCCCGATTGGGAGGCGGTGCTCCTCTACTGCCATGGCGTGGCTAGCGTCGTCGGGCTGATCGCGCTCAGGATCTTTGGCGGTAGCGGCAGCGAGTCGACCGCCGCGGCCGAAGAGTTGGGATACGCGCTACAACTCACCAACATCCTTCGCGATGTGCGCGACGACGCCGGTCACGGTCGATGGTATCTACCACTCGATGAAACCGATCGTTTTGGGGTCACTGCCGCGGCCGTCGCCGAGGGTCGTGCTGAGGCTGGTTTCGACGCGCTCATACACTCGGTCGTCAACCGCACCCGGCGATACTACGGCGCCGGCCCACGGCTGTACCGGCGGTTGCCACGCTCGACCCGCGCTTGTCCGGCGGCGCTCGTCGGCGTCTACCACGGTTTGCTCGAGCGTATTGCGACCGATCCCCAGTCCACGCTTCGCGGCGAAGTCCGTCTCGCGGCTCCTTCCAAACTCCGATCCGGTTTGGGGTCAGCGGCGGCGGCCATGTTCTCTTGAACCGAGCCCCTTCCAACCCAATGTCGGTCGTGATCGTAGGCGGCGGACTGGCCGGCATGGCCGCGGCGTTGAAGCTCGCGCAGGCCGGGTGCCGCGTGACGCTGCTCGAGCAGAGACCGTTTCTCGGTGGCCGAGCGTACTCGTTTCAGGACCCCGACACCGGCGCCGAGATCGACAACGGCCAGCACATTCTGGTCGGTGCATGCACCCGCCTGCGCGGGTTTCTCGATGCGATTGGGGCTCCGGCGAGCGCGTTTGTGCGTCAACCTCGGCTCGGCGTCACGATCCTAGATCCGGACGGCCGGCAGGCCGCTCTGGCGGCTGCACCGTTGCCCGCCCCACTCCACGTGGGGGCCACCGTCCTTCGTTATCGACACCTCGATCTCCGCTCGCGGGCGACCGTTGTGCGAGATGCCCGCGCGTTGGCGCGTCTCGACGGCGACACATGCGCGGATCTAGAGAACATCCCACTCGGTGATTGGCTCTTGGCGCGTGGCGCGGCGCCGGCTGCGATCACGCGGTTCTGGGATCCACTGGTGCGACCGGCACTCAACATGGCCGCCTGCGATGCCAACATCCCGCTGACAGCTTTCTTCGTTCGCGAAGCGCTATGGGCTGGCCCCCATGGCGGCGCCGTCTGGTTGCCCTCAGTTGGACTCACCCAGGCGATCGGCGCACCCGGACGACGGGCTCTCGAACGAGCCGGGGTCGTGGTCAGGCTCGGCGGTCGCGTCGAAGAGGTCGAAATCGGCGACCATGGCATCACCGCCGTCCGGTTGAGGGATGGCGAGCGACTCGAAACGGCCAACGCCGTGTGCGCGGTTCCACCCGACGCGTTGGAACGGATCCTCCCTCGGCATGCCCAACCACCGATGGGCTACACGGGCATCGGGACGAGCGCGATCGTAAACGTCTATCTGTGGTACGACCGGCCCGTCATCGATCTCGACTTTGCCGGCACGTTCGGCTCCGATCTGCAGTGGGTGTTCAACCGGACCCAGCTACTTGGAGCTGGTGCGGCGGGGCATTGCGTGGGTGTGTCGCTTAGCGCTGCCGAGGAGTGGATCGATGTGCCAAAAGACGCGGCCGCGCAGCGTTGCGATCAAGCGATTGAGCGCATGTTTCCGGCTCGCCGCGGCGCCCATCTTGTTCGTTCCGCCGTCGTCAAAGAGCCCCGCGCGACGTTTCGCGCGGGACCCGGCGTGGCTGCATATCGACCCGGTCCAATCGGTGCAGTCGACGGTCTGTACCTGGCTGGCGACTGGACCGATACTGGTTGGCCAGCCACGATGGAAGGCGCGATCCGCAGCGGTGAGACCGCAGCGGATGCGATGTTGGTCCAACGACGCTCGACCACGCAAGCGGCGCTGTTTCAGTGAGCCTCGTGACGGCTAGCGGTGGGACGCTTCGCGCTCGGCGCCGAGTATCTTGCTCGCGCGCTCGGCATCAGATACCGCCAGGATCAACCGACCGCGACCGCCCGCCACCGCAGCATAGGCGTACTTGATGTCGATCTCGGCGCTCGACAACTGCTCTGCCAACCTGGCGAGTGCGCCCGGGGCGTCATCGAGCTCGAGCTCGACCACGCTACTGGTGTACGTGCGGTAGGAGTTTTGTTCGAGGATCTGCAGCGCGGTCTCGTGCGTATCGACAATCGCGTGCACGATCCCATAGTCGGTTCCGCTCGGAACCATCATCGCCCGGATATTCACGCCGGCAGCCGCGAGCACCTCGCACAACCGGCCGAGACGGCCGGACTCGTTCTCGATAAAGATCGAGATTTGGTCGACGATCTGCATTTGAACGAATATAGGGGCTGGCACGACCGTCGCCACGCGTGGTGAATACTTGATGACTTTGTTGATCCTGCTGTTCGGACTCGCCATTCTCGGCTTGATCGTTTTGCTGTCGGGAGACTAACCGCCCCTATTCTCCGGAGGTGATCCATGCTCGGCTACGGACTCGGTCTTCTCGGGTTGCTGTTCGTCGGACTCATCGTCGTCGTCGCGGGATGGGTCATTCTCACCTACAACGGCCTTGTCACGCTTCGCAATCAACTCGAGAACGCGTGGTCCCAGATCGACGTCCAGCTCAAGCGCCGTTACGACTTGATCCCAAACCTCGTTGAGGCGGTCAAGGACTACATGGAGTACGAGCAGGACGTGCTCACCAAAGTCACCGAAGCCCGAGCCCAGGCGGTCTCCGCCCAGGGACCGGCCGAGCAGGCGCAGGCCGACAACATGTTGACCCGTGCGTTGCGGTCGCTATTCGCAGTAGTCGAGAACTACCCCGAGCTCAAAGCCAACGAGAACGTTTTGAAGCTGCAAGAGGAGTTGACCAGCACCGAGAACCGGATCTCGTTCTCGCGTCAGTTCTACAACGACACCGTGATGCGGTTCAACACCCGGCTTCAGACGTTCCCCACCAATCTGATCGCCGGGGTGCTTGGCTTTACCGCTCGCGAGTTCTTCGAGACCGGCGAAGATGCCGAGCGCGAGCCGGTCAAAGTAGATCTCCGCTAGATCAGGCTTCGGCCCTGCTGGTTGGGCGCGATGAAGAGCCGGGGCCTCTACGGCGAGATCAAAGCCAACCGCCGGCGATCATGGTTCTTGGCGGCCGGTATCGCCCTGTTACTGGCGTTGCTGGGAGCGGTGTTGGGTGCTGCCTGGGGCGATCCGCTGACCGGTCTGGTCACTGCTTGGGCCGTGGCGGTCGTGTTCTTGACGATCACTTGGTATGGCGGCGCCCAAATGACGCTCGCCGCCAGCGACGCGCGGCCCGCCGATCCGGAGCGGGATCGCGTGCTGATCAACATCGTAGACGAGATGGCCCTGGCTTCGGGTTTGCCGCGACCCGACATCTTCATAATCGACGACACCGCACCCAACGCGTTCGCCACCGGTCGCGACCCCCAGCACGCAGCGATCGCGGTGACCCGCGGATTGTACCAGAAGCTCGATCGCGATGAGCTGCAAGGCGTGATCGCCCACGAGCTGTCACACATCCGCAATCATGACATCCGTTACACCACGCTCGTCGCTGTCACCGTCGGGGCGATCGCGCTGCTGGCCGATCTGGCGATTCGACACATGTGGTGGGGTGGCGGGCCGCGACGTGCACGTAACACTGGCGCCAGTGCCATCATGATCGCGGTCGCAATATTGGTCGCCATCCTGGCGCCGATCTCGGCGCGGCTGCTACAAGCCGCTGTCTCCCGTCAGCGAGAAACGCTGGCCGACCTCAGCGGTGCCGAGATGACCCGCTATCCCGAAGCGTTGGCGCGAGCGCTCGAGAAGATCGCCGGAGACCCCGAGGTGCTCGAGGTCGCCAACCGGGCCACCGCACCGCTCTACATCGTCGACCCGATCAAGGAGTTCGAAAAGCGCGCGGGGGGGCTCTTGAGAACTCATCCCTCGACCGTGGAACGAGCGGCACGATTGCGTTCCCTCGTTTTACCCGATCGCCGCCCACGACCAAGTTGACACTCTCATCCGCGTGTCCAGACAACAACGAAGCCCCGCGGCAATTGCACCGCGGGGCTTTCGCTTTCGGGTCCCTAGGGCTTGCAATCGGTTACACCGACTCGCTCGACTCCGTCTCTCCATCGGTCAGGTCCAGAATCCCTTCAACGTTACCAACCGCAAAAACTCGATCCGCAGCGCGCAGCTCGCAGTACGCTTCGAGGTACTCGCGCCCGTCATAGAAATGGATATTGAACGGCCGCACGACACGCTCCGTTGTCTCGCCCGTCGTGCGGGCCGTATACCGTATTGCGATGCGTGAGGCGGAATCGACCGCCTCGCGTAGCCGAGCCAAGACTTCGGGGTCCGTCTCGGGTGCGGGTTCAAGCAGCTCGGCGTATTTGGCGAACATCGGCCCCCCGCCGGCGGCCAGCTTTGCTTCGAGCCCGGCGAGCACGCGATCATCCGGGGCAGATCCCCGTGCCTCGGCAACCAGCTGCCTCAACCGAGATCGCTCGCGCTCGGTGAGTTCCATTCTTCCTCCTCGGTAGGCGCTGGGAGTATAGGCCCGGACCGAACCCCTATCCACCAAATGGGTTTTGCCCGTCGGTGTCCTATGCCCTATATTGCGCGCGCCGCCGCCGGACGAGGGCGCGGTGATCGTCATAGTCGTAAGTGACTAATCGGTTGTCACTTACGACCTTCATTTGAACCGTTTTCTCGTTTGTATCTCGGAGGTTCCCCATGGGTTCCAATGGGAGTTTTTCGGTTGGCCGCATGCTCAAGAACCTGTTTGGACAGGGAGACGCCCTTGCCGAGCTCGGATCCGTGAAGTGGTTCGACGCGCAAAAAGGGTTCGGTTTTATCGAGCGTCCCGACGGCAGCGACATCTTCGTTCACTACAGCGATATCGTCGGGAGCGGTTTTCGGACACTGACCGAAGGTCAGCAAGTACAGTTTCAAATCAGCAAGAGTTCTAAGGGACCGCAGGCTGTCAAAGTGCAGCGAGTAGAAAAGGAGTAACGAGCAAGCTCTTTCGATCCCAGGCGGCCGGTTGCGTTGGTTTCGCGACCGGCCGCTTTTTTGTCATGACCCCTCCAACTCCACCCAACGAACCAAGTCCGCAAGCGTCGGTCGTCCATCCCGTCGCCAATCAAATGGCGGTCGCTGCATCGAACCGAGGGCTGCGATTCGCTCAACGCCAGCCATCGACAGCGCGCGGGCGATGTCGCGACGACGCTCGCTAGTAGCGGCAACACCTACGGTAGCGATCAACCCCCTCCGCTCAGCACACAGTCCGATCGATTGGTCGACGTCATCGATCGGCGTCAGCGTAAGAAACCGCGGCACCGGCGGAGGTGAGAGGTGTTCTGGTTCGCTGCGCGCGACCACCGTCCAAGGACGATCGAGATCGCCCGCCCAATGATTGGCTATCCCAGCCGATGCTTCGACGTCCATCAGCGATCGCCACTCACCAAATGCGGCTTGTTCACCAGCCGCAGCCTCACATCGCGGTGGTGACGGCCAACGGCTCACACACGCCTCGAGGAGTGGCTCGACCAGCGACGCCACGTCGCGGCGCGATGCCTCCACAAATGCCGTCACCGGCGACAGGCACCCCATCTGCCCGGCAAACGCCGTATCGCGCGCTAGCGCATCGATCACTCGAATGGAATTCTCGGCCAACGCCTCACCCGTAATCAGCGCCGCCGACAACCGCGGCCCGTGAACGATCAGGTTGGACGCCGGGCTCACCGTCGCCCGCAGTCGCTTTACGGTCTCCGCGCGACCCGTGGCGATGACGGTGGTGGCAGCGGCGAGCACAAACTCACGTCCGCCGGGTGGATCGGGCCAGGCATCAACAACGACCGCCGCCCCGAGCTCGGGGTCGTTCTCGGTCAGAGTGGCTGCGAATCGCGCCGCCAGATCATCGGTCGCAGACGCCGGCTTGAGCCACACTGGCGCTTTGACCAACACAGCGGAGATGATATCGGTGATCGGCGTGGTCGGGACCCCGTGCGCCGCAACCGCCACGATGAACTCGGGTCCAAGCGCACGCCGCGAGCTCGACCCGTTGGTCACGAACCCGTCCAACGCTCCCAGATCGCCCAACTCCGCGACCACCCAGTCCTCGAGAGACTGTCGGGTCCAGCCACTGAACGCACCATCTAACACTTCAGCGATCGACGACGTCGGCACCCGGTAACGCTCAGCCAATGCTTCTGTTGCCTGGTGACGCGCTGGCCAATCATCGTCACACCACTGGGCACAGGTATCCGCGAGACCGCCTATGATCTCGCTTACCGGTCGCCTCTTGAGCCGCTCACCGGCGGCTACGAGCCTCGCGACTCGATCGACCGGGTTACCGCTCACCCTTGCTCGAGCCACAGTTCGGCTGCCAGCGAACACCCACGAGCCTCGGTTTCAGGCTCCCGGCCGCGCAGGAGAATGCCCCCATCAACCGTTCGCTCCCCCACGTCGCTTGTCTGAACGGCGATCGCGCTGGCTCGATTGGCGAGATCGAAGTGCACCAAGGCCCCGACCTCGCCAGGCCCCAGCTCAGTTCCGGTTCCAGGATCGATCACAATCACCCGTGCCCACGGTGGCACGCGGAATCCGGCTCGGGGCCGACCACCATCATCGACAACCGCCGTTCGCAACCGCTCGTCGTAGTACTGGGTCGACAACTCGGTCATCCCGTACTCCTCGACCTGGTGGTCGATTGACACGCCGAGCTGGGCCTCGATCGCACTCCCGATCGCATTGGCATCGGTCTCCCGAAGCGCACCCTTGAAGCCGCCAGTGACCATCGTACGGCTGCCCAATGGGAGCCGCCGCGGCTCTAACCCCAACGCTCCCAGCGCGTGGTGGAACGCGAGCGCTGCACCAGCGATCATTACCGGTTCGCCCTCCTGTTCGGCTTCGTCGAGTGCAGTGAGAAGATCCTCGAGCCGCAACCCTCCCGAGGGCGACCCGCGCAAGAAGAAACTGCTCCTCGGATCGCCAAATGCCTCTCGGAAGACCGCGAACATGTGCACCAGCGACGAGTCGGGAGCATCGGCTGGCGAAGGCGATAGAAACAAGCACCAGACTCGGTCCCGATCGGGAAACAGAAAGCGGCGCCCGGAAGAGATGATCGCCGCGTTGTACAACGCCAGGGTGTCAAACCGATGCACCCCGGGCGTCCCCTGGATCGTCCCAGAGGTGCGGAAAGCCGCCGCCTCGCGCGGTTCGGGGAACGTCGCCCATCGTCCGACCTTGAACGCCCCAGTTGGCACCGGAGGGATCTGCTTCCACCCGGCTACGTCGCCCGGCGCGCTGACGCCGTGCAGTGCGCAGAACTGACGGTAAACCGGATTGAAACGGAATTGGTGAGCGAAGACATCCTGCGCCAGCCGATCGAACCAGGACGCATCGATCGGATCCGACCACCCGCTACCGATGGCGTGCAGGATTTCGGCGTCCAGCCGCTCGGCTTCTTCCTGGCGGGCCTTCTCGCGCGGCGGGAGCGCGGCCGCGCGGGTCATGCTAGACGCCCCGCGCCGACGGCGACCAGATGAACTTGTGGATCTGCAATTGGACGCGCACTGGCAGGCTGTCGGAGAGCACCCACTCGGAAAGCAGACGCGGATCGAGCTCACCATGCGACGGCGATAACAGGACCCGATGGCGCGCAGTCAAGTCGTGCTCGCCGATCACGCTCCGCGCCCACTCGTAATCAGCACGATCACAGACCACAAACTTGATCTCGTCGTCACCGTCTAGATGCTGCAGGTTTTGCCAACGGTTGCTTGTGACCATCCTACTGCCTGGGGTCTTGAGGTCCATGATGATCCTGACCCCGTCGGGAACGTGCTCGATCGGCCACGCTCCACTCGTCTCGAGCAGCACTTCGTGGCCTTCTTCCAGCAGCCGCTCAAGGAGGTGCGTCGTCTCGCGCTGAATGAGCGGTTCGCCACCCGTTACTTCCACCAGCCGACAACGGTAGGCAGCAACTTCTTCCAAGATCTCGTTGATTGAGCGTTCCGATCCACGGTAGAAGGCGTATTCGGTGTCGCAGTAGGTGCAGCGAAGGTTGCAGTATGTGAGCCGCACGAACACACATGGGCGACCGGCGTGCGTCGATTCGCCCTGAATCGAGTAGAAGATCTCGTTGACCTTGAGCGCCACAGGGGAAATCTACCGGTCGTCCGGCGCCATAACCACGCCGCTCGGCGAGCTCAGTCGAGAAACTCGAACCGGTATCGCTTGAGAACCCGCTTCGCGACCATGTGACCGAGCGTGAAGGCACGGTGGACGGCTTGCGGGCTGAACTCGAGCGGATCAAGCGTCCGCAGAATGTGATTCTCGGCCGCCACGTCGGGATCAGGTGTGATTCGGACCCGCGTGTTATCGATCCAGGCAACCTCGTGAAACGCTGCCCGTAGCTCGTCGAGCGCGTCCGGGCTGCATTCGGATCGTTCCAACAGCTCGTGCGCAGTTTCGTACAACCGTCGAAAATCACGGTGCATGCGTACGACGTTCTCCTGCTTCGAATCTCGACTGTGCGCCGACTTCTGATAGTGCATGGCGCCATATCCGCGTTCCGACAGCGAGCCCAGCCCGTGGAGGTACTTGTACGGAGCGCTAATCGAGGAGATGATGACCAAATCCGCACCCGATTCCTCAGCAACGTCGGTGGTGAACGGGTTACGGTCTTCGCCGTCCTCGACCACCACCCGATAGTGGCCCAGTCGATAGGGCTTCCCCAATTCGTCGACGAACCGTACCGGCGCGTAGAACGGAAATGTGGCCATCGATCCAATCGCTGCGGTCGCCATCGGGACACCACGAATCGAAACGCTGGTCAGTCGTCGCCAAGGTTGAGCGGCCAGCGGCGCCAGAACAGGGTGATCGCGCGGGACGCCAGCGGTCGCAAACTCATTGACGATCTTGTGACCTTCAGAGCCGAGGATGCGGTGAATCGCCTCGGCTCCCACCGGCTCATCGCGGAAGAGTTGCAGGATCGGTGACTCGCGCTCGCCAGTGATAAGCGTCACCGGATGGTTCAGATCCACGGTCAGAATCGCCGCCTCCGAGCGGAGGTCTCGCCACGATCGACCACCGAGGATCCCCTGCCCCAGGTAGCGCCCGATCGAATCCAGTTTCCACAGCGGAAACAACGTGTTCAGAGTCGACTCGGCGGCCCATGCCTTCCATGTCCGGCGGTTCCTCCACGATGGCCGTGGCCCCTGTTGGGCCCAATCCAAAGTCTTGCGCAGAAGACCGTCCCCCACTCCCAGCAACTTGGCATCAAACGGATCAAAGCGAGCCTCCCCGGTCTCGATCGCACCAACCAAGTCGTCGCGCGTCGCTCCGGCGCAGGCGGCAACGACGAAAAAGGCGCCGGCCGAGGAGCCGACGATCAGATCGAACCCTGGTGGGCCCGTCTGGCGCGGCTCGTCTGGTCGGCGAAACCCCGACCGCAGCACGAACCCGCGCTCCTGGAGGACCTCAAGCACGCCAAAGTGGTAGGCCACCGCGGGGACGAACCCACCCAGAAACTTGGCCGCGATCTGGCGCGGGCTGGTGACCTCGATCGGCTCGACCGTCACGCGCGCGTGGCCCCCGCCGCCAGGTGTGTTACGTTCTTTTCATGCTTGGTCACCGCTATCTCCCGATCGGGCTGTGTCTCGCCACCCTGATTGGCGCGTGCCAAGGCAGCGCGCCAGTCGAAGATACCACCGCCGATCCAGACTCCGCTGCGATGTCTGACTCGTCGGCTGCCGATCACGTGCACGACGACGAGATCCCGAGCCGTGCTAGCGAGCTGGCCCGTGACGCTGGTTCCAAGCCTCAAGAAGTAATGGACTTCATGGGAATCAGCAGGGGCGACGTGGTGGCCGACATCCTCGCCGGTGGCGGGTACTACACCTACCTGTTGAGAGAGCGAGTCGGACCGACCGGTCAAGTGTTTGCCGAGGGGTACCGGCCCACCTTGGCGGCGCGAGTGGACCGCGGCGACCTGGCGCAGGCCGGCAACATCATGCTAGTCGACTCGCTCAGCCAGCTTCCCGACGGGGCTCTCGACGCGGTCCTCATCGTACGGGGATTTCACCTGATCGCCGATCCCGGGGTGGCGTTAGGCCACCTGCTGCGGGCACTCAAGCCTGACGGCGAGTTGGGGGTGATCGAGGTCAGGCTCGGTCAGGAGTATGGACACGATATGAAAACGCACCGCATGGGCGAGCAGACCGTGATCGACGAACTCCAGTCAGCGGGATTCCAGTTCATCTCAAACAGTACGATCCTCCGCAACCCATCCGATGACCATACCGAGTTCTGGGAGGGTCGGCGCCACTTGACCGACCGGATGCTCCTCAAGTTCGCTCGACCGGGAGAGCTTGCGCCCGCCACCCCATCCACCGCATCGACGGGACCCTAAGCTCGACCTAATCCTCGAGAATCTCTGCGATCTCAGCGGCGTGCCGACTGACAAATGCACCGTAGTAGTTGACTTGAGGTTCGATCAACGGTTCGCCGCGTGCCCGTCGCGTGGAGTTTTCGCTGGCCAACCGACGAGCTCGAAATGTCGGCGCGCCGAGATGGTAGAGCGTGGCCAAGACGCCAGGACTGGTCGAAATGTCCATCCCGACCTCGCCGTAGGCGCGCTGCGCCTCGGCCAACAGTGCGGCCGCGTACTCGAGGTTTCCCGGCATCGAGGTCACAGCCTGTAGGACACCCTTGGCTCCACGTTGGGGTCGATCGAGTTGCCTAGCGATCACCGGTTCGTACTGGATCGCCAGCCGAAATGAAACCTGGGCTGGACCAAGTGTCCAGAGATACGGGTTGCGCACGACACCACCGCTACGACCGTCCATTTCGCCGCGCTGAAAGGCGGCCTCTTGATCCCTGGCCCATCGTTCGAGGTCCTGCTCGCGAAGCGACCCAAAGATGGTGCCAAAAAGCTCCTCGCCGATCGCATCCACACGACCCACCAGCAACGTCTTCTCGGCCGCCACAATGCCACCCAACGCCACCGGCGAGATGTCAAACAGATCGGCGACCCTAAGAACAGTTTCCCGTTCGGTTCCGAGCCAAGCCTGAGCGCCGTCCGAGAGCGGTGTATCAGCGCGGCGTCGATCGTCCTCGGACAAGAGAGCCCAACCTGGCGCCGGGCTTACGACGACTGATTCTCCTGCGATTTCGCCGGGGGTGGATGTCATCGATTCGGTCACCGATTCGACACCGGACGACACATCCTGATCCGGCCACCACAGCCGAAGCAGCAAGCCAACCATGACTGCCGCTAGAAACAACAGCCATCCGCGGCCAATCTTGAGGCTCAACGCTTGCCAGCCAGCTGCTTGAGACGGGTCAAGTTCCGCTCATCCATGACATCGTCCTTTGGCGTCTCGATAACCTTGGCTACGGACGCGAAACGACGATCTCGCATGATCGCCTTGAAACCAGTGTCTCCGATCTCCCCCTGGCCGATGTGTGCATGGCGATCAACTCGGCTTCCTAGCGGCTTAACCGAATCGTTTAAATGCAGAACACGCAGGTTCTCCAATCCCAAGATGGCGTCGAATTCGGCCAGTGTTTTCTTGCATCCTGTCGCGGTCGAAATGTCGTAACCAGCAGCGAACACGTGGCATGTATCGAGACAGATGCCCAGCCTCGAAGCGTTTTCCACCCCTTCGATGATGCGCGCCAGCTGCTCGAACCGATAGCCAACGTTGGCGCCCTGTCCGGCGGTCGTCTCCAGCAGCACTCGCGTACCACCATCCGCGACGCGATCGAAGATCTCGTTGAGCGAATCGGCGACCCGATCCAGCACCGCATGCTCATCGGGATCGTTATCTCCCACGGGGTGCATAACCAAAAACTGCAAACCGAGTCGGTGACAGGTCTCCAGCTCGTTGGCAAACGCTCGCCGCGATTTTCCGAGAATCGTCTTGTCACGGGTGCCAAGACGTGTCAGGTAGATGTCGTGAGCCAGACAGACTTCACAGTTCGAATCCGACCACGCTGAGTGGAATCGCTCGACGTCATCATCTGAGAGTTCTCGCCCACGCCACTGCCTGGGACTCGACGTAAAGATCTGGATCGCCGTGCAGTCGAGCGCGTCGCCGCGCTCGAACGCGGTATGGAGACCTCCCGCCGTCGACATATGCGCTCCCAACAACATCCGAGGTCAACGTAGAGGCGATGGTTGGCCAGGCGCCACCTGCCACTTAGTCTTAACTCCTATGAGTGGCTGGGAATCTGTCGTTTCGGCGTTTGTTTCGCTACGCGCACATAAGCTGCGTTCTTTTCTGACGCTGCTCGGAATCATCGTGGCGGTTACCTCGATTATCGCGGTCGTAACCGTAATAAACGGTCTCAACTCAAAGGTCACCGACTTGGTAACCGGGCGTGGCGCGGATGTGTTTATCCTCGATCGGATGGGCACCAGCGACGTTTTCGATTGGCGTTCGATCATCGAGGCCCAGCGACGACCCGAGCTGACCAACGAAGACGCGCTCGCCCTAAGCCGACAGGGTGACAACTTGCTGTACGTCGCTGCCGACGTGCACCGGCGGGACAAGGTCTGGGGCGGCAATCGCTCGGTGGATGACATGATGGTTCGCGGCGTCGGTACGGAGTTCCCGTTTCTTTCGACGTTCGAAATCGAGCGCGGCCGTCATCTGGCACCGTTGGAAATCGAGCGAGCCCGTCCCGTCACTGTCATCGGTCACGAAGTGGCCGAGGAGCTCTTCCCGACGAGTGATCCGATCGACGATACGATTCGCGTGCGTGGCCGCCACTTCACGGTAGTTGGGATCGCCAAGCCGCAGGGCACCGTGTTTGGCGCCACTCAAGATGATTTTGTCGTTGTCCCGCTCAGCAGTTGGCAAAAGATCTACGACCGACGAGCCAGCGTGAGCATCTCGATCAAGGCGGCCGACGCCGACAACGTTCAGGGCGCAATCGATGAGACGCGGATGCTGATGCGAGTTCGCCATCGACTGCGGCCATCCGAATCCGACGATTTTGGCTTCATCACGACTCAAGAGTTTCTCGAGCTCTACGACAAGGTGACGACCGGAATCTATTCGGCACTTGTCGGCCTGGTGGCGATCTCTCTCCTGGTCGGTGGGATCGTGGTCATGAACATCATGCTCGTTGCCGTCACCGAGCGCACTCGTGAGATCGGCATTCGCAAAGCGCTCGGCGCCCGACGACGCGACGTACTGCGCCAGTTCCTCGTCGAGGCCGTGATACTGGCCGCGCTGGGTGGCATGATCGGCGTCGGACTCGGGTTCGGGATCGCGGTCACCATTTCAAAGGTCACCCCTCTTCCCTACTCCCTTACCTGGTGGTCGATCGTACTGGGCATCGGTCTGGCGTCGATCGTCGGTATCGCCTTCGGTATCTACCCCGCGGCCAAGGCGGCGCGCCTCGACCCGATCGTCGCCCTCCGATACGAGTAGGCGATGCGTCCGGATCTTCCCACCAGAGCCACTTCCAGTCAGTTCTTGGAGAGCGCCCGCATGGCGTTCGCCACGCTGTGGTCGCATCGGCTTCGCTCGGTCCTGACGATCATCGGCATCATCATCGGTGTCACCGCCATCGTCGGGATGACTTCGCTCGTGCGCGGGCTGGATAGCGAGATCGTCGGCGAGATACGGGACATCGGTGCGGACCACATGTTTCTGCGCAAGTGGGCCGGTCGAATCGTGGCCGGCGAGCGCGAGCTCATGCGCTTGGAACGTCGACCGGACATCACCGAACAAGACGAAGCTGCGATCAGCCGGCTGTCGACGGTACAAAACACCGACATCATGCTCGGGACGGCGTTTCCGGTCAGCCGCCAGATATCCTACCGCGCAAACAAGACGACCCAGGATCTCCTCGGAACCACAGAACGCTACGCCGCGATCAACGCCGCCGATGTCGAGACTGGGCGCTTCTTTACGTCCAGCGAGGTCGCCAACCGCAACCGAGCTGTCGTCTTGGGGAAGGGGATCACCGACCTACTCTTTCCACGCGTCGACGCGGTCGGAAAGTCGATCCGGATCGGTGGCTTGCCGTACACGGTCATCGGGGTATTCGAAGAAGAAATAATGCTGCTTTGGGGTCAAACCAAGGACAACCGCGTCATCATCCCCTATACCTCGTTCCACCGCGATTTCGAATCCAACCCGGTGATGGATATCATGCTGACGGTTGTGCCGACGCCCGAGGCTGGCCTCGATCGCGCCCGTGATGACATCACGTTTCTGCTTCGGGCGCGACATAAACTCCGGCCTGGTGAAGAAAACGATTTCGACATCGTCACTCAGTCCAACTTCTTAGAGCTCTGGGATCAGATCACTGGGTCGGTGTTTCTGGCGATGATCGTGATCAGCTCGATCGGTTTGATGGTCGGAGGGATCGGGGTCATGAACATCATGCTGGTGAGCGTCACCGAGCGAACCCGCGAGATCGGCGTTCGGAAGGCGCTCGGCGCCCGGCGACGCGACATCCTGTGGCAATTCCTAGTCGAAGCCGCGGTGCTCACCGGCATCGGCGGTGTGTTTGGTGTCGCGATCGGTAGCGCGCTCGGTGCGGGGGTGGCCAAGCTCATCGACTTTCCCGTCGCCGTTCCGCTGTGGTCGTTCTTTGTTGGCGTTGGTTTCAGCGCGGCAATCGGGATCTTCTTCGGGATCTTCCCGGCCCACAAGGCGGCCTCGTTGGACCCGATCGAAGCGCTCCGTTACGAGTAACGACCGCCGCCTAACGTAGGTTCTCGATCGTCGGCAGCTGGATCCCGCGCTCGACCGCCATTCGCTGGAGTTGGTTCGCGCTGTCGATGAGTGCGTTGTGTGTATCGACCAGGGTCGAGTACTGAGAGTAAGATCGCTGCATCTCGGCGACGCTGGTGTTGTGAGCCTCGACGACCTCGTTGTGGCGTGCGATCACACCGCGGTAGCGCTGATACTCGCCGGTTGGAAGCCGACCGTTCACCGCCCGCCGCTCGAGCCTGGCGATCTCGAGACCGAACTCGCTCAGGCTGTCCTTACCCTCGTCGACCTCCGCCTCCAGCTCCGCTACCACTGTTGACAGCGAGTCGATCCGCGTCTTCTGCTCATTGAGCGTGACTGAAACCTGGCTCCAAGCGTCGCGGTACGGGGCCTGCGAACGATAGCGCCACAGAGAATGTCCGATCGCGATCGCCACCAGCGTGGTGGTGAGTATGACGAAGATCCGGATCCGTCCCCAGCCCACGTCGACGCCTGCTAGTTGACGGGCTGAGGCTGAACGAGCCGATCGAGAGCGTCCAACTCGAGGGCGCGGCCCTCGGCCAGCAATCGCTCCAGAGCCTTCTCACCGAGCGTGTCACGGCCGACTTCGAGGATCCGCTCGCAATCGTCCCGCTCTAGCGTCGACCTCGTCATCGTCACCGTCTTGAGAATCCGATTTGCTGCACCGAGCAGCCGTACCGCCACTTCCAACTGACCTGTTTCCGCCTCCAAGCCAGCCAAACAAGACAGCGTGCAGCCGATGCCGGCGTCGACCTTGAGCTCACGAAAACCCGACAACGCCTCGCAGTACGACTTGCGCGCGTGGTCAATTTCGCCTCGAGCCCTCGCTAACCCTGCCAGGTAAAACTGAGACCACGCGATGCCAATCTGAGCACCCAACTCGATAAACAGATCGTAGCTGTCCTGGTGGTGGCGTTGAGCGGTCTCCAAGTCTCCGCGTTGCCGGGCGACGACGCCTAGGTACTGGTTGACAAAACCGAGCGTCACTGTGTTGCCCTCACGCTGCGACCGATCGCGCGCCTGGCGAAAATACGTCTCGGCTTGATCAATCTCGCCTTCCGCCAAATACGAGTCGCCCAGGTTCATGAGAGCAGTGCTCACCCCAAACGAGTCATCCATCGCTTCATACAGCGCCAGCGCCTCCTCAAACAACGCCCGCGCCTCGTCTACCGCCCGCTCCCGGCTCCTTGCATTGCCTATGTTCATCAGCGCTCTGGCTGTTCCAGCATCGTGGCCGGCTTCTCTGTAAAGGGCGAGGCTCTCCTCGAACCTCGCGATCGTGGCTGGACTGTTGTCTCCCTGTATCTGAGCTAGCCGACCCGACAGATTGATCGTGTGAGCCCGATCGAGCGGCGACAACGTATCGATTTGAGCCTCGAGCTTTTCCAACATCCGCCGACCGTCTTCAAGAAAGCCCCGCCGAAACCAGATCGCAGGTAGCGCCTGTGAGAGTCTGACCGCGAGAGCTCCCTCTCCCGTCTTGAGTGTCCAGTGCAACGCGGTGCGGATGTTCTCGTACTCGTGGGCGAGCTTCGTGAACATCTCCGGTGCTCCCCCTCCAGGATCGACTGCCCGACTCGGATCTAGCATCCCGGCGAATGCTGCGAACTCCTCGGCGTGTCGTTTCCGCCATCGATCGGCCTCGCCCGATTCCTCAAGCAACTCGATGCTGAAATCGCGAATCGTCCGCAGCCGCTCGAAGCGGGGCTCGTCAGTCTCGCCGTGCGAAAGTCTGAGCAAGCTCTTATCGACAAGGGAAGACAGCACCTCGACGACATCGAAGTGCTCGTCTTCGGCCACACACACTCTCTCCGCTGACTCGATCGTGAAGCCACCGTCAAACACCGCTTGCCTGAGAAACAGCGCCTTCTCTTCTTCGTTCAACAAGTTATAGCTCCACAACAAAGCACCCCTCAGCGTCCGTTGCCGATCGGGCAGATCGCGGGTCCCGCTGGTCAGGAAATCGAACCTGCGGCCAAGTCTGCGCACCAAAGCCTGAGGCGGGAACATCTTCACGCGGGCGGCAGCGAGCTCGATCGCCAGCGGGAGCCCATCCAACTGATGGACGATCTCGACCACCGCCTGCGCGTTCCCCTCGCTGAGCTGAAATGATGGCACCACCGCCCGCGCCCGTTCGGTGAACAACACCACCGACTCGTAGTCCGTCAGCTTCTCGATCGGCGGTAGTCGCTTCGGATTCGGAAACGTCAGCGGCGGAACCGGGTACTCGTGTTCGCCGCGAATTCGGAGTGGCGCCTGGCTGGTAACCATTACCGTCAGCCGAGGAGCGTCGCGCATCAAATCGGCCACGTACGGGGCGGCCGCCAATACCTGCTCGAAGTTGTCGAGCACGAGCAACAACTGCCGATCGCTCAGCAACTCCGCCAGAACCCTCTTGGGGTCATCCGCGCCATCCGCTTCGACCTCCAGCGCCTCGAGGATCGCCATCGCGACTCGGTCGGGCTCGCGAACGACCGCCAGATCCACCAAGAAGACGCCGTGTTCGAAGGCGTCGACGATCTCGGCTGCCACTTGGACCCCGAGTCGGGTCTTTCCCGTCCCGCTCGGGCCCGTCAGCGTGACCACCCGGGCATCGTCACGCAAGACCAGCTTTCGTACCTCCTCGATCTCTCGCGAACGACCGACCACCACGGTCGCCTGTGCGGGAAGGTTATTCGGTCGGGCGTCGAGCGTGTTGAGCGGTGGAAACTCATCCGGCAGGTCAGCCATCACGAGCTGAAAGACGCGCTCCGGCTCGGTCAGGTCTTTGAGCGATCTCAGACCGAGATCGCGCAACGCGACCCCTTCCGGGAATCGCTCCGACACCAATCGTTCGACCGCTTGGGAAAGCAGGACCTGACCGCCATGACCTGCAGCTAGAATGCGCGCCACTCGGTTGAGCGCTGTACCGAAGTAGTCACCGCCGCGGGCTTCGGCCTCACCGCTGTGAATCGCCATTCGAACACGCAGCGGTTCTGGTGTGCTCCACTCCTCTTCCGTCAGCTGACGTTGCGCGGCCAATGCCGCCGCCACCGCCTGTGGGGCTGAGTCGAAGGCCGTAAGGACGCCGTCGCCGACGTTCTTGAAAACCTTACCGCCGTGTTCTTCTACGACGGAACCCAACAGTGCATCGTGGCGCTCCAGAGCGGACGACATGCTGCTCGGGTACCGCTCCCACATCTCCGTACTACCCTGAATATCGGTAGCGAGAAACGTGATCGTGCCGGTGGGTCCGTAGTTCATCGCTTCGATCGTGGTCTCAGGCCAGCGCTACCGATGCTCCACCTGCGAGCTGGGGACGATCACCCGTCCGCCGTGGCCAAGCTCGAGCAGCGCCTTGCGGCCGCCGTCATAGTCATCGGCCCAAGCGAGTACAGGGACGGTGGCGCCCTGGTAGATGACCTCGTCGACGGGACTCGGCGGATCACCCTCGAGGGCGATCTTCCAGAACGGGTTGCCACGCTTCTCCTCGCCGACGGTCGATGGCGGCCCGTGACCGCACCACAGCGTAGTCTCGTCCGACAACACCGGGAAGACATCGCGCACCGTGGCCATGAGCGCCTCGGTCGAGGCGTCACCACCATCGGTTCGGCCGCTCCCCAATCGGAACAGGAAGTCGCCGAGGAAGACGTGGCCGTCGATGTGGTAACTCACGCTCTCCGGGCTGTGTCCCGGGGTCGCCGAAACGTGGATATTGTGGGCGGCAAAGTGAAGGTCCTCGCCGCCGATAACCGCTCGGTCGACGTGGAACGGCGCACCCGGAGGCCCGACCACGGGCGCCCCCAACGCTTTGACAACCTCGGCCAGCGCTGCCCAGTGATCGCCGTGGAGGTGGGTCACCAGGATCCACCGAACGTCGCCACCCCACGCTTCCGCCGCCGTGATCAGATCGCTACCTCGGTCGCCTGGGTCGATAACGACCAACGAGCCGGTGTCCATCGCTTGGACCACAAACCCGTTTGTCAGTAGATCGTTGAGCACGAACCGACGTACCTGAACGTGTTCGTCGATTACGATCTCGTCTGCGCCGGTCATGCGGCTGCTACCCCGTGGCGCTGGCCGACCCTCTCGATCGCCGCGACCGCATGCTCAAGCTCTTCTCTCGTGTGCGCGGCAGAGATCTGGGCCCTCAACCGAGCCTCGCCATGTGGCACCACCGGATAGCCAAAGCCTGACACGTATACCCCCTCGTCGAGAAGCTCCTTTGACATCTGAATCGCCAACGCCGTTTCTCCGACGATCACCGGAACGACCGGGTGAACGCCTTCCGGGACATCGAACCCACGCAACTTGAGTCCGGTGCGGAAAAAGTGAGTGTTCTCTCGCAATCGCGCGACCAGAGTCGGAGATTCATCGAGTAGGTCGAACGCTGCCAACGAAGCGTTGACGATCATCGGTGGCAACGAGTTCGAAAATAGATATGGCCGGGAACGTTGACGCAGCGTCTCGATCACCGACTGCGGGCCAGCAACGAACCCCCCGGCGGCTCCACCCATTGCTTTGCCAAGCGTGCCGGTGGTGATGTCAATCTGACCGTGAACGCCCAGCTCCTCGGCGGTGCCGCGACCCCTGGTGCCCAACACCCCAGTGGCGTGTGAGTCGTCGACGACGAGCAGAGCACCGTGCCGGCGACATAAAGCGACAAGCTCATCCAGGCGCGCGAGCTTGCCCTCCATCGAGAAAACACCATCGGTGACGACCATTCGGTGCCGCGACTCGTCCTTCGCGAGCGTTTCATCGAGAGCTGCTAGATCGTCGTGCGGATAACGATACCGCTGCGCCTTGCAGAGCCTGATGCCATCGATAATCGACGCATGATTCAACTCGTCCGAGAATACCGCGTCTTCGTCCGTTAGCGTGGTCGCAAACAGTGCTTCGTTGGCGTTCCAACACGACGTGTAGAGAATCGCGTCATCGGTTTCGAAGAAGTCCGCGATCCGGCGCTCGAGCTCAAGATGAAGGGTCTGGGTCCCACAGATAAACCGCACCGAGGCCATCCCAAAACCCCACTTATCGATCGCCTTCCGAGCTGCGTCACGCACTTTCGGATGATCCGCCAGTCCCAAATAGTTGTTCGAGGTCAGCATCACGATCGAACGCCCGTCAACATGCACCGTCGCGCCCTGGGGTCCCTCAAGCTGATGCTCGACCTTGTACGTCCCAGTTTCCTTCTGAGCGAGAATCTCTGCCGCCAAGTGATCAAGGAGTGCGTGAGCGTCACGCATGTCCATTCTCCGCGTGTGGATAGAAGACCACCTTGAGCGCTTCGTGGGTATCAAACGCCTCCATGCCGCTGGTGAAATCATCCAACCCTTGATACTCGTGTGACACAAGCGAGTCGACCTGTAACCCGTCGGCCAGCAGCGCCAGCATCCTCTCCCAGGTCGAGAACAGACGCCGCCCCGTGACTCCGTGGATAGACAAGCCCTTGAAGACCAAGTGCCGCGTAAAGTGCTCGATCGTAATCGCTTCCTGTGACGGGATTCCGAGCATCGATAACGAAGCGCCGCCACGGGCGATCTCCAAACCCTGGTTGATAGCCGACTCGGCGCCCGACATCTCCAAGACCAGGTCGACGCCGCCATCGGTCTCTTCGAGTATCCGGCGCGTCGCCTCAGCGATGAGGTCTCCACCGGTTCGGAGCACCGTCACGCCGGTCGCGCCGCGATCCGCGCGCCAACATTCGGCCTGTGCGATCGCCCGCTCGCTCACATCGAGGATGTAAATGTGCCCGGCGCCTTGATGCTCGGCGATCGCCGCCGCCATGGCCCCAATCGGACCGTATCCCAAAACGGCCACCCGGGCGTCGGTGAGACAATGGTCTTGCACGGTGTGAACGGCGTTGCCCAATGCATCCAGAAAAGCGCCGATCTTCAGCGGCACAACTTCACGCGGCAAACGAATGACATTGCGTGCCGGGACGATAACGTACTCGGCGAACGTCCCATCGTGATGGAAGCCGATGATCTCAGTTCGCTTGCAGACGTGGGCCTGCCCGCTCCGGCACGGTGTGCAACGCCCGCACGTCACGTGCATCTCGGCGGATACATAGTCGCCGGGCTGGAGATCATCCCGGCCTGGTTCCGGGCCCACCACGTCGATTTCGCCACAGAACTCGTGCCCGTACACACGGGGCGGGTGAATCATGTGTCGCACCGACGGATCCCAGTGATAGATGTGCCGATCAGAACCGCAGATCGCTGCAGCTTGAACGCGCACCCGCACTTCCCCAACTCCCGGCTCGGGGGTCGGCACGTCGGTGACGGTCGTCCCAGCGGCTCCAGCCTTGGCGTTGATCTTGACGACCGCCTGCATGCCCCCCGCTCCTCAGGTCGACGTTCGCGCCGCCATACCCATCGACTGGGGGGCGTCACCGACCTGTTCCAGAAATCGCTCAGCGTCGATCGCCGCTCGGCACCCGGCGGCAGCTGCGGTCACCGCCTGACGATAGACGTGATCGTGGACGTCACCGCCGACAAACACACCGTCGATCTCGGTGTGCGATCGACCAGGCTCCCTTTGCAGCAGGTACGCCTGATCGTCCATCGGTAGCTGCCCCTTGAAAATAGCGGTGTTCGGGATATGACCAATGGCCAGGAAGAAACCCTTGATCGGTTTCTCCGACCGTTCATCCGTGGCCGTATTCCAGAGCTTGACTGATTCGACTTCGGTATCGCCCACAATCTCCGTCGCATGGGTGTTCCAAATGAACTCGATCTTTGGGTTATCAAACGCGCGGTCCTGCATGATCTTTGACGCCCGCAGCTCGTCCCGGCGGTGAACCACGGACACCTTGCTCGCGAACCGGGTCAGGAAGATCGCCTCCTCCATCGCGCTGTCGCCGCCGCCAACGACGACCAGCTCCTGGTCTTGAAAGAAATACCCATCGCACGTCGCGCAGGTGGAGACACCGTGACCCAGCAGACGATCCTCACCCGGAATCCCGAGCATCTTGGCCGATGCGCCCGAGCAGATAATCAGCGTCCGGGTCTCGATCGGCGAGCCTTCGATTTCGAGCCTGAACGGGCGCTGGGACAGATCAGCGGCAGTCGCGTCTCCCGGTACGAATCGCGTCCCGAAGCGAGCCGCCTGATCTTTCATGAGTTGAATGAGCTCCGGCCCCTGAACTCCCTGCGGGAAACCAGGATAGTTCTCGACATCAGTGGTCAGCGAGAGCTGCCCGCCCGCTTCCACGCCGAGAACAACAAGGGGCTCCAGGTTTGCTCGGGCCGCATAGACCGCGGCCGTCAGGCCGGCGCAGCCCGATCCCAGAATGACAACGTTTTCGACACTCTTGTCGCTGACGCTCACTCGTGCCTCCGTCTCACTCGCCGGCTTCAGACGACGCTGGCTCCGTGTTCCCTTCGGGCGCTACTGCCTTGCCCTCGATCCGCATCTTCGCCAAGCCCAAGCCGGCGTCGCAGAGCGCCACGCGGATGGCCACGAATTGCTTCGCCAGCGCGTCGGCTGGTTGAACGTCTGGTAGCCGGATGGTGGCGCTGGTCCTTCCATCGGACCCAGCACGGGTCGTCACCTGGGCGTTCGGTGCAACAACCTGCACGATTTGCTTCACCTGCTTGTCTCGGGCACGATAGTTCGAGCGAGCCTCGGTGTGGTAGTCGAGATCGAATGGCACAGCATACGTCAGGACCGCGTCCGACCATGGACCCAGGGCGGAAGGATCGGAGTCGCCGTGGTACCGTTCTTCCTTCTCCTCCAGCGCACGCATCACCTCTTTTTCCTTGACCTCACCGTAGCCGTCACGTTCGGTACCCAGCTCGTGCTGGACCGAGATCCCCAGCGAGTTGTCTGTCGCGGTGGTGACCAGCCGGTAGATTCCACCGCCGTCTCCGCGGTCTGCCGCCTCGGACTCCGAAACCACCTCGACCTCGGCCGAACCAAACTCCTGGGCCGTTTGGCCGGTCGCCTGGGCCGGCAGAATCGCACTGATCGAGACGAAACTGATGAGAATCTGTAGGAGCCAACCTGACTGCATCGTGAATCTCCTCTTAAACGTGGTTAGGCAAAAGGTCGTTTTCTGCTAGAAGCCGGTTCGAACGACGAGCGGGGAGCAAGCCGCCCCCCGCTCAAACGGTTGGTTGGCCCGCCTGGACTCGAACCAGGAGTCTCTTGATCCAGAGTCAAGCGTGTTGCCAATTACACCACGGGCCAATCAGCCCAGAAACGTAACGTCCGGCCCTTTCCCGCGGCAACAGAGCGAGGGTATACTTACACTAAGAGTTTATGTCTTTTTTCGTGCCCAGAGTCTGGTTGTTGCTAGCGGTCGGCTGGATGGCCGGGCTGACTACCGCGTGTGGCGGTAACGAGTTCTCGCCGCCCCTCCCGATCGCCCAAGTTATCATCAACATCGGCGACTGCAATGGCCTTCAAGTCGGCCAGATGTGCACGCTCGACGTGACCGCCATCGATTCGGGCGGCTCGCTGGTGACCGATCCATCTTTCCAGTGGTCGTCGAGCGAGCTGTTTATTGCGACGGTCGACTTTCAAGGCAATGTGACCGGTATCCGCGCCGGTACGACGACGATCCGGGCCGAGACGCAAAATGGGCAGATCATGGACGAAACCACGCTCACCGTGGTCGCAGCTCCCCCACCGCTACCGGAAGATGACAGGCTGTAGGTTCTAATATGCGTAGGAGGCTTCAATGATCATCCCCGTACGAAGTGCTGTATTTGCGCTGCTCTTGATGGTCCCATGCGTCGGCTGCAGCGAAAGCGGGCTGACGGCTATCGAGATCCCGATCGTGTCGCTCGAGATCACCAACGGTTGCACGGTGATGATTGAAGGCTCGACCTGCACCGTCCGGGTCATCGCCATGACCGAGGACGGTCAATCGATCACCAACCCCGTGCTGAGGTGGTTCAGCAATAGCTCATCTGTCGCCGTCCGCAACGACCGCGGGCTTATCGAGGCGGTGGCTCCAGGGGCAGCAACGGTGACAGTCAGCAACTCGACCGGCACGGTGTCGGACGCGACGAGTGTTACGGTCTTTCCCAACACTGGCGGCAAGTAGGACACCGCTCTGGCTACCGGGTTTGCCGGAGCACCCGTTGCTGCTGGTTGTGCTCGACGGCCAGTGTGATCAGTCGATCGCATAGCTCGGAGAATGAGACACCCGTAGCCTCCCACAACCGCGGGTACATGCTCATCCGAGTAAAGCCTGGAATCGTGTTGATCTCATTGAGATAGATCTGCCCCGTCTCACCGTCGAGAAAGAAATCGACCCGCCCCATTCCACTGGCATCGATTGCGACAAACGCATCTATCGCCAGTTCTCGGACTTGGATCGCCGTCTTCTTCGGTAGATCGGCCGGGACGACCAGCTCGACTTTATCATCGAAGTACTTATCCTCGTAATCGTAGAACTCGTGGCCGGGGATGATCTCCCCAACCACCGATGCTTCCGGCGCGTCATTGCCCAGCACCCCACACTCCAGCTCGCGGCCGGCGATCGCCGCCTCGACGAGCAGCTTGCCGTCGTATTGAAACGCCTCCTCGATCGCTGGCTCGAGCTCCCCCAGCGCGCAGACCTTGCTGATCCCGATCGATGATCCGCTGTTGGCCGGCTTCGCGAAGCATGGGAACCCGATCTTTGACGCCACTTCCCCCTTGAGTCGAGCAGCATCACCTCGCCACTCCGACAACTTGAAGACGAGATGCGGGCCAACCGGCAAACCGGCCGCGGTCCAGAGCGACTTGGCCACCGCCTTGTCCATGCCCACCGCACTCCCCAACACACCCGCGCCGACATACGCAACACCGCCGAGCTCAAGCATGCCCTGCAGCGCGCCGTCCTCGCCCGACCGACCGTGTATCAGCGGGAAGACGACGTCGAGTGGCTGGTCGAGTCCAGATTCCGCGGGTAGCACACCACCACCCGCCGGGATCAATGCGCCGCTACGCTCCGGATCGGCGAGCAAAATCACTGGTGCTGTGCCTTCGATATCGCCCTCGAGCGCCCCGGTCGCGCTGGCCCGCTCGATCAATCGATCGACCGCGTCACGGGCGATCAACCACCGACCCTCTTTAGTGATTCCGATCTGGACGATCTCGTATTTATCGGGATCGAGCGCATCCAACACCGACTGCGCGGACATCAGGCTCACCTCGTGCTCGCTCGATCGTCCGCCGAACAGCACCCCAACACGGATCCGCTTTTCGCCGATCATTGTCTGCCGATCGTCATGCGAATCTCGCCAGTGTGTCAACCAGTAAACCGTGGACCTCGGGGCCACCAGCCGCGACCCAACCCGAGTCGCGGTGCGCGTCGGTGCCGTTCCAATCCGTGACGATCCCGCCAGCCTCGGCGATCAGCAGCTCGCCTGCGGCGATGTCCCACAAGTTGAGCCCGATCTCCCAGAAACCATCGACTCTTCCGGCAGCCACGTATGCCAAGTCGAGCGCCGCCGACCCCGCCCGACGCATATCGCCAACGTTCTCGAACAGCGCCGCAAACGCCGCCAGGTAGAGATCGATGTGGTCGGGATGACGGAAGGGAAAGCCGGTTGCTACTAACCGCCGGTCCGGTCGCGGCGGGTTCGCCACGCGAATCGGCTGAGCATCGTCCGGCTGGCCACTGTCGAGGCGGGAGCCTTCGCCGACGCGAGCCGTGAACCACTCGCCGCGAACCGGGTCAACGACGATGCCCACTTGCGGAGTATCGCCCTCGAGGAGTGCAATCGAAACCGCGTACATCGGAAAGCGGTGCATGAAGTTGGTCGTCCCGTCTAGCGGATCGATCACCCAGGTGTGGGCGGATTTGCCCGAGCGCTCGCCCGACTCCTCGGCCATCATCGCGTGGTCGGGAAACGCACGCTCGATCCGCTCAACGATCGCCTCTTCGGCGGCACGATCGCTAGCCGTGACAAAGTCCCGTGGCTGCTTGTCGGCGACGTCATACTGACCAGCGGACTCCGCCGCGGCTCTCAACACCACTACCGCATCCGCGGCAGCCTCTCGGGCCACCGCTAGCGCATCGGCGGTCTCGACCGCATCAGCCACCGCCGTGACGGGCCGGTTTGATCCGGTCGAGCAAGTACGCCGCGACTTCGTTTGGTGCCACCGTTACTGGTTCCGCGTCGCGGCGGCCCGCCACCTCGACGACACCCTCCTCGACGCCGCGATCACCGACGACGACCCGCCATGGAACTCCGATCAGGTCAGCGTCGGCGAACTTCGATCCAGCGCGATCGGGGCGATCGTCCAGCAGCACCTCAAGATCCGTGGCTCGACAAGCGTCGTAGATCTGCTCGGCAGTCTGCACAACGACCTCGGAATCCATGTTGAGCGGAATCACCTCGACCTCGTAGGGAGCGATCGCAACCGGCCAGACGATGCCCCGATCGTCATGATTCTGCTCGATCGCGGCAGCGATGACACGGGTTACTCCAAGGCCGTAGCAACCCATCTCGAACGGCACCGGCGAGCCGCTCTCGTCGAGAAACGTGGCGTTCATCGCAACCGAGTACTTGGTCCCGAGCTGGAAGATGTGACCCACCTCGATCCCCCGTGTTTCCTTCAGAGGTTGACGACACTGGGGGCAGGGATCACCCTCGACTGCCACGGAAACGTCCGCCCACTCCTCTGGCTCGACGTCGCGGCCGATCTCGAGCCCAGTCACGTGTCGATCGGTCTGGTTGGCGCCAGCCACCAAATCTCCGTGCGCCGCCAGCGAGTAATCGGCGATGATCCGAACGGTGTCCGGCAACGTGTGCGGACCAGCAAAACCGACCTCGGCACTGGTCACCTCTTTGACGCGATCGGGTTCGGCCATCTCGACTCGCTCGACGGCCAGCAACCGGCCGAGCTTGGACTCGTTGATCTCGCGATCGCCCCGCACCAATACGGCGATCGTCTTCCCGTCAGCCTCGAAGAGCAAGGTCTTCACGAACGAATCGGCCGGCTTCCCGAGCAGTTGTGACACCTCGTCGACCGTCGTTTTGCCGGGTGTGTTGACGACTTCGAGCGGCTTGACCTGGTGACCCTGCGGCAACTCGTGGTCCCGCCGGGCGCTCTCGGCGCGCTCGCTGGCCGCACCATAGCCGCACGCGGCGCACGAAAGGACCGCGCTCTCGCCGGTGCCGGCCAACACCATGAATTCGTGATTCACCGTGCCGCCGATCTCACCGGCCTCAGCTTCCACCGCCCGATACGCCAACCCGCAGCGGTCGAAGATCGCACAGTAGGCGTCGTGAAACTTCTGATAAGTAGAACGAATAGGCATCCTTCATGAGAAACTCGCGTGCCCGCATGACCCCGAATCGGGGCCGGATCTCATCCCGATACTTGGTCTGGATCTGGTACACCGACAATGGCAACTGGCGATAGGATCGAACCTCGCGCCGGATCAGGTCGGTGACGACCTCTTCGTGGGTCGGTCCGAGCGCGTACTCGCGGTCGTGGCGATCGGTGACCCGCATCATCAGCGGTCCATACAGCTCCCACCGACCGGTCTCCTGCCACAACTCGGCCGGATGGAGGATCGGCGGGAGCAGCTCGACCGCGCCCATTCGATCCAATTCCTCGCGAATGATCCGCGACACCTTGCGTAAACTCCGCAGCAGCAGCGGCAGGTAGGTATATACGCCCCGCGCCACCGGTCGCAGCAGCCCCGCCCGGATCATCAGGCGGTGGCTCACAACCTCGGCGTCGGCGGGATCCTCCTTGAGCGTGGGGATGAGCGCACGGGACCAACGCATGGGGCGCGTAGTGTAGGTGGTCGGTGGAGGCCGAGCAACGCGACCCGCTCGCTAGCGGGTCTCGTAGACGATCCGATAGATCGCACCCGCCTCGTCGTCGGACACCAGCAGCGATCCGTCGGGCATGACCAACACGTCGACCGGGCGACCCCACGCCTCTTCGTTCTCAAGCCATCCCTCGGCGAACGGCTCGTATGATACAACGCGATTGCCCTGCAGCTGCACGCGAGTGATGCGGTAGCCGATCTTCTGACTTCGGTTCCAAGACCCGTGCTCGGCGATGAAGATGTCGTTGCGGTACTCGTCAGGAAACATGTCGCCAGCGTAGAACCTCATCCCGAGCGAGGCGACGTGCGGACCCAGGTTCTGCGCCGGCCGCGTGAATTCGGCACACCCCCGCTGTGCACCAAACTCAGGATCCGCGATGTCACCACCGTGGCAGAACGGGTAGCCGAAGTGAAGCCCGGGCTCGGGGGCTCGATTGAGCTCATCCGGGGGCAGATCGTCACCCAACTTGTCACGGCCATTGTCGGTGAACCACAGCTCGTCGGTGTCCGGGTGCCAGTCGAAACCGACCGAGTTCCGAACCCCGCTTGCGAACACCTCGCGCCTGGACCCGGTGACGCTCATGCGGGTGATCGACGCGTACAACGGATTCTCAGACAAGCAGATGTTGCACGGCGCACCGACCTGCAAGTACAACAAACCGTCGGGTCCAAAACGGATGAACTTCCATCCGTGGAGTTGCTCGGTCGGGAAATCGTCGCGTACGATGACCGCATCCGGTGGGTTCGCAAGCCGCTCGTCGATATTGTCAAACCGCAGAACGCGGCTGACCTCAGCCACGTAGAGCGCACCGTACTGCCAGGCGACCCCGTTCGGCACCTCGAGCCCGCGGGCGATAGTGTGTACCGTGTCGGCCACATGGTCGTCATCGGCATCGACGACAGCGTACACCACCCCCTCCCGGCGGGTACCAACGTACAGGACGCCGCTGGGGCTCAACGTCATCGAGCGGGCGTTGGGAACGTCATCGGCGAAGATCTCGATCCGAAACCCCTCCGGCAGCCGGATCTTGTCGATTGGCAGACGGTCTTGACCGCACGCCGGAACCGACCCAACCGCCATTACACACACCATTGCGGCCATGCATCGCGCTATCACGTCTTCGTCTTATCCTCTTGTTTGACTATCGGTTGCACCTATGATCTCATCCAACCGTTGAACCACGATCGCTGTCTCGCCTGAAAGTAGGGTTCGAACATCCAGCCACACCGCGTCATCGGAGACCCGGCCCAGGATCGGCGGCTCTCCCAACCGCAGCTGTCGTTCGAGCGCAGCCGCCGAAACCCTCTCGGGCGCAACGCGCACGGCGGCACCCGGCAGGTCGACCCCCGGTAGCGTCCCGCCCCCAGCGCGGCCGGCGTGAGGCTCCACCGTACACTGAGCTCGCGTACGCGGTGTAAGCGCCTCGACCAGCGCCTCGGCCCGCGCCTGAAGCGTCGCTAGATCGAGTTCGAGCATCCCCCGCACCGGCACATCAGTTGCCCGCTCGGCGGTCAACCGCAACGTGGCCTCTAGAGCGGCCAACGTCGCCTTATCGACCCTGACCGCCCGCAGAAGAGGGTTGATGCGTACCTTGGCGATCCACTCACTACCGCCGCATAATAGCCCGGCCTGCGGTCCACCCAGCAGTTTATCCCCGCTCGCGCAGACGATCGCCGCTCCATCGGCCAACGCATCGTTGATGCTGGGCTCGTCGGGTACCGTAGGCAGCGGTTCGAGCACGCCGGTTCCCTGATCGAAGATGACCGGTATCCCGTGCCGTTCCCCCAATCGGCATAGATCTGCCAACCCGACTTCGGCTACGAAACCCGATACCGAAAAGTTGGATCGGTGCACCTTGAGGATAGCACCAACCTCATGGGTTTCGATGGCGCGCTCATAATCTTCCAAGTGGGTTTTGTTGGTGGCTCCAACCTCGACGACGCGTGCGTCGCTCTTGGCGACGATATCATGGACACGAAAACCGCCACCGATTTCGATCAACTCACCCCGCGAGACGACCACTGCCAAACTCTCGGCCAGCGAATCCACAGCGACCAACAGCGCGGCTGCGTTGTTGTTGACGACCAGCGCGTCCTCAGCGCCGGTCAGGAACGTGACCCATCGGGCGGCGTGAGCGTACCGCGAGCCCCGCGCGCCTTTCTCTAGATCGTACTCGAGGGGCGTGTAACGACCTGCGGCCGTAACTGCCGCCGTGATCGCCTCCGCCGCCAGCGGAGCCCGCCCCAGGTTCGTGTGTACGACGACGCCGGTCGCGTTTATGACTGGCATGAGGGCCGGCCGCAGCGACGCTTCGAGCGCCTTCACCCACCGCTCGGCCACCGCCGTCTTTACGTCGTCCGGCGACGCGAACTGATCGGGAGTTTCGAGCACCGCTGACCGCACCTGATCGAGCGCCGTGTCGAGCGCGGCGCGCTCCAACATCTCCCCGGCGCTCAACCGCTGCACCACACTTGGCGGATCGGCTACGCAGACGTGCACTGCGGGCAACCACCGGAGGCGTTCAGTGGCCGAGGTCACGGGCCACCAGCCGGCATCTCGAGCGGGTCTGAGCGGAACACGGCCGCTCCGTCATAGTTCGGTCGGAATACCCGACCGCCCTCGGTGGTTGAAACCAAACCGCTGACGTTAACGACATCGATTACCTCGATCCTGTACAGCCGACCCGTTCTCAACGGCTCGGCGGACGTGACGCGTATCTCGTTTGTCCCCGTTCGCTCCGCGTTCTCGATCTCCAGCCGTCGCGCGCGAAGTTGATCCACTGGCAGCTCATCGGGGTCGACATCGATATCCCAGACCTCTGGCGACCCTTCGTAGAGCGCGACCATCGACGACGTCAGCGGCAGAACCTCGGGCAATGGGTCGTCAAACGCGATCGTCACGCGTCGCGAGCTTGGAGTTCGGACCCGGTCGACAACCGGCGCCGTTGTGTCAACGACGGCGATCCGATACGTCTCCTCGTACAAGCGATTCGCAAGTGACAGATCAAAGGTGTCGCGGGCACCGGGTTCTTCGGTCTCTTGCCAGCCTTCGGGTCGCACCATCTCCTCCCAAGCGGTGGCCACATAGCGACCGTACTCGACCGCCTCGATTTCCACTTGTCCTTGCGAGTCGGCCTCCCACGTGTAACCAAACTCGGACTCGAAATTCTCGAGTCGGTACTGCGCGCCGGCCGCCGGCAACGTGTCCTTGACGATGGTGACGCGGACCAGCGAAAGCGTGATCGGCTCTTCACCGCCGACCGAAAAGAGGATCGTCTTCGGCGTAACGGTGGCGTTTCGATCTCGGTCCTGGAGACCCGGCAGGATCGTGACCGAGTACGTCACCCCTTCGAGCAGTGCTTCCGCCGAGGTCAATGTGATCGTCTTGTCGTCGAGTGTGGCGTCGAACTCGGGTACATCTGGGTTGACCTGTATGAAGTCACCGATCTGGTCGGACAACTGCTCGTCGATGATCTCATCGAATTCGAGGACGATGGGCTGATTGGGCTCAGCGTTGACCGCACGCTCGGCGGGATCGGATGCAACCAAGACTGGTGGCACCTTATCCTCGGGGCCACCCGGCGGAAACCCCTCGCTGGCGCAGGCCAGCCCAGCCATCAAGGTCGCTACGCCAACGACGATCTCAGGCCGCACCACTCGGAATCCAGCTACCGCGGTGACAGCGTTTGAAGGAGCTCATCCAGCCGATCGATCGCCAACTCGAGGTCCGCGGCCTTCTCGCGCTCGCGAGCGACGACTTGCTCCGGCGCCTTGGCCACGAATTGGGCATCATCCAACTTGCTACGGACAGCAGCCAACTGCCTTTGTTTACGACCACTCTCGGTGGTCAAGCGCTCGCGCTCGCGTTCGACATCGATCAGGTCGGCCAGACGAACGGCGACCTCTACCCCGCCGCGAACGACGCGCGAGACGAGACCGTTCTCGGACGGCGCCTCGGCGACCACGCGCGCTTCGCTGGCCCCGGCCAGTCGAGCGACATCGGCGGCGTGTCGGTCAAGCGCCACGCGATCTTCTCCATCGTCAACCACGATCACCAACGGCGCCTTGTGACTCGATGGCACCTCATATCCAGACCGCAGATTGCGCGCCGCCACGATTACTTCCCTGAGCAGCGCAACCCGGTCGGACTCGAGCGCGAAGTCCCAGCCCGTTGCCTCGGGCCAGGGTGCGATCATAATCGACTCGCCGGTCCGTGTCGTCGCCGGCAACCGCTGCCACAACTCCTCCGTCACGAACGGCATGATCGGGTGAAGCAGCCTCAACCCCCGCTCCAACACCCCGAGCAGGACGCTCCGTACGGTGTCACCACTGGGACCGTCGAGATCGGTCTTCGACCACTCTATCGCCCAGTCACAGTAGTCATGCCAGAGGAACTCGCGTAGCCCGTTCGACGCCTCGTCCAGGCGGAAAGCTTCGAGGTGTCCATCGACGGCGACGATCGTCTCATCGAGTCGCTGAAGCAACCACCGTTCGCGGTCCCCAAGCGACCCCCGATCGATCTCTTCGATTGGCTGCGGTTCGAACTCCTCGGGCGTGTTCAGAAACACGAATCGAGCCGCGTTCCATAGCTTGTTGGCGAAGTTCCGCCCGACCTTGAAATCATCGGTCGCCAGCTTGAGATCGATCCCGGTAGGGACGAGCGTCACCAGCGTGTAACGCAGTGCATCGGTGCCGTACTGATCGATCATCTCGCGCGGATCGATGCCATTGCCAGCCGACTTCGACATTCGCAGACCGTGGTCGTCACGAACGGTGCCGTTGATAACCACGTCCGTGAATGGGCTCGACTCGGTGCAATAGATGCCCGCCATTACCATCCGAGCGACCCAGAAGAACAAGATCTCCGACGCGGTGACCAACGTCTGGGTCGGATAAAACGTCTCGAGATCCTCGGTCTGATCCGGCCAACCGAGCGTCGAGAACGGCCACAGCCACGACGAGAACCACGTGTCCAGAACGTCCGGGTCCTGGCTGAGCTCACGATCGCCGCACTCGGGACACCGTTTGGGGTCTTCGCGAGCCGCAAACTCGTGTCCGTTCTCGCACGTCCAGACGGGGATTCGGTGACCCCACCAGATCTGGCGCGATATGCACCAGTCGCGCACGTTTTCGAGCCAGTGTTCGTACGTCTTACCCCAAGCCGACGGCGAGAACTTGAGCCGGCCGGCGCGATACGCGCCCAACGCCGGTTCGGCAAGCGGCTCCATCCGCACGAACCACTGATCGGACAGGTAGGGTTCGACAACGGTGTCGCATCGGTAGCAGTGACCGACTGCGTGGTGATGGTCCTCAATTTTCTCGAGCGACCCTTCGACCTCGAGTGCCTCCACGATCTCGCGCCGAGCTTCAAACCGATCGAGGCCCTCGAACCGCCCCACCTGCTCGTTCATGCTCGCGTCCGGGTTCAGAACGTTGACACACGGCAGGTTGTGGCGGTCACCAATCCAGAAGTCGTTCGGGTCGTGCGCGGGCGTAACCTTGACCGCGCCTGTGCCAAACTCGGGATCGACAAAATCATCGGCTACGATCGGTAGCTCGCGTCCGACCAGCGGCAAGACCGCGACCTGCCCGACCAAATGGCCGTGACGACCGTCCGCCGGATGAACCGCTACTCCAGTGTCCCCGAGCATCGTCTCGGGGCGAGTGGTGGCCACCAGGATGTGCTCATCCGAGCCCGCCAGCGGGTAACGAATCGTGTACAGCTTCCCCGGTTGATCGCGTTTCGGCGCCTCCTCATCGGACAGCGCGGTCTTGCACCGGGGACACCAGTTGACGATGTACTCGCCACGGTAGATGAGACCGTCTTCGTACAACCGAACGAACACTTCGCGAACCGCGTGCGACAGCCTCTCGTCCATGGTGAACGCGACCCGCTCCCAATCACACGAGATCCCTAGCCGCATGAGTTGGTCGTGAATCTCGCCGCCATACTTCTCTTTCCAAGCCCAGACCCGGTCGACGAACGCCTCCCTGCCGAGATCGTTACGAGTCTTGCCATCGGCCGCAAGCTCGCGCTCGACGACGTTTTGCGTCGCGATACCAGCGTGGTCGGTGCCCGGCAGGTAGAGCGCCCGCCGCCCCTTCATGCGTTGGTGGCGAATCAAGACGTCCTGGATCGTGTTGTTGAGCGCGTGTCCCATGTGCAGTACGCCTGTCACGTTGGGCGGAGGGATCACGATCGTGTACGGCTCGGGGCCGTCTCCGGCGAGCGGATGGAAGTAGCCGCACTGGCGCCATTCAGCGTACCGGAGCGTCTCCAGTGTCGATGGGTCGTACCGTTTGGGGAGCGTGCGCTCGACCATCAAGAGTGTGGGCCAGGTTTTAGGGACAGTGGGTTTGGCCGAAAGGCTTCTAAGCTACCGGGCGCTCGCGCGCGACGCTAACGCGATCGCCCAATCGGCGAGCAGCAGAATAGCAGCCACAATGAGCGGCCACGAAGTGGTCCCCAGTCGAGCTGTGCGCGTGGCGTCAATCGCGTGCTCCAAGCCCCGGTCGGCTCTCGACAGCTCCGGCAGGGAGTCCTCCGTCAACATCGCGCCGCCGCTGGCTCGAGCGGCCGCCGCCAAGCTCGCCGTGTCGGCTGCCGTCCACGCCAGGTCCGGAACCCACGGGTCGACGACGAACGGCTCGTTGACCCGCCACCCGTCAGCGGCCTCGACCACGAGCCGATAGGTCCCGGGTTCAAACGGTCCGACGGCGATCTCCCGCGATGCAGGTTCGGTGGCCAATACACCGCTAGCGACGGGCAACGGCGTTTCGGATCCGGTTTCGGTCGCGGGCTCGACCCGCCACGTGACCTCGCCCACCACATCAGCCGCCAACCGCGCCACTAGGTGCTCACCAACCGCCAACCGCGATCCAACCGGCATCCGCAATCCCAACCGTCGCATCGGTGTCGCAGCTGCCAACCACCGGCCCAACGTTTGAGTCCATTGCGTCCAGAACTCGACGCCACGCTCGTCGTTTGATCCACCCGTAGTCAGCGACCAACGGTAGTACCCGACCCCCAGCAGCACCGCCAACCGGGTCGTACCACGCTCCAACACCCACCCGGCCGGTCGTCCGGCGAGCTCGAGGAGCACGGTCGCGCCGGCAGGCGGCTCGGGCGGACGCGCGGCTAGCGACTCGAGACGTGGCCATGCCGGGCTGCCGTCGGGTCCGCTGACAGCCGATGCGCCGTGGGCAGTTAGCCACCCCGCACCGTCAGCAGTCAACTCGGGCACGCCTCCCGTCCTGGCGTCCGCCGATACGACGACGTCGGCGCCAGCCAACCTGCCTCCATGCTCACCCGGGGCCCACAAGAGACCCCGGCCGCCACCGGCGGCGAAACGATCGACCCAACGCTGACCGGCGGAGCCAAGCGCTGCGGGATCCCCGAGCAGATACGCCACCCCGTATCGCGCCATCGACAACGACGACCAATCGATTCCGTCTGCGCCATCGTCAACGCGATACAGGCTTCCACGCTGATCGATCCAGAATACGTCCGCGCCATCGGAGTGGATGTCGGGAACCGCGCGCGCAAACGGTGCCAGATCCCAACCCGCCGCGAGACCCACCACGAGCGCACGATCCGAGCTATCGGTCGATCGCCACAGCGCCGCCCGCCGATCGTTCTCGGACACCGGGTCTTGCGGCACCGACACAGCCGCCTCGACGCGCGCAACACCAGGGGATCGAGCCGGCAACGAAACGCGGGCGATAAAGCGCTCGCCGGCGTCGAGCGGTGGCACGGCACGCCGTCCAACCGACTGATCGTCGACTGTGACCTCGAGCGTGCCTTGGACGTCGATCGCTCGCCCGCCGACCGCGGCCACCTCAGCCAGTGCTGTCGCGTCGCCATCGCGATCCTTCTCGACGCGCAGCGTCACCAACGCGACATCGGGGATCGCCACCGGCTGCGGCGACCAACCGTAAACGGGCACGACCGTCGGTTCGGCCGATCGACCTCTCGCCGCGCGACCGTCCGACAGCACGATAATCGCATCGGGCAACTCGCTCGCCGCGGCTTCGATCGCCGCGCCGATATCGGTCGTCGACCCGCCAAACGAATCGAAGCTCACGTCCCAGTCGGTCGCCCAGCTCGCGAAGCGGGATCCTGTGAGCCACTCACGCGCCGCGTCAGCGCGGCGCACGCCGTCCGCCCCGGCGACGTCCATACTACGCGATCGATCGACGAGTACGGTCAGCGTTCCCCGAGTGTCATCCCCCGCCCGTTGACATCCGACGTCGAGCAGGGTCAGCAGCAGTAACGCGGCGGCTGTCAACTTCAATAGCCCCCGCACCAAGCCGCTGCGACCGGGAGGAGACAACACCAGCCAAACCACTAAAGCGATCGCGCCCACCACCAGCGCCAACACCGGCGACGGGCTCCAGCTCAATCCACTCACGTCGATTCGACGCCTAGGTAGGCAGCGGGGATCTCCCAGTCCTCCCAATGGGCGCGCAGGTGGCGGGCCAGCAGCGTCGGTCGAAACGGCGCCTCTACGAACGCCTCGCGATCAAGCCAAGCGACGTCGACTAACGTCGCAGAGCCCACGGCCTCGGGATCGACGCCGAGCCGCGGATGACCGCCGAACCCCGTTATCGCAAACGTGCAGTCCACGACGTGCCGGTCGGCAGAACGAAACTCGCTCAGCGCCCACAAATGCCCGTCCTCGATAGCGAGTCCTGTCTCCTCGTCGAACTCCCGGACCAGCGCATCCCACATCGACTCGTCCGACTCCAGATGGCCGCCTGGCAGCACCCAATATTCGGCGTTCTGCTTCCGATGCAGCGCACACAGCAGCGCGTGCTCCCAGAAACATGCACCCTGGACCCGCACTTCGATCTTCGGGCGTGTCATGCTACACCCCGTTCTCGTGCGTGAGTGCAAAGGCGAGGCTCTCGAGCTCGATCTCCAAATTGACGTTGCGCAACGTGATCTCGGGCCGAACCCGGAGTCGAGTCGGGGCAAAGTTCAGGATCGCCTCTACGCCGGCAGCAATCAACAGATCAGCGATCGGCTGCGCGCTGGCTGCCGGCGTGACGATGATCCCCATTTCGATTCGGGCCGCGTGGATCACGCGATCCATCGATTCAATGTCTTCAACGACCAGCCGACCCCAGCGTTGGCCAATCTTGTCGGGGTCGTTGTCAAACACACCGACAACATCGAAGCCCTGCCCGCGAAAGCCATCATAGAAAAACAGTGCGGCACCTAGCTTGCCGGCGCCAACTAGACCCACGCGCCAGCGCCGGCCGAGCCCGAGGATCTCGGTCACTCGTTCACGAAGCTCGGAAACCGGGTATCCGAGGCCACGCTTGCCGAACGATCCGAAATGGGAGAGGTCCTTTCGAACCTGTGCTGGGGTCATGCCTCCGAGCTCGGCTAGATCCCCGCTCGAAACGGTTGTCTTCCCGGCGAGCTCAAACGCGTCCAGAACGCGCAGGTAGAGGCTCAATCGGCGAACAGCGGACTCAGAGATCTTGGTGGGGCGCATGGTGGGCAGCTGGAAACGGTTCGTTTGTGATTGATTTCACAAGCAAAGCCAGTATACGAGCCGTCGCCAGAGCCGGTCAAGCGGCTTATCGTTCGGCTGGCCTCGAATCGGGAGTTCCGCGTGCCGTCACCCAAAAAGAGTCTTAACCGCTTGCTGGACAGATTCGGCCTCGACCGGCCGGAGCTGAAGGCTTGGGCCTTCTACGATTGGGCCAACTCGGCGTTCTTTCTCACGGTCGTGACCGTCTTCCCGATATTCTTTCTCGACGTCGCGGCCGATGGGCTGCCACCTGCGGTCGGTGCAGAGCGGTTCTCGTGGGCCACCTCGCTGGCGCTGATGGCTGTCGCGCTGGCGGCCCCCGTCCTTGGCGCGATGGCCGACTACGGCGGTTTCAAGAAGCGCTTCCTGGGCTCCTTCTTGGCCCTCGGCGCGACCGCCACCGCATGCATGTTCTTCATCCACCAGGGTCAATGGTTATTCGCGATCGTGCTGTTCGGGCTGGCGAACATCGGGGTCCAGGGTAGCGTCGTCTTCTACGACTCACTGCTTCCGCACGTCGCACGGGCGGACGAGGTCGATCGCGTGTCCGCAGCCGGTTTCGCGCTCGGCTATTTGGGCAGCGCGATGCTGCTCGCGCTCCAGATGGTGTGGATCCTCAAGCCAGCCTGGTTCGGGTTGCCGACAGGCGGCGGGGTAACGCTGGACCAAGCATCGCTACCGACGCGGCTAGCGTTCGTCTCGGTGGCGGTGTGGTGGGTCGGGTTCGCGATCCCGCTCTTTCGGCGCGTGCCCGAGCCGGTGCCGCAGCTCGAGCCAGACGAGCGACCGGGTCAGAATCCGCTCGCGGTCGCGATCCAACGGCTGCAGGAAACATTCAAGGAGCTGCGCACCTATCGCCACGCGTTCTTGATGCTGGTCGCCTTCCTGGTCTACAACGACGGCATCGGGACGATCGTCCGGATGGCAACGTTGTTTGGCATGGAGATCGGGATCGACCGGGGCGCGTTGATCGGCGCCATCCTTCTGGTTCAGGTGATCGGGGTCCCGTTTGCGTTGCTGTTTGGCCGACTGGCCGGTCGGATCGGAGCCAAGCGCGCAATCCTAGTTGGCTTGACGATCTACGTCGGGGTCGCGTCGTACGCGTACTTCATCGACTCTGCGATCGAGTTCTTCGGTCTCGCGATCTTTGTCGGGATGGTGCAGGGCGGGTGCCAAGCGTTAAGCCGGTCGCTGTTCGCGAGCATGATACCGCGTCACAAGTCGTCCGAGTTTTTTGGCTTCTATGGCGTTCTGGAGAAGTTCGCGGGCGTGCTCGGCCCAGCGATCTTCGCCATGACGATCCGGCTAACGGGATCCAGCCGGCACGCCATCCTGTCCGTGATCGTCTTCTTCGTCGTCGGGGCGCTGCTGCTCAGCCGGGTCAACGTCGAGGCTGGGCGGGCCGCCGCGCGACGCGCCGATGAGGGTCGGCCGGGCACCAACTGAAAGGGTTTTCCACAGTTATCCACAGGCCCCCCACGGCTTAGTCCCGATCGGTGATCCAGCCGCGGGCCATGGTGGCTCGAGTCAGGGAGCGTACCCGCCAAAATACTCTCACCATTCCTCGTGTAGCGTGGAGTATCGGACTCTACCACAACGACTTGCGCTCTACAACCTGGAGCCGAGCCTCAGGCGAGCGAGGCTATCTCGATGAAGGCCACCCGCCCTAGCCGTTCGTAGGCACGCCGCCAAGCGAACGCTCGCTACCCCCACGATGTGGAAAACAGCGTTCGCGATTGAACAGCGATTCAGGCAGGCGCGTGACCATCGATCTTGGCTAGCGATCGCTCGAGCGCCAGCCATTCCTCGATATCCAGGGTCTCGGGCCGACGACTCAGATCGATGTCGGTCGCGTCGGCCACAGCTGCCACCTCGTCTACGGTCAGCTTCCACGGCGGTCCGGTTCGCAGACTCTTCTGAAGCTGCTTGCGGCGTCGTGCAAACAACTCCCGAACCAGCGAGCGAACTCTTCGGAGACCGGCCGAGTCGAGTCCCCAACGATCATGCGGAGTCAACCGAATGACGGTCGATTGAACGCTGGGCGCGGGCCGGAACGCACCCGCGCGGACGTGAAACAACGCCTCAGCGTCAGCCACCAGCTTGACCCCGACCGTCAGCGCGCCATTTTGCTTCGAACCTGGCTCCGCCACCAAACGCTCAGCGACCTCCCGCTGGACCATCAACACCAACTCGGCGATCGCCGCGCTCGGTACTTGATCGAGCAAGTGAAAGACGATCGGTGACGTGATCGCGTAGGGGAGGTTCCCAGCCACGTACCAGCTACCGCTGGCAGCCGGACCTAGCCGATACTCGAGGATGTCTGCCGGAACGATCTGCAACCGGCTCTCGCCGGCCCACCGGGAGCCGAGTTCAGCTGCCAAGGCCTGATCGATCTCGACAGCGGTCACGTGCCAACCGCTGGCTAACAGGTGCTCGGTCAGCGCACCCTTGCCGGGACCGACCTCGAGCACGTCAGCGCCGACCGGGGCACGAAGTGAGGCCGCTATCCGTGAAGCCGTCTTGCGGTCATGGAGAAAGTGCTGGGAGAGGCGCGGCCGGCCGCGCCGTTTCACCGTGACAGCCGAGTCGCTGCGGCGACCGTATCGGCGAAGCGGAAATGCCGATCGATGTGCAACTCTTTGATCAGATCGGAAAAGCGCTTTGGAAAAGCGACGATCGTCAGCCCGCCACCGACGGCACGGCAGCGCTCGTTCATCCGGTAGAGCAGTGCCAACCCGGGCGTGTCGATGTGGACGACGCGATTGAAGTCGAGCACGATGTTTGGATCTTGACCCGGCGCTTTCAACGTCTGTTCGATCACCTGACGCAGGCGCGGGACGGTCGTTGCGACCAAATCGCCGGTCACCTCGACGACCGTCGGCCCGCCGTCGGGGGATGGCGTGACCTCGATCTCGAGGGGTGCCCCGATCGGATCGGTCATCCGAGCCCCAGGCGCACGGAGGCGTCCGCGAGTCGTTCGAGCGCTTCGGTTAGCGCTTGTTCAGTGGCAGCAAACGACAACCGGATGAACCGGTCGGCGCCAAAAGCCTCGCCTGGCACTAGCGCCAGTCGCTCGTTATCGAGCAGGTCCATGCACAGAGCAGTCGACTTGACACCTAGCGAGTCACACCAAGGACCGGCGTCGATCCACAGATAGAACGCGCCATCCGGTGGATACGGGGTTAGCCCCGGGATCGCGGCTACCCCTTTGAGCAATAGATCTCGTCTCCGCTCGAAGGCCAACACCATCTCCTCGATTGCGCGCTGTCGGGGTTCACGCTCGCTCAGCGCAGCCAACGCCGCATACTGACACGGCAACGCGGTATTGGTGTTGACGTGGCCCTGCAGACGCGTCATGGCAGCGATGACTTCACGCGGCCCCACCGCGTATCCGACCCGCCATCCGGTCATGGCGAACGCCTTTGAAAACCCGTTGACGAGAATGATCCGCTCGTAATCGCGCGCTCGCGCCGCGACCGACGCGTGTTCGGTATTGTAGACAATCGCGTGGTAGATCTCGTCGGAGATGATCCATGCATCGTGCTCCGCTGCAATCGCGACAATGCGATCGAGCTCTGCGCTGCTCAACACCGCGCCCGATGGGTTGCTGGGCGAGTTCAGCACCAGCCCGCGGGCGCCGGACCGAAACAGCGCTGCCACCCGATCGGGATCGGGCTTGAAGCCATCTGCGGCTGTGGTCTCGAGAATCACCGGCACGGCTCGCGCCAAGCGAGCGATCGGCGGGTAGGAGACCCAGTACGGAGCCGGAATGACGATCCTGTTGCCCGGGCCGAACAGAGTGAAGATCGCGTTGAACAACGCCTGTTTGGCGCCGACGCTGACCAACACTTGGTCCGGCGTGTAGGCGCCGCCACACTCTTCGCCGAGGTATGCGGCCACCGCTGCTCGCAGCGGCATCAGCCCCGCCGCCGGCGGGTAGTGAGTCTGACCGTCGCGAATCGCCTTGATCCCGGCCTCGGCGATGAACCCCGGAGTTGCGAAATCCGGCTCCCCAGCGGACAAGGAGATCACCGGTAGATCCGCCGCCTTGAGCTCGGCGGCACGGCGCGTCATGCCCAGCGTCGCTGATTCTTCCACGCCACCGAGGTTGGCGAAAACCTGAACGCTCACGGCTAGCTTTCGCCGCCGAACTTGACGGCCAGCTTTTTGGCCACCGGAGGCGCTACGAAAGTCCCGACATCACCACCAAGCCGGGCTACCTCACGGACCAGACTAGAGCTCAGGAAAGAATGCGTGGCATCGGGAGCCATGAACAGGATCTCGATCTCGGGTGCCAGATGTTTGTTCATCAAAGCCATTTGAAACTCGAACTCGAAATCGGAAACCGCACGCAAACCACGCAGGATAATCGACGCGCCACAACTGCGGGCGAACTCGACCGTGAGTCCCTCGAACGACTCGATCCGGATTCGCGGATCGCTGCCCAGGACTTCGGTCAGCATCGCGACCCGTTCGTCGATCGAGAACAACGGACGCTTGTCGGTGTCCGTTGCGACCCCCACGATCAGCGCGTCCACCACCGTGAGCGCTCGGCTGATCAAGTCTTCGTGGCCTCGCGTCACCGGATCGAACGTCCCGGGGTAGAGCCCGATCAGTCGGTCGGTAGTCGACACATTCACTCTCGCCAGAAAAAGGTCACGTCGGTATCGCCGTAGCGGCGGGTTTCGCCGGTCGGGGCTGATTCGCTGAGGGGCCAGCCGGCGGCGTGCTCGATGACGCACACCGACGTCCACCAATCCCGTTCCACCACGGCATCAACAAGGGGCTCCAGATCGGTCGCGTATGGAGGATCGCAAAAGACCATATCGTAGGTCGCCCCATCTTCGACGATTTGTCGGCAATAGTCCAGTGCATCGGAAACTACAATCTCCAGCCGCTCATCGAGTTCGAGTGCCTCCACGTTCCGTTCGAGCGCGGCCCGCGCTCCGAAATTCTGCTCCACACATATCGCGGTCGTCGCCCCCCTGCTCAGCGCCTCGATCGCCAATGCACCCGTGCCGGCATAGAGATCGAGTACTCGCGCCCCACGAACGGCATCGCCGAGGATGTTAAAGATCGCCTCCCGCACTCGATCCGACGTGGGTCGCAAACCGGCGACTCGCGCGCTGTGAAGCCGGCGCCCACGGAGTTGGCCGGCGATGATCCGCACTCTATCCGCTACCCGGGTAGTGGAGGGGCCGCGGTGTCGGGCTGAACGTCGATCACTCGACCCTGAAGCGTCGAGCGCCCTTGAAAGTCGTTTTCTCTCAACCGGCAGGCGATCGTCAACGTTCCCCGATTGAGATCCATCTCTTCCAACAGATGGCCCAGGTTGAAGCCAATCGTGTCCAGCGTCCGACCATCTGCGGCAACGATCATCTTCAGATGATTGTCACCAACGATCCGCGGGTACCCGCGCGGAACCACACCACCGACCGCTAGCACGGGCTCGGGGTTCCCCGGCCCAAACGGACCGAACCGGGCCAGCGCCAGATAGAGGCGGGCGTCCACCTCCTCGAGCCGCACCGCGGCGTCAATCGTCAAGCTTGGCACGAGCTGCTCTGGCGCGATCTGATCGCGAGCGACGGCGAGAAACGCATCCCGAAATTGCGAAATCGATTCCCGCCGGATGGCCAAGCCCGCTGCATGCCGATGGCCACCGTACGCATCCAAGTGCTGCTCGCATTCACGTAGCGCGTTGAGCAGGTGAAATCCGGCCACGCTCCGAGCCGAGCCGCGGCCCATTCCGTCGCGATCGATGGAGATCACGATCGTCGGCCGGTGGAAACGTTCCACGATGCGTGACGCGACGATCCCGATGACCCCCGGGTGCCACTCATCGCCGGCCAACACGATCGCCCGGTCACGCTCCGGATCATACGATTCCTCGAGGATCTTGAGCGCTTCGTCGAGCAGCTGGCGATCGGTTTCCTGGCGCGTCGTGTTGATTCGCTCTAGCTCGTCTGCGATCGAGTTGGCCTCGTCTGGCTCATCGGTGAGCAGCAGCGCCACACCGCGCTCGGCGGCGTCCATTCTCCCAATCGCGTTGATCCGCGGCGCGAGCACGAACCCCACTTGCCACGACGACGGCCGCTGCCCGGCAAGCTCGGTGCGGTCCAACAGCGCTTTCAAGCCTGGGTTTCGCGTCCGGCCCAACACATCCAGGCCGTAGTGGATCAACGCCCGGTTCTCCCCGGTCACCGGCACTAGATCGGCGACCGTGCCGAGCGCGACTAGATCGAGTGCAAACCACAGTTTGTCGCGGTTTCTTCCGGCCGATCGCTCAAGCGCCTCGCACAGCTTGAACGCAACTCCGACCGCCGCCAGGTTCGGATCTGGATACCCACTATCCATACGTTTGGGGTTCAGGATCGCGACAGCGTCCGGCAGCTCGGGGCCGGGTTCATGGTGGTCGGAAACGATCACATCCATGCCGGCCTCCCGTGCGGCACGGACTTCCTCTACTGCAGTCACGCCGCAGTCGCAGGTGACGACCAGCTTCACACCACGTTCGACCAGTGCCCGCATTCCCTCCAGCGATACGCCGTAGCCTTCCTCCAACCGATGCGGGATGTAGTACGAGGCGTTTGCACCCCGCCATCGGAGGTAGCGCACCAGAAGCGCGGTCGCCGTAATCCCGTCGACGTCATAGTCGCCGTACACCGCGATCGGTTCGCCGGCCGCGATCGCTTGTTCGACCCGCGCCACCGCGATTTCCATATCTCGCATCCGGAATGGATCGATGAGCGCTTCGAGGTCCGGCTGGAGGAATCGCTCGGCCTTCTCCGGCGTGTCGTAGCCGCGGCGTACCAACAGGTTCGCTACAGGCCTCGGCACGCCGAGCGCGGCGGTCAGCGAATCCGCAGCGGCCGCGTCAACGGCGGACGGCCAGTTCCATCGGGGTCTCGGTGCGCGGGAGTTCAAAATCCTATCTGGTGAAGTTGAGTGGGATCGGACGGACGATAAGCCGGGTTCTGTGCCGTGGCGCCTATCGGCGATCACGGTGACGACCATCGATCTGAGCGGCCTACCCGGAAGTCAAATGCGGCGGGCTACCGCTTCCTTCCCTATTCGGCCTTGCTCCAGAAGGGGTTTGCCGTGCCGCGCCGCTCGCGCGGACGCGCGGTGGGCTCTTACCCCACCCTTTCACCCTTACCATGCCCAAAGGCATTCGGCGGTCTGCTCTCTGTGGCACTTTCCGTCACCCCTGGGGGTGCCTCGCGTTGTACCCTCCGAAAAAGACCTCCGCGAGCATCCTGCCCTGTGGAGCCCGGACTTTCCTCCGACGACGCAAGTCGCCGGCGGCCGTCTGTCCGCCCGTTCCCGCTATGAAAAATGTTCGTCAATGGCCTGATTGGCCAGGTCGTCGGCACGTTCGTTGTCCGAACGCGAGACGTGCTCCACACTGACCGAACCTATCTTCAGCAGAATCTGACTGGCCCAGATGAACCGATCCTTTAGGTCCGGGTCCTTGACTCTGTACTCACCATTGAGTTGCCGAACCATGAGCTCCGAGTCCGAGTATACCGTGAGATGGGTTGGCAGGTCAGGCTCAAGCGCCTCCAGACCGCAGATCAGCGCCTCGTACTCGGCCTGATTGTTGGTTCGCTTGCCGAGGTACACCCAACCCGAGTCGATGACCGAGCCATCATCGGCTTCGATGACGAACCCGGCGCCAGCCGGACCAGGGTTCCCGCGAGCCGCGCCGTCGGTTCGCAGCACGAGGCGCCGCTCTGCCAAGCGTTACTCCTCGTGAGCCGCGTAGACGAGCACGCCGCAAGCCTCGCAGGTGTGAATCCTGCCGTGGTGAGTGATCTCGCGCACTACCTGAGGCGGGAAATAACCATGACACGAGCCGCACGCACTGCCGTGCAGCGGCACGAGCGCTGGGAATCGTTGCACGCGCCGAAGCCGATCATAGACTCGATACAACTGATCATCGACCTCTTCGGCGACGAGATTCCGTCGGTGCTCCTCGGTCGCCAACTGCTGGTCGAGCGCCGCCGTCTCGGAGTCAATGGATTGCAGCTCGTCGCGCGCTGCTTCGCGCTTCTGGGCTAGCTCTACCTCGATTTCAGCCAGTCGATTTGTGTCCTGTTCGATCGCATCCATGAGCTCGAGGACCTCGGTCTCAAGCTCCCCGATCATCCGTTTAGCGCCCTGGATCTCGGTCAGCAACGCGCTGTACGCTACGTTGGTCTTCACCTGGTTCAGCTGCGCCTCGTACTTCTCACGTTGACGCTGCTGGACCTCGAGCTCGCCCTCACGATTGCGACGATCGAGGCGCGCCCGCTCCACCGCATCCTCGAGCCCCTGTTTTTCGTTCTCCAGTGTTGTGATCTCGGCGGCCACCTCTGCCCGCCGGACTGGCAGCTGATCGCGCCGGGTCGATAGCTCCACAATCCGCATGTCGACGGTCTGCAAGTCAATTAGAACAGCGAGCTTCAGTTCTCACCCCCAAAAAAAAGAAGGTGTACCGGTCGGCACACCTTCGGATCCCTACGGAGGGACGTTCGAGCCCCCCTCGGATGGCGGCGTCGACAGCCCATCCAGGCCGTTGAACACCCCGCTTTCGCCGCCTTATAGCGACCGCACATCACCAACTCACTCGTGCACCACATTTAGTCAAACCTACCCCGATCGCGGCGAGCCGTCCAGCGCGCTCAACTCGGCAAGATCTATGAAGCGCTTGAAGAATACGACAAGGCAAGAGAGTCGTACGAGTACTTCGTCGAGTATTGGCAGAACGCCGATCCTGAATTGCAGCCGATCGTAGAGGAAGCGCGTCGGGCGCTAGCCCGTCTCGAGGGCCTGTAGCGTCCTAGTCGTGACCAGGCATTGGGGGCAGCTCTATCGTTGCCGAGTCTTCGGCTTCGTCGAGAGAGTAGATCCGCTTTGTCCCGAAGCCTTTGACCTCAGCCTCACCCCGATCGGTGAAGTGAAAATCTGATCGAATCAGCTCGTACATATCCTCACAGAGCGTGACTTGCATCGGGGGAGAGAGCGCTTCCATACGAGCTGCGAGGTTCACACCCGGTCCGAAGATATCGTAGACGTACTTCTGGATACCAACCATCGAGCCGATCAACGAGCCGGTGTTGATCCCGATCCGACAGCGCCATTGTTCTTTATGCTGTGAGTTCCTTCGCTTTAGGTATCGGACAAATAGCAGAGCGACTCGGGCGATATTCTGGGCGTGATCCATGACCGCTTCGGGGACGCCGCTCACGGCAACGTAGGCGTCACCGACCGTCTTGATCCGCTCGCAACTGTGTCGTTCGACGATAAAGTCAAACGCGCTGAAGATCTCGTTGAGCTCCGAGATCAGCCCGACGGGGTCCTGTGAGATCGTCATCTCGGTGAAGTCGACGAAGTCGAGCATGAGGACCGAGGCCGAATCGAACCGTTGCGGAGTGGCCACCCCGAAGGACTCGATCTCCTCGTAGACCTTCCTCGGCATGATGTTGAGCAACAGCTTCTCGGCGCGATCTTTCTCCCGCTGCAACGTGCGGTTCTGTTTCTCCACCATCTTCGAGTACGACTCGATCATGTATTCGAGCTCCTTGAGCTTGGACACGTTCTGACATTCGACGATCAGGTGTTGTACGTCCTCGTCGGCAGGCATCGTCACAACGAGGGCGATCGACACCTCACGCCGTCCGACGCGAACCTTGGTCTCGGTCGTGTACGGACGCCCCTTGTCCATGCGGTCGCGTAGCCGCTCGATGTCTATATCGGGAAAGAGGTCGGTAACGACGGTCGATCGGTCCTCGACGTCCGAAAACCACTCACCCAAGCGCTTGTTGTGGAAGACGATCGTGAGCGACTCGGGGTCGAGGATGGCGAGGCCGACCGCCGTCGACTCGAGCAACATCTCGTTGAACCGATCGAGATTGAGCGAGCTCCCGCCCTGCTCGTCGCTGTTTTCGGTCACGCGTCCTGGCTGACGATCCAAGGCTTCCGGCTCTCGAGATCTCTGATGATGAACTGAATGTCGTCCGAGCCGAACTCGAAGTCTTCCAGCGTCTCCTCGAAGAGCATCATGACCTCAGCGAACGCCCCATCCGTGATGTCAAGGTGTTCGTGAAGTTGTTCCAATTGCTCATTCGTGTAGCTAGCAGGACCACCCATGATCTGGGACACGAACTTCGTCTGATGGTCGATCAGACGACGCATGTCGACATCCTCGAAGTAGGGTCCGGTCACGTCAGAGTCGAGCAACTTGTCGTAGAGGGCCATGACAATCTTGCTGACGCTGGCGAACCCGCCGTACCGCTCGAACATTGTCCCAGCCATGAAACGCTCCTGAATCTGCCGGTTGAGTAGCGAGCGTGGATACTACTGGAATCGCCCCGCTCGGGCTACGGAATGAAGCCCACCAGCCGCCACATCTCTGCGCTGTCGTAGATCCGACCTCCGGAGATGACCGTCCTCACGCTGCGGATGTTGCTGATGTTTACCAGCGGGTCGCGGTCCAGAACGATCAGGTCGGTGCGTTTCCCCACCTCAATCGTGCCCGCTTCATCCTCGAGCCCCATCGCTGAGGCGGCGTCGGACGTGGCCGCGCGCAGGGCCTCGCTAGGTGTAAACCCGGCACGCACGTACAGCTCCAGCTCTCGGTAGAGCGAGTGGCCGGGGACCGCCATGTCCGTCCCGGCCACAATCGTCACGCCGGCTTCGTGTAGAGCCCGGAGTATCGCTAACCGCCGTTCGAGCGCTTCCCGAGCCGCCTCGGCCTCTTCCGGCGGGATCCCGATGCCGTTGAGAGGCCCGGCGATCTCCGGCGCCACCCGTGCCGCACCCGGCTCGAACGAGGCGATCGAGACATCGGTCGATCTTCCGTGCAACTCATACAACGCGATCGTCGGATCGACCACGATGCCGCGTTCGGCCAGCCACTCGACGACACGCACGCTCTCTGGCGATTCGAGGTCCGCCGGCACGGGTTTCTCTTCACCCTCTGAATCCCGGACCATCACCGCTTCGACAAAGCTGATGTGGTTGACCTGATCCATGCCACCTTCCGTCGCGCCGAACAGATCCATGCCCTGCGGAATGTGGCCAGTCACAGTCATCCCCAAGGCGTGCGCCTGGTCCGTAATGGCTGGCACCAGCGCGGGCTCGACGAAACTGTAGATCTTGATCTGCTCGAACCCGGCTTGGTGATACGCGCGCACCAGCGCCCGTGCCTCCTCGGTTGTCGAGACCTCGTCTCCAAAGATGATTCCGGCGACGAGGATGCGTGGCGACGGGCCCTGGCCCGACGCGCTGGCGTCGCGCATCGCCCGGACAAAGTCGACGTCGTTGCCGACATCGCGCACGGTCGTGATGCCCGCCGCCAGGTAGACTGGCCCCCACTCTACCTGCGCCAAATGAGCGTGCATGTCCCACAGGCCGGGCGCTACGGTCTTCCCGTCGAGCTCGATCACTCGAGCGTCGGCGGGCACAGTCACTTCAGTTCGGCTACCGACCGCCTCGATGCGATCCCCTCGGACGAGCACGACCGCGTCCTCCAGCGCCTCATCGCTGACGCCAGGAATGACCCGTCCGCCTACCAGCGCCAGCGGTCGATCGCCAAGCGCCTCGCCAGGCGCCAACTCACCGAGCCGATCGAGACCGTCCTGTGCAGCGCGTGCCACAAACCAATCGAGGGCCTCCTCGTAACCCACCCGGATCGCCTCGAACTGGTCACCCTCGCCGTCGATCGTAACGGCTGCGACCAACGTTCCGATCGTGTCGGCCCAGACCGTTTCGTGACCCCAGATGAGACCGCCGATGCTGTAGCGATCGAGCACCCGATCGGTATCGCCGACCAGCACGCGGTCCCGACCACGTGACTCGATCGTTACGACACTGGAGGGGAATACCTGCAGTCGCTCCGGTCGGCCGTGGGCTTCCCAGTAACGCAGCAACATCATCTGGACGGCGATCGGCGCGTATCCCGTGACGGTGAAGTATCGGCTCGGTACACCGGCCTCCCGAACCGTCTCCCCGTCGGTAATCCGCGCTCGCTCCTCGGCAACGTGGACGTCGACATCGATCGCCACCCGGCGCGCGACCTTGCCCTTCACGATCAATCTCGAGGGCGTGTAATCCTCGGCGGTGACGAGCTCGGCGGAAAGCGGAACGGCTGTCCCCCGATCCGTGAACTCGAACTCGACCTTCGTGAGCAGGTCGTCCTTCTGGCGAAGGACCTGATAGTGCTCCATCCCCACCGCACGGCTCACCCAGTGGAGGCGAAACGAATCTTGTTCGACGATTGCGGGGCGCGAATCCTGTGCCCACAGCGGCTGTACACAAACCGCGCACACGAGCCAGCTGATCGCGAATCTGGTCATGACTTCAGTCTATTGGTATTGGGGCCTGTATCGTCTGGTGGGCGGTGGGGGACTCGAACCCTCGACCTCCTGCATGTGAGGCAGGCAAGGGCTCCTCCAGGGTTTTCGGGTGATTCTGACGATGTCACTACGAATCAACAAGTTGTCCGGACAGCGTGGGTATCGTGAACTCGTTGGTACGGACAGATTCCGTACGCAAACTGGTACAGAAACTGGCCCAACCTCACTTTACGTCGGGTTCCCCCGTGAGCGAAACGCGGCGGTGGGTGGAACGATGCGTCAAGTACCGCTCACTCGCGCCGCAACCCCTTGAGCCGAATAATCGCCTGCCGTGCCTCCTCCACCATCGGCTGTAGCTCGGAATCCGACCTATGCGATACGCGGCCAGCGGATCTTGCCAGAACGACGCAAAGTACCGCTCGGCCTCATTTGGCCGCCGCAACTCCAGCAACAACTCCGCTAGCCACCATCGAATCGTAGCGCTGGCGGTTCCGGGTCCAAGATACCCGGTGAACTCAAGCCGCGCGGCCTCCAACAGATCCAGCGCCTTGGCATGATCGCCCCGCTGCCATGCAGCGAACCCTTTAAGAGCCACAGCCGCTGCCTGCGCCCGACGAGCGCCCAAGGAGTCGCCTTCCTGGAGTGACCGCTGAGCGTTGTGCCGCAAGAGCTCCACCACGGTGGCTCGATCACCCTCAAGCCCTTGCTCGGTCACGTACGCACCAGCGAAGAAGAGGTTCACGACCTTCGACGAATCGATCGCTGCCAAGGCCAACTCTCGCTCCATCCGTGTGGTTGAAATCGGGAGTCCCCGCATGTGGTTGTAGTAGTAGCCACCCGGCCGTTCATCTTCTGGAAAGCCGGGTTGGTCCATCGTCTCCAACGCGGACCGCACAAGACCCCGATTGATCTGATTGTAGGATAGGAAAACCCGGGCAAGGGGATCGTCGGCCAGCCGGGAGATCCCCAGGACCTTTGCCTGGGTCACTAGGAAGCGTGGATGCCCGAGAACCCAATAGGCCATCAGAGCGGGCGAGAACGACGTTGTGTCAAGCGCCGCGAACGCGCGAGCCCGCGCTGCATCGTTTCCGAACGCCAGGTCATGTGCCAGGAGACGCTCGCGGACGACCCGGGTGTGCGGAGCGAGCCGTGCAAGCGAATCGATCAGCACCGACACTCGGGCACTGTCAGGATCGAACCTGAGCGCCATATCGACGCGATGCATGTACGAAACGGAGAATCCAGGGTCAAGATCGACCGCCCGGGCGAACGCTCGCTCGATCTCCTCCGGCGGAACCAAGCCCTGGTCGCCAAAGTGGAAGTACGTCTCGCCGAGGAGATACCAAGCCTCCGGGTCGTCAGGGTAGCTTCGCACCGCTCGCCGCAAGGGCTCGAGACCATCCAGCACTTGGCGGGTTAGCGACAGTCGGGCGCGCACAAAGAGCGCTTCGCGGTCCGGCAACCGATGAGCCAACCGAGCGGCGCGTCCAACTGACTCGGTTATTAGATCATAATCCTGCGTGCGCGTCGCCGCCCACTCGAACGAAGAGCCGAGTCGGTGGAAAGCGAGGGCAAACGTCGAGTCGATCTCGACGGCGTGCTGGTAGGCCGGGATCGCGGCCTCGAAGTCTCCTTGACGGAAGAGAACTTCGCCTTCCAGATACGACTTGAGCGCGGGCAGCGACGACGTCGTCAACCGGGCCAGATTGACGCGTGGTATAGCACCAGGGCGGTCGCTCATGAGTGACTCAAGGATCGCGATCGACAACTCGTCTACTAACGCGAATACCTCATCGATCGATCCTTCGACCTGCGTCCGCCCAAGCTCGACCCCGCTCTCCACGTCGTGCAGCTCGACCCCGAGCCGCACACCGGAACCGATCGCCACGGCGTTGCCGACCAGGACGTACCGCGCACCGGCCCGGCCACCAATGGCAAGTGCAGTTTGGAGATCTACCGTTTTGCTCTCACCGACTGCCTCTCGCCACCGTGCAAGGACGGTCCGGCTGCTAATTGTCCGCAGACCAGCGACGCCGTCGAGATTGGTCCCCAGGAGATCGACCATCCCCTCACGCCAGATGTCGAGGTCGGGATCGTTGACCTCGAACGGCAACACCGCGACGCTCGGCGGGGACTCGCTGACGGCAGGCGAAGAGCTGCCCTCGGGCCGGGGGATGAAGAACCACGCCACGACGACGACGGTCGCTACGGCGCCTGCGATCCAAACGATCGGTCGAGCCCTGCTTCCGGTTGACGTTACGTCTGCAGCTTCGGCGCTGTGCGCAGTTTCTTGCGACAGTGTATCCGTGGACCTGGAAACACGGCGTTCTCGAATGTCGGCAATCAGAGTTTGCGTCTTTTCGGACGGATGGACGTCGAGCTCCTCCTCAAGTCGGGCGGCAAACTCCTCGTAGGCGCGGACCGCGCCGGCTCGGTCGCCCCGGGCGTCGTGCAGTCGAATCAGTCGACGAACGCCCTGCTCGTCCTCGGGCACGATCTTGAGCCCACGTTGCGCCCAGCGGATCGCCTCG
>JBDGYV010000026.1:0-29610 GCA_039588915.1 Gemmatimonadota bacterium
CGCCAGCTCAACCCAACCAACATCTGCGTCTTGGATTGCATATTCTGTGACTTCGCGGCGCGACCAAAGAACGATCCACGTGGGTATGAGATGAGCTGGGACGAAATCCTGGCTCACGTCACGGATGATATCAATGAGATCCACATCGTTGGCGGTCTGCACCACAAGTGGCCATACGAGAAGTACGTCGAGATCGTGCGTCGAATCCGAGAGAAGGCTCCGGATCTGACGATCAAGGCATGGACAGCGGTGGAAATCGACTTTTTTGCCAAGATCGGCAAGCGATCGATCGAGTGTGTGCTCGAAGACATGGTCGAAGCCGGCCTCGACGTGTTGCCGGGCGGTGGCGCAGAAGTGTTCAGCCAGCGCGTGCGCGACGCTTTGTTCAAGCACAAGATCGGTGAGCAGGAGTGGTTCCGGGTCCACGATGCTGCCCACCGCATGGGTATCCGCTCGAACTGCACGCTCCTGTACGGCCACATTGAGACACACGAAGAGCGGGTCGATCACGTCATCAAGCTTCGCGATCAGCAAGACAAGACCGGTGGTTTCCTTGCGTTCATTCCGCTCGAGTATCAGATCGGTACGACCAAGATCGTCGAGCGACAAGCATCGGCGATCGAGGATCTACGAACGGTCGCGATGAGTCGGCTGGTCTTTGATAATATCCCGCACGTGAAGTCGTACTGGGTGATGTTGGGAGAGCAAACGGCGGAGATGGCGCTCAACTTCGGTGCCACCGACATCGACGGGACGATCGGCGATGAGAAGATCGCCCACTTCGCGCTGGCCGATAGCGCTGCCGGTCATACAACGGAGAACTTGATCCGCATGATCTGCGCGGCTGGGAAGATCCCGGTCGAGCGCGACGCGCTGTACCGCGAAATCCGAGTACACAACTAGCCGTCTACACTTCCTATCAAATGAAAGTCGCCCGGATCCCATATCTGAACGCCGAGCCGTTTTATGCCGGCTGGGGTGATGCTCCGCCGTTTGAGGTGGTCGACATGGTACCGAGCGCGCTCGGGCATGCAGCCCGCGCCGGCGAGATCGATGCTGGGCTCATGGCGACGGCCGATTACATCGGACTCGAAAACGAATTCGAGCTCATCGATCCGCGACTGGGCGTGGCGGCTAGCCGCCACGTACGGTCGGTGATCCTGCTGTCCAATGAGCCTCCGAGTGGGTTGAACGGGCGCCGGATAGCGCTCACCGATGAGTCGTCGACTTCGGTTCGGTTGCTCAAGCTCGTGGCGCGCGCGCGATGGAAGATCGACGCCACCTGGGTTCCCGAGCACGAGATCAGTGGCGATCCACGCGGACAGGTAGACGGCCTGCTTTTGATCGGCGACCGCGCGCTCGAAGCGATGGCTGCCCCGGACCGGTCGGGATGGGTGCGAACGACCGATCTCGCGACGGAGTGGTGGATGTGGCAGGAGCTACCGTTCGTGTTCGCGGTTTGGGTGGCGCGAAGGACGCTGCCGGAGCGAGAGCGAAATCGTTTCGCCGGCTTTATCGCCGGCTCGCTGGCGGTTGGCCGCCAGCGCATCGCCGACCTTGTGGCGACCCGCCCCGGGTCGCTAGGGCAGCCTGAAGTGCTGCGGCAATACTTGGAACACTTCGATTACCGATTGGACGACGCCGAGCTCGAAGCGATTGACCGGTTCAGACTCCTGCTCGCCGAACATGAGATCGATCCCGGTTTGGTGAGAGCTTAGCCCCTCCAGACGCGGGCTGGAGACCGTCGCCGCGGATCGCGAAACAACCGTACCAGTACCAGCCCCGCGACAAATCCGCCGACGTGGGCCCCGTACGCTACGCCTCCCGTCTCTCCCACCTGGGCGAGTTGCCCGATCCCGCTAATCAGCTGGAACGCGATCCACAATCCGATCACGACCACCGCCGGCAGGTGGAGCAGCGCGTAACCGACCAGCACGCGTACGCGTTGGCGGGGGAAGAGCAGGATGTAGGCACCGAGCACGCCGGCGATCGCGCCGCTGGCACCAAGGCTCGGGATCTGGCTGTTCAAGTCCAACGCGATCTGGGCGAACGCGGCTCCGACACCGCAGACCAGGTAGAACATCAAGAACCGCACGTGTCCCATCGCCTCCTCGACATTGTCGCCGAAGATCCATAGAAACAGCATGTTCCCAAACAGGTGTGCGAACCCGGCGTGCATGAACATCGACGAGAACAGCGTTGTCCAGACGGGTCCCGCATGCGTTGGTGGAAAGTCGGTCAGCTCGGAGTACTCGACAGGGACTACCGACCACCTGAGGAAGAACCCTTCGAGGTTGCCCTGGCTCAGCTCGATTACGAAGACGATCAGGTTGGCTATGATGAGTCCGATCGTGACGATCGGTGTGATGCTTAGGTGTGAGTCGTCGTCGCCAATCGGCATGACCATCAGGGGCCTCCTCGGCGGCTCATTGTAGTACGTCCCCCAACCAAGCGCGCGTTTCTTCGCCCCAGCGCCGTAGTGTGTGAAACTCGTCGCCAAGATCGTCTGAAGTGAGGTAGCTGATGCCGGCGCGCTCGCCGATGTCGTGGACGGCGTCGAGATCGCCCCACCCCTCGAGGAGCGGCGGCGGGGGCTCGCCGACCGCACTTGCCGATAGATCGACGAGTTCGAGGTTGAGCGCCAGCTGCTCGCGATTGTCGGCGAGCTTCTGACGAACCCGTTCGTCGATCCGTAGATCGCGATCGATCCAGTCCCGAACGTGACCGCGGGAAGCGATCAGCTTGCGTGCCATCGATGGTGTCACGATCCGCGGGATGCCATCGGCGTTGTCGCCCGACAGCGCCAGAAAGTCGGCCACGTAGGCCGGCGTCACGCCCAGGATCTGTTTCACGTCCGAGAAACGGACCCTACCGCGGACTCGCCCTTCCATCCGGGTCGAACCGGAGAGGAGCTGCATGAAGTCTTTGTCATCAGAGCGGATGACAGTCGGCTCGCTGCCCTCGACGGCGTGGCAAACCGCTGCCAGGAGCTCGTCCGCCTCGCGGCCATCGGATCGATACTGAACGGCGCCGAGCCCCGACAACACCTTCAGCATCGACTCGAAGTCCTCGCGTCCGGCGTGATCCCAAATCTCGGGACGATCGCGATAGCTGGGCCAACGCTCACACTTCCACAATCGCTCGGCGTTCCAGAACAGCGCATACGTGCCTTCCGCGTCGTTGACCGCTTTGCGCAGCATGCGTGGCACCTGAAACGTGAGCGGCCACTCGACGCGTCCCTTGAGCGCGTGCCACGCGGCGAAAGCGATCATGCCGGCGTCGATCAGCTGCACATCAGCACCATACGGCTAGGATTAGTGGCCTCGCGAAGCGACCATGGCGAGATTTCGTCCCATGCTGGAGATGTTACGAACGAAGATCGCCGCCGGCGAACGGTTGACCCCGAACGACGGCGAGGCGGTGCTGACGACGATGCCTCTAACCGAGCTCGGCGCGATGGCGAACCGCGACCGGTTTCGCCGCCACCCGGCGCGCGAGGTGACGTACGTCATCGACTCGAACCCGAACTACACCAACGTTTGCAACATCGACTGCGTTTTCTGCGCATTCTACCGCCACGAGGACGAGCCGGGCGCGTACACGCATGCGGTCGACGAAGTGCTCGAGCAGATCGGCTGGGCGGTCGAGCAGGGAGCCACGACGGCGCTTCTCCAGGGTGGTGTAAACCCGGCGCTCCCGTTCGAGTACTACCTCGACGTGGTGCGCGAAACGGTGGCCCGCTTTCCGACGCTGATACCGCACTTTTGGAGCGCGGTCGAGATCCAGGGGATGGCCGAAGTCTCCGGTAAGTCGATACGCGAAGTGCTGGAGGCGCTGTGGGATGCCGGCCAACGGACGATCCCGGGCGGAGGCGCTGAGGTCTTGGCGCCCCGGGTGCGAAAGAAGCTGGGGATAAAGAAGGGCGGTCCCGAGGCTTGGCTGGACGTTCACGCCGTGGCTCACGAAGTGGGCTTCTGGACTACCGCCACGATGATGTACGGCTCGATCGAGACGCCGACGGAGGTCGTCGAGCATCTGGATCGTGTACGAGCCTTGCAGGACCAGTCGTTAACCCTGGACGAAGCGACCCGGGCCGATCAGCCGGGGGCTTTCACCGCGTTTATCCCTTGGTCGTTCAAGCCCGGGAACACACCGTTGGAGAAGATCCGGCCGACCCCGGAGGGGCCGGCGACCTATCTGCGGGTGCTCGCCGCCAGCCGATTGTACCTGGACAACGTCGGCCACATTCAGGCGTCGTGGTTCTCGGAAGGCAAGAAGATCGGTCAGGTCGCTCTCCACTGGGGAGCCGACGACTTCGGCGGGACGTTGTTCGAAGAGTCGGTCCACGCCGAAGCCGCGTTCGTAAACACCGTGACCGTGGCCGAGATCCGCGAGCTCATCCGGGAGGCCGGATTCACACCGGTTCAGCGGACGACGCTGTATGAGCACCTTCCGGAGACGCCGCTCGAAGCGATCGCGCAGCACGCCCCCCGCCGCGCCATCCACGGTGCGCTCTAACCACGGACTCGACTTCTCTCGCTCCCCGTTTCTCGTGATCTGGGAGACGACCAGGGCCTGCGAGCTGGCGTGTGAGCACTGCCGGGCCGAAGCGGTCGTACATCGCGATCCGCGAGAGCTCTCCACGATGGAGGCGATGGGTTTGTTGAAAACGGTTCGTCGCTTTGGGCGCATCGTAGTGGTCCTCAGCGGGGGAGATCCGGCTCAACGTCCCGACCTCGTGGATCTCGTAACACAAGGCGCGCGCCTCGGACTACGCATGGCTCTTACACCGGCCACCACCGCACGGGTAACGCCTGCGTTGGTTCGGCGCCTGAAAAAGGCGGGGTTGGGGCGGATCGCCGTCAGCCTCGACGGTTCGACCCCGGAGATCCACGACACATTTCGTGGGGTCAACGGCTCCTACCGGCAAGCGTTGCGGATCTTGAAAGCCGCGCAAGCCGAGGGCCTAAGTACGCAGGTCAACACGGTCATCAGCAACTACAACCTTGCCGATTTTGACCGACTCGGTGCCCTGATGGGCGAACTCGGGATCGTGTTTTGGGAGATATTCTTCTTGGTGCCGATCGGTCGGGCGCGCCCTGAGGACACACCAAGCGCAGACGAGTTTGAGGCGATCTTCCATCGAATGTTCGAGCTTTCAGAGACCGCGTCGTTTGACATGAAGGCCACCGCGGCTCCGCACTACGCACGAGTTGTCATGCAGCGTCAGATCGATCAGCGGCGACGCGGTCTGCGGGCCGAACCTCCGAACCCGCTCACGGCTGGACTCTACCACTCAATGGTGGATGGCATCCGACGGGCGCGTGGGGTGACGGAAGGCGACGGGTACGCCTTCGTCAGCCACACGGGCGAGATCTTTCCGTCGGGTTTTCTCCCCATCTCTGCCGGCAACGTTCGCACCGACGATCTGGTCGAGGTTTATAGACACGCACCCCTGTTCCAGCGGCTTCGCGATCGGAGCTTGCTCAAGGGGAAGTGCGGCGTCTGCGAGTACCGGGAGATCTGCGGGGGGTGCCGCGCGCGGGCCTACGCGCTGACCGGGGACTGCTTCGGTGCCGACGAGTCCTGCGCGTTCACTCCAGCCGGCTACGCGGCGACCTAGCGACCGACAGTAGTTCGCCCGGTGATTTCATGTGGTACGATCCGGATTACGCGGGCAGCAGCGATGCGCGCGATGTCGCGCGGCCCCACTTCGAGGTCAAAACCTGTCTGACGGCGTAGCGCGCGAAGTGCTGCAAGCCGTCCATCGCCGCAGTCGATGAATTCCGCATCGCCGGTAGCGACGACCGAGCTCCACTCGGCACCCCGTTCGACGTCGGCCACGCAAAAGCAGACACCTTGGTTGGCTTCGATGTTGGATACCTTGCGGCCCGATTTGTTGGCGACGTAGAAGTATTCGCCGTCGTACCCGTAGACAACCGGGACGGCATATGGATAGGGCTCCTGTACGGTCGACAGTACCCCCCACCAATGACGATCGAGGAAGACCTGAATCTCATCGTTGTCTAGGGCTCGTAATTCCCGAAACCCAGCACGATGGTTCGTATCGGGTTCTACTGACAACTTTGCTGTTCGCTCCGCTCGATGAACGTCACCGCATCGTCACGGGCATCGATCTTGACCGCAGTGGCTGGTGCGGTGAACGCCTGGGTTGTCATGCAGCCGGCCCCCGGCGAAACCTCTACGACCTCGACGAAGAGCCGAGCCCCTTGCTCGTGTACGGCCGGGATCGTTATCAGGTACCCGCCGGTCGATTGTCGACCCATCGTCGCTACGATGACGATCTGGCGGTCAAAATCGATCGCTGGCGGATCGGGCGGCGGTTGTTGGAGGATCGTGAACTCTGTCCAGAACGCGTGCCAATCTTCCGTGGTGCGGATCACTTCCCGGCGCTGGTCTCCGATGCCGGAGTAGAAGCGGCTGACGATCTCGTCTACCGGCTCGATCGCCAGCTTGGTCGCGCCCTCCGGCACGGTTTGCGGCGGCGCGCCGTCGGTCGGTGTTTGGGCCCTGGCGCACGCGGTCGACACGAATGGCGATAGGGCGAACAGAAGGAGCAGCGAGCGCACCGAAAAGCGCATCAGATAAGCTCGATCGAGCGCACCGGCTCGATCAATCCTCGGTCGACACCGCGGTCAAACAACGTCTGCAGCGCATGGCGACCCTCGTCACCCATGTCGCGTGTGTAATCGTTGACGTACATCTTGACGAACGTTCTCGCTTGCTCGGTGTCGAGCCCACGACCGAAGTCGAGCGCGTAGGCGACCGCGTCGTCTTCGTGGTCGAACGCGTAGCCGATCGAGTCTGACAACCCTTGTGCGATCTCGCCAGCAAGCTGTGGCCCCAGGTTCTTGCTCACAACGTCGAGTCCCAAAGGCAGCGGCAATCCGGTGTCGGCAAGCCACAGTGCACCTAGATCCCCCAGCTTGACGAGCCCCTGGTCTCTGTACGTGATCTGGCCCTCGTGGATCACCAGACCGGCGTCGACTCGCCTGTCGGCAACTGCTGATGGGATCTCGTCGAACGCGTACACGACCGCCTCGAAGTCGGGGAGGTAGAGTTGAGCGACGAGATATGCCGTCGTTAGTGAACCCGGGATCGCAACCCGTTGGCCGCCCAACGCGTCCAGCGATCGCGGACCGTCGGGCGCTGCGACGATGATCGGTCCGTACCCCTTTCCCATCGATGCGCCGCAGTGCATGATCCAGTAGTTGTCTTGAACCGCCGGATACGCGTGGGCGCTGATCGCCGTGATCTCGATCTCGTTGGCAATCGCCATCTCGTTCAAGGTCTGGATGTCCTCGAGTAAGTGCTCTACGACAAAGTCGCGGATCCTTACGGCTCCCTTGGCGAGCCCGAAGAACATGAAAGCGTCGTCGGGATCAGGGCTGTGACCGAACTTGAGGACGCGTGGGGTCGTCTCTGTTGAGGAGCGTTCCATGGCCTGGCGAACCTACCGGGCGGACGGTGTGGCGAGCAATGGAAACAGCGCCTGGCTGCAAGCTATTTTCGGTATATATTCGGTCTTGGAACGCGTTGACACATGATCATCGCCGGTCTACGATATCTCGTCATCGTCTTGAGTCGAACCCCAACCGGTAGGGTCACACCGCGTTGAGAACCGTCCGCTACTTGGCGATCGAGGGCATCATCGGGGTCGGGAAGACGTCGCTGGTCCACCGCCTCCACGCCGACATGGGTGGGTTGCGGGTGCTCGAGCTGGTAGAGGAGAACCCGTTCCTGGTCGGTGGCTTCTACCAGGACATGGAGCGCTACGCTTTCAACACCGAGATGTTTTTTCTGCTGGCTCGGTTTCGCCAGCAGCGCGAAGTCGCCCGCGTTGTGCGCGACACGCACGAGCCGATTCACTCCGACTACGTCTTCCAAAAAAACCGCATCTTCGCCGAGCTCACGCTCTCGGGCGAGGATTTCGCGCTCTGGCGCCGATTGTTCGACACGCTGTCTAGCGAGATCGTGACGCCTGACCTAGTCGTGTACCTGCGCGCCGACACCGATGCTGTGATGGAGCGGATCCGACAACGAAACCGACCGTTTGAGCGCGACCTGTCACGTGACTACTTGGCGCGACTAAACGACGCCTACGAGCGATACTTCGACGGTTACCAGCACGACTTGCTGACGATTGACGTTACCCGGCTCGACTTCGTGAGGAGCGATGCCGACTACGCGGCGGTGCGCGCGTTGATCGACTACCGCGTTGGCGCGATCGAGGCGGGCCAGCAAGAGCTCGAGTTGGTGACCGGAACGGTAGGACGATGAAGACGTTCTGCGCCGTCGCCGGCAACATAGGGTCGGGCAAGTCGACCCTGACCCGGCTGCTGGCCGAGCGTTTCGCGTGGCGGCCGTACTACGAGCACGTCGATGGGAATCCGTACCTGGCGGATTTCTACGCCCGGATGGACCGCTGGTCGTTCCACTTGCAGATCTACTTTCTCTCCAAGCGGTTCCAGCATCATCAAGAGATCATGGCCATTCCAGAGTCAGTGATCCAGGATCGCACGATCTACGAAGATGCCGAGATCTTCGCCCGCAACCTGAACGCCAACGGTCACCTCGATGACCGCGACTTCGAGAACTACTGTGAGCTGTTCGGCATCATGCAGGAGTTTCTCGTGCCTCCTGACCTGCTGATCTACTTGCGAGCGTCCGTCCCGGTGCTCGAGAACCGCATTCGCACGCGGGGTCGTGATTTCGAGCAGACGATTCCGACTGCGTACCTAGAACAACTCGACGGGCACTACGAAGATTGGATCTCGCGCTTCGATCTGTCGCCGGTGCTGATTGTCGAGACGGATGCCCGCAACCTCGTCGATGAGGAGGCGGAGCTGATCACGGTGGCCGACCGCGTTCAGCGTAAGCTCGAGGCGACCCGCGGGTACGCACTACCGATCTAGTTCCCTTCGTACGACAAATCGTGGCTTGACGACACCTGAATCGGGCGGAACTTGAGAGTTCGCATGGTGACTCTGAGGGCTCTCGTAATCGCGATCGGGTTTCATCTGGCCGCTTCGGTTTTCGCGACCGCACAAACGCGTGGTTTCGAGGCTTCGGTCACACTGGGGGACAGCTTGATGACGGCTGGTAGGACGACTGAAGCGATAGAGGCCTACCGGGAGGGTATCGGGCAGTATCCCGAAAACGCGACGCTGCTCTGCAAGCTGTCGATCGCGCTCGCTAGTTGGGCCCAGGAGACGCCAGGTCGCGATGGCGACGAGGAGACACTGATCGAAGCTGTGCGCGTCGCCAGCGCAGCCGTAAGCAACGATCCCGACTTGTCGCGTGCGTACACCGCACTATCGATCGCAGTCGGTCGCTACGGCGAGCATCTGGCGCACGTCTATCGGATAAGGCGCGCGCGGGAGGTGATCGATCTCGCCAAGCAGGCCAAAGTCGCGGTCGAGTACGCCATCGTGCTCGATCCCTACGATTTTGCTCCGTACACGATGCTGGGTATTTGGCATCGCGAGCTGACCACCGTTCATCCGGTGGCCAAGACCATTGCGCGGCTGCTCCTAGGCGGTTATCCGGACGTGTCACTGAAGGAGAGCGAACGCCTTCTCGGCCGCGCGGTCGAGCTGGCCCCGGACCGGGTGACGGTTCGGATGCAGCTCGCGCTGACGTACTTTGCGATGGACGATGTCGACGCGGCGCTCAGGGAGCTCGAGGTGGCGGCCGAACTCGATCCGCAGAGCGGATTCGAGCGTCTCGAGCAGGAAGAAGCGCGCGAGCTCATCGAAGAGCTACGGTAGCGAGGGCGATTGTTGCGCAACGCGATCCTCCATCTTCGGTTCCCGTTCGTCTACGTGCTCTCGCCGATCTACGTGTGGGGCGCGTACTCGGCGCCGGGCCCTTGGATCGGACGAACGACGCTCGGTTTCGCGCTTGTCCACCTCCTCCTGTACCCCGGCGCCAACGCCTTCAACTCGGCCTACGATCGCGACGCGGGGCCGATCGGCGGGTTGGCGGAGCCGCCCGAGATCCCGGCTGGCATGGAGCGCTGGAGCACCATTCTCCAGGCGGTGGGTGCGGCGTTGGCGCCACTCGTCGGCTGGACGTTTGCCGCGGCGTACGTCGGGTTGTGGCTCGTCTTCACCGCGTACTCGCATCCCAGGATCCGCTGGAAGCGATCCCGCATAGCGTCGCTGATCGCGATCGCGGTTGGTCAGGGAGGCCTCGGTTGGACGCTCGGCTGGAGCGCCGCCGGGGGTGGTTGGCCGCTGGGTGCGGTCGGTGGTTGGTCTTTGGCCGCAGCGGTCGGCGTCGTTGCCGCGATGTACCCGCTGACCCAGTTGTATCAGCTCGAAGCCGACGCCGCTCGCGGGGAGATAACGCTAGCCGCGCGGCTCGGCGTTAGCGGGACGCTGGTCTGGGTGGGGGCCGGGTTTTTGGTGTTGGCGGCGGCCGGCTGGGTGATCGGTCACCACGGGCTGACGGTCTACGGATTGGCGATGGCACTCGGTTCCGCGGTGGTTGGCGTCGATCGTCCCGGGGGCTGGGTCCCATCGCATCGCTGGGTCATGACGGTTGCGTATCTCAACGCGACGTTTCTGCTTCTGTTTATGATTGCGACGTGGCGATGACCAATCGCGAGAACGGATTTCGACCCGCTCGATGGCTGCCTGGAGGCCACCTGCAGACGATGTGGGGACGGGTCCTTCGTCGTGGTCCGAAGGTGGCCATGCGTCGCGAGGCGTGGACCACGCCGGATGGCGACGAGTTGTTGCTCGATTGGGTAGACGGACCGGATCGGGCGCCGTTGGTGATCGTTCTGCACGGTCTCGAGGGGAGCTCACACTCGCTCTACGTCCACGGTTTGCTCGACCTCGCCCACCGCAGAGGCTGGCGCGGGTTGGCGCTCAATTTCCGGTCGTGCGCGACTCCGCTCGATGACCCCCGCGGTGAGCCCATTCTGAATCGCGGCGATCGTATGTACCATTCGGGTGAGACGAGCGATCTCGATTGGCTTGTCGGCGAGCTGGAACGCAGGCAGCCCGGGCTCAGGCTGGGGCTTATCGGCGTCTCGCTGGGCGGTAACGTGCTTCTCAAGTGGCTTGGGGAGCGCGGTGAGTCGGCTCCCCAAGCTGTTCGGGCGGCGGCCACGATCTCGGTCCCGTATGACCTGGCGGCTGCGTCGCGCCACCTCGAGTCGGGCTTTGGGCCGCACTACGTGCGGTACTTCCTAGACAGCTTGAAGCCCAAGGCGCTGGCCTTCGCCGAGCGTCACCCCGACAAAATCGATGTCGACGGGGTCCGCGCCGCCAAGACGTTCTGGGCCTACGACGACGCGGCGGTGGCGCCGGTCCACGGTTTCGAAGACGCCGCCGATTACTACGCCCGCTCGTCGTCGATCGACTTTGTCGACCGAATCGGTGTTCCGACGCTGCTCCTGAGCGCCGTCGACGACCCGTTCCTTCCGCCCGAGGTGTTGCCCGAGGTCGAGCGCCGCGCCGCCGCCTGCGTCGAGTGCCGATTCACCTCCAAGGGTGGCCATACCGGGTTCGTGACCGGCCCGCCGTGGGCACCGCGGTGTTGGGCCGAGGAGCGGGCGGTGGCGTTCCTAGCCGGACACATCAGCGTGTAGCGGCCGAGCCTTGCACTTGGGTGCAGGCCTGTTATCATGGTGGCAGGTCTAGCCAAAAGAAATCGACGGTATTCCTTGAGTTCGGGAGGGATCAGATGTCTGACTTCCGTCCGCTAAGACGCCTCCAACTGGTGGGCGTCTTCTTTTTTGCCCTGTTTCTCCTGCCTTCGATCCTCTCCGCTCAGGTCACGACCGGCGCGATGAGCGGCGTGGTGACCAGCACCGAGGGTGAGACGCTGGTCGGCGCCACCGTCACCGCGGTTCACGAGCCCAGCCAAACGCAGTACGGTGGCGTGGTGCGAGAGGGCGGAGGCTTCAACATCAGCAACATGCGGGTTGGCGGTCCGTACACCGTCACCGTCCAGATTCTCGGCTATCGGGATGGGGAGGAACGGGACATCTACGTGAACCTCAACCAGACAGTCCGGAGTGACTTCGCGCTCGTTTCGGAAGCGATCGAGGTGGCGGGAATTGAGGTCTTTGCGGAGCAAGACCCGGTTCTGAACAGCCACCGGACCGGCGCGGCGACCTACGTGAGCGCCGATCAAGTAGTGGAGCTGCCCTCGATCCGCCGCAGCACGCGGGACCTCACCCGGCTCGACCCGCGGAGCGACGGCAACTTCTCGTTCGGCGGGAAGAACTGGCTCTACAACAACATTTCGTTGGACGGGTCGTACTTCAACAACCCGTTCGGTCTCGACGATCCCGCGCCGGGTGGACAGACGGCCTCCGAGCCGGTTCCGTTCGACGCCATCGAGGCGGTTCAGGTTTCGATCGCGCCGTACGATGTCCGTCAGAGCGGCTTCACCGGCGCCGCGATCAACTCGATCACCAAGAGCGGAACCAACGAGTTCAAGGGGACGGCGTACACGTTTACGCGCAACGAGAGCTTTATTGGCGACAAGGTCAGTGGCTCGGATGTCTTGAACCCCGACTTGTCGTTCAACCAGTCGGGAGTCAGCCTCGGCGGTCCACTCAAAGAGGACACAGCCTTTATATTCGTCAACTACGAGCGTATCCGACGAGACGATCCGGGAACCGACTTCTCGGCTGCTCGACCGGGCGACTCGGGTCCGTTTGTCTCAAGGGTGCAGGCGTCGGATCTCGAGGCGATCAGCGCGCGGTTGATGGAGGCCTACGGTTACGCCACCGGTCCGTTCGAGGGCTACGTCAACGAGACAAACAGCGACAAGTTCCTGGTCAAGCTCGACTGGAACCTGAACCAGAACAACCACTTCATCTTCCGGTACAATCTGCTGGATGCGGAGCGTTTCCTGCCGCCCCACCCGTTCGCGATCAGCATCAACAACACCGGGCGGGGCCCAAACGAGAACAGCCTCCCGTTCCAGAACTCCGGCTATGCGATCAACAACGAGCTCAACTCGTTCGTCTGGGAGCTGAACACGCAGGCCGAAGGTTTCGGTAACCGGTTTTTCGCCAGCTACAACCGGTTCCGTGATTTCCGCAACCCCAACAGCGTCCCGTTTCCGACGATGGAGATCGGTGTCGACGGCGTTACGTACACGACGGCGGGGCACGAGCCGTTCTCGATCAACAACCTGTTGGATCAGGACGTGTTCCAGATGACCGAGGAGCTGAGCCTCTACAGCGGGAATCACGTCTACACGCTGGGGACGAACCTCGAGACCTTCAAGTTCAACAACTCGTTCAATCTGTTCTTTCACGGGGTGTTCGCCGCGCCGCCACCGTTTGGAACGGCTTTCTCGTCGCTGGACGAGTTCTTCAACTTTACCGATCCAGACAGCCCGGACTTCATCGACTACAACACGCTGGTCGATGAGCAGCTACAGAACGAGTTTGGTCTCGATCCATTCCACACCGGTCAGTGGGCTTTGTACGCTCAGGATGAGTACCGCGCGGGCGACAACCTCAACCTGACGTTCGGTTTGCGGATGGACCTGCCGCTCTACTTTACCGACCTAGCCCCCACTCCGATCAGCAACGCCTTGTTGCTGCAGGACGAGAACGGCAACCCAGAGGAGATTCTCTTTGACGAGTTCCCGGATACGCAGGTCCTGTGGTCGCCGCGATTCGGGTTCAACTGGGACGCCAAAGGGGACCGGTCGACCCAGATTCGAGGCGGGACCGGGATCTTCTCGGGCCGCGTTCCGTTCGTCTGGCTCTCGAACCAAGCGACGAATCAGGGTCCGGATGCAGGCGACTTTGATCTCAACGCCTCGGTCTCCGATCTGAAGTGGCCGCAGGTGTGGCGAACGAACATCGCGGTCGATCAGTTGATGCCGGGTAACTCGTTGCTGACGCTCGAGTTGTTGTATGGCGACAACATCAACGACGTGTACATCCGCAACCCCAATCTCGCGGATCCGATCGGCACGTTGCCGACACCGGACGGTCGTGTACGGTACGATCCAGCCAACAACCGGTTGAATGGCTTCCTCGACAGCGGTGGTGACATCTACGTCCTCGACAACAGCGGCGATGGCTACGATGTCTCGTTTACGACGCAGCTCCGGAAGGTCTTCGACAGCGGGCTTGCGACCAGCTTCGCGTACAACTTCACCGAGGCGAAGAACCGCTTGGACTCGACTGAGATCGCGGCGTTCATCTTCGGTGGCAATCCGATCGCCGGCGATCCAAACAACTTTGATGCCGAGTTCTCCCAGTTTGGCCACCGCCACCGGATTACGGGGGCTGCCAACTACCGACAGCAGTGGTCGGACAACTGGGCAACCAGCTTCGGCTTGTTCTTCGAGGCGGCCGAAGGTGGGTTCTTCACCGCCGGACGGACAGCCCGGTACTCGTACACCTACTTGGGTGACCTGAACGGCGATGGCATCGGCGGCAACGACTTGCTCTACATCCCACGTGACATGAGCGAGATGCACTTCGAGCCGATCCCAGGCGGGGCGAGCGCAGCGCAGCAGGCCACAGCGTTCGACGCCTTCATCCGGCAGGACCCCTACCTGAGCGAGCACCGGGGCGAGATTGCCGAGCGAAACGGCGGGATCAACCCGTGGTTCACAAACCTCGACTTGAGGATCCTGCAGGACTTCATCGTCGGGGCCAACACGCTCGAGGTGAGCCTCGACATCCTGAACTTTGGGAACCTGATCAACTCCGATTGGGGTGTCCGCGAGGTCGTCAACTCGGCCGCCAAGACGCCGTTGGTGTTCAATGGGAACTTCGACGGCCAGGGCAATCCGCTGTTCCAGTTCCCGGGTACGGCGACATCGACGTTCATCGATGACATCAGCGTGATCTCGCGCTGGCAGATACAGCTCGGGTTCCGGTACATCTTTAACTAGAGACGGCACAGAGCCGTTCGTCGCGGGCGGGGCGCTCACTTGAGCGCCCCGCTTTTTTATGCGGCTTTTGCCAGCTCGGTGGTTAGATCGCGGCCTGAGCCAAGTGATAGCCGAAGTCGAGCTGCCACGCACGATCGGCCGGCACCATGTCACCGGTGACAGCGGCCAGCGTATCGGCCAACTCACGGTTACGGCGCAGCGCGCGGACGACGCGCCGGGTCAGCCAGGGACGGTCGATGATGTGCTGGATCGCGACGCTGACGCGTCGTTTGGCGCGGAACTCGGTGGCCCGCGACCGGTCATACTCGGCGAGTATTGTCCGATCGACGCTGCCGGCCGATAACGCGCGTGCGGCGACACCCGCGGCGAGACCGGCGCTCGCCAGTGCCAGATAGATCCCCTGGCCGGTGAACGGATCCAGGAACAGCGCGCTGTCGCCGACCAGCAAAGCACCGTCTGCGGTTGCGCGTGCGGCGGTGAGCGGCGTGATGTCGGTGGCCACAACGGGCTCGGCAGGTTCGCCGACGACCCAGCGGGCGAGCGATGGGTGGCGCCGCAGCATGTCGCTGTACACGAGCGTGGGATCGGGGGATCGCTGGAGCGTGGTTTGAGGCACGACGCAGTTGATGTTTAAGCGCCCGCCCTCGACCGGAGCGGCGGCGACGTAGCCCGACCGATCTACATGGAGCTCACATTCCGTCCCCATGGCGTGCCCGTCAGCGGACCAGTGAGCCAGTAGATCGATCCGCCGTCGAGGCGACCGGCGTTGGAGCCCGAGTGCGCGGGCGACCGGGCAGTTGCGACCACCAGCGCCGACCACGAGCCGGGATCGAAGCGACCCGCGCTCCCCGTTTGCATCCCGAGTGGTTACACCCGCGACCCGACCTCGGTCGAGGATGAGGTGGTCGACTCCGACGCCTTCCCGGACTTCGGCACCGGCTGATGCGGCGGTGTCTAGGAGGATCGCGTCAAGCTTCCGGCGTGACAGCGCGTACCCCCACGGCGGAGCGTCGGCATCGGACGGGAACGCCAGATCGAGGCGCTGGCTGCCGCCAAAAATCCGGACCTGGTCGAGGCGTCTCGCACCCGCCGCGTCAATCGCGTCGCGAACGCCGAGGTTCTCGAGCAGAGGTGTCGCGGCCGGGCTCAGAAACTCGCCGCACGCTTTATCGCGCGGAAACCGCGCCCGATCGAGTACGCAAACGTCGAGTCCGGCTCGGGCCAGGTGGATCGCGGTGGCCGCACCGGCCGGCCCGCCACCGACGATGACCACATCCCGGATCATCGATCCACCCCGGACAGACGAGCGCCAACCAGCGTCATCCGGTACGGAAACGTGCGTGTCAGGTGCCATCGGAACTCGCCCGATGTCCTCTGTTCGACGGCGCGGGCGATCGCTTCCAGCTCACGCGGAACAAACGCTTTGGAAACCGACAGCGGACCGTCGTGTCGGATCAGTCGGTTACCGCTCAGCCCACGCGTCAGCGCCCAGATCGAAGCCTGGGCCACGCGCGAGCGAACCAGGTCATTTACGATCACTAATCGTTGGGTGACGCGACACATCTCGGCCAAGAGGTCGCACGCCCGCGCCACCGATAGGTGATGAAAAAACGCCGCCGAGTGCACCAGATCGAAGCTGCGATCTCCGAACGGCAACACGAGCGCGTCGCCACGGATCGAGTGCAAGCCGTTCAACCGACGGTCACGCGCCAACCCTATCGTAACCGGGTGCCAGTCCAGCATGTACACGCGAGCGTCGTTGCCCTGTGAACGAGCACGAGCGAGGAACTGCTCGGCGTAATCACCGTCACCCCCGGCGACGTCGAGGATCGTCGCCGGCCCGGATGCGCCGGTCCAGCGGTCCAGCGGTTCGAACGTCGCGCGGAAGCCTCCCAGCCACCGATTGACCAACCCCAGCTGGTGGTAGCACTCAGCGATCTCATCTTCCGATCCGTGGCCGGCGTCCAACAGCTCGACCGCCTCTTCGCCGCGACGGCTCGAAACCCACCCGTTCACTGTTGATCGGTGGGAGGCTTCGGCCGCAATGTGGCCACCGGTCGGCCGATCCACGCTTCGCCGCGGATCGCCGCGAGACCAAACAGCGAGCGCCAGACGCCAAACCATGAAGCTGACACCGCCACCATCTGCCGCGGATGGACGGTCCACGAGGTGGGGTCGCATGCTGGTTCCACGCATGCCGGCTGAAACGAGATGTCGAAGATCTCGTTGATCGCCTTGGGTGCCCGGTAGTCGACCGAGTACTCGATTCTGCGCTTGGTGTCGATCGTCCGGAACAGCAAGAACTCGGGCGTCAAGTCGGCATCGACATCGAACAGCATCGCCACGTAATCGATGTTGTGGGCGTGGCGGACCGAGAACCACAAATAGCGGCGATCACCGGGGTCGACTCCGAACCCGACCGACTTCGGTTGTCCGCCGAGCTGTCCGCCGAGATACACGCCGGTGATCGTGTCGTTCGCGAACGCCTCGAGACCAATCCCGCCATCGGGTGACGTCAGGATCGAATCCACCGCGGCGGCCGCGAAACGGATTTCGAAAGGGACGGTTTGCAAGAGTTCTAGCTGATCCTGTGCTAAGACGGGCGTCGACGCCAGGAGAAGCGATGCCACCAGAAGCGCACACTCGCGTCTCATGATCTAACCACCGCTCGCTGTCGCACCGGCGCCCCCGTCCGCCAACCGAGGCCAGCCACGAACAACGCGACCGCAACGAGCGGGACCACCGCCATGCCGTTCATGAGCGCGGGTATCCCGGCCTGGGCCACGATCGGGCCAGACACGAGTCCGCCGACCCCCATCCCGAGATCAAACGCCGCCAGAAAGAAGCTGAGCACCATGCCCCGCGCGCCCTCTGCGGCGTCGTTTGCAACCAGCCCGTAGAGGGCCGGCCAGAGGATCGCGAAACCCATCCCGAAGAGCGCCGCTGCACCGATCATCGAAGCCCGTCCCTGGATGAGCGGCAGCGAGGCGATCCCCAGTGTGTGGATCACAAGCCCGGTCCAGACCATCGGCCGGTCGCTGATCGTTCTCGCTGCGCGCCCGATAATCACCCGGACGACCACCGACGTGATCGCATGAACGACGAAGAACAGGCTGAAGTCGTTGGGGCGACGTTGCTCGAGCAAGATCGGCAGGAACGCGAACACCGCGCCGACGGTGGTCGTCGCGAGCAGCAGCGTCACGGCTGGCACGACCACTTGGCGACGCGCGATCGCGGCGCGGTAGTGACCGGGTTGGGCCACCGCGGACGGTCGCTCCGGCTCTCGCAGCGCCGCCGCGAGCGCGGCCGACACCACGGCCGTTCCGGCGACCGTCCAGAACAGTGCCGCGTAACCAAACCGATTCGCGATCTCGATCCCGACCGGTGCGCCAACCGCGAACGCGAGCGTGGTGGCTGCCGACAAGTACCCCATGAACTCGGTCCGTCGCTCGGGCGGCGACAGGTCGGTCGCCAGCGTCACCCAGCCGCCGGTAAAGGCCGAGAGACCGACGCCGTGGATCACGCGCACCGCGACGAGCAACCCCACCGCGGTAAGCCACAGATACAGCGGCGCCATTACCGCTGCGAGCGCGCTCCCGAGGATCAGCACGACCCGCCGGCCGCGCGTGTCGAGCAGCCGCCCGACTACCGGTCGGACGACTAACACGCCGAACGAGAAGACGCCAACGATCAACCCGACGTCGATCGGTGAGCCGCTCAGGTCGCGCACGTACAACGGCAGCGTCGGGATCAGCAGGCCGATCGATGCGAAGAACCCCACCATCGAGCCGAGCAAGAGACCCAGCTCGCGGAGATTGAGCGACGGTTGCGGGTTTTGCTGCGTCGCCCTAGGCGGTCTTCTGCCGCGCGATCGTCTTAGGCTGGAGGAACAACAACAAGTAGTCGCGGCCGCCGGCTTTGGAATCGGTACCCGACATGTTGAACCCGCCGAACGGGTGAACGCCGACAAGCGCACCGGTGCACTTGCGATTGACGTACAGGTTACCGACGTGAAACTCCTCTTCGGCCTGGGCGATCTTCCCCTCATCGGTGGTGTAGACAGCGCCGACGAGCCCGAACTCGGTATCGTTGGCGAGCGCCAGCGCGTGGTCGAAATCGCGCGCCTTGGTGATCGCCAAAACCGGACCGAAGATCTCTTCCTTGGATAGCCTGGCATCCGGCTCCACGTCGGCGAAGATGGTCGGCTGAATGAAGAAGCCGCTCGAGTCATCGGCCTCGCCACCCAAGAGAAGCCGGCCCTCGCCTTTCCCGATCTCGATATACTCGCTGACCTTGCGGAACTGGCTGGCGTTTACGACCGGGCCCATCCACGCGCCGTCGACCACCGAGCCGGGCTCGATCTTGCCCGCCCGCTCGACGACACGGCCCACGAAGTCGTCGTAGATGTCCTCGATGACGATCGCGCGCGAGCACGCCGAGCACTTTTGTCCCTGATAGCCAAAGGCGGACGTCACGACACCCTCTGCGGCGGCGTCCAGATCGGCGTCGGCTGCGATAACGATGGCGTCCTTGCCACCCATCTCAGCGACGATTCGTTTGAGCCATTTCTGACCCGGCCGGACCTCCGAAGCGCGTTCGTTGATCTCGACGCCGACCTCCATCGATCCAGTGAACGCGACGAACCGTGTCTTCGGGTGATCGACGAGCCGGCGTCCGATGATGTGACCGGGACCTGTAGCGAGGTTCACGACTCCGGGCGGTAACCCCGCTTCGTCCATCACCTCGACGAACTTCCAAGCAATCGCCATCGATTCGCTGGCCGGTTTGATTACCACCGTGTTGCCGGATACGATCGCAGCCGACGACATCCCGGCCAGGATCGCCAACGGAAAGTTCCAAGGTGGGATGATCGCGCCTACGCCGAGCGGCAGGTAGACAACCCGGTTGTCTTCGGGCTCATAGTCCGCGAGCGGATACTCGTCGTAGCCGTAGTGGAGCATCAGCCTGGCGTAGTAATCGCAGAAATCGATTGCCTCGGCGACGTCGCCGTCGGCCTCGCCCCAACTCTTGCCGACCTCGTAGACCATCCAGGCGGCGAGTTCCAACCGCCGCCGCCGCATGATGTCGGCAGCCTTGAACACGAAGTCCGCGCGCTCGACGGCAGGTACTCGCTTCCAGTCACCGAACGCCTGATCGGCGGCCTCTACCGCGCGCTCGCCGAGCGCTTCATCGCCACGCGGGAAAATGCCGATCACCTGTTTCGGATCGCCCGGATTGGTCGACGCGTACGTCTCGTCTATGGATACGTCCTCGCCGCCCACCCGATTGGGGTAGGTGCGACCGAACTCGCTCTCAACCTGTTTTAGCGCCGCCCGCATCTGCTCGGCGGAGTCGGGGTCGTTGAAATCGTGGTACGTCTCGGGCTGGAAGTCCGCCAGCCGCTCGGCCAGCGTCGACGGTGCCGCCGGATCGGCGACTATCGTGGAATTTGCCATCGGTTTCATCCTTACGGTCAGGAATCGAAAAACTCACGGCATGCGCGATGTGGAGAACCCAAAAGCTCCGCGAACCGACCGAAGGCGTCAACCGGGCGGGTGCCCGATACACCACCGTGCGCTACGTTCCGATCCGTCGTTTCCAGGGTGACAATCTCGAATTGGAGGTACCTGCTGGGCAGAGATCTGGCCGGTCGGGTGGTGGCGATTACCGGTGCGTCTAGCGGCATCGGTGCCGCGACCGCCAAGGCGTGTGCAGCCAAGGGGATGCGGGTCGGGCTCTTTGCCCGGCGCGAAGTGCGGCTCGAGAAGCTCGCCAAGCAGATTCGTGAGCAAGGCGGCGAGGCCGAGACGGTCGTGGGCGATGTTCGCGATCGCGAAGCGGTGGCGGGGCTCGTCACAGCGGTCACGCGCCGCTGGGGCGGCCTCGACGCGATCGTCGCCAACGCCGGTTTTGGCATCGTGGCACCAGTCGCCACGACTCCGCCGGAGGAAGCGCGCGAGATCTTCGACGTCAACGTGCTGGGGACGGTGTGGGCGATCCAGGTGGCTTGGCCCGTGTTCGAGGTTCAGCGGCGGGGGCATGTGATCATCGTCTCGTCGGTGCTGGCGCAGCTTGGGTTGCCGGCGAACGCCCTGTATAGCGCGACCAAGGCCGCTCAGTCGGTAATGGCCGACGGGCTCAGGGTCGAAGCTGAGCCGCTCGGGATCGATGTCTCGGTTGTGTACCCTGTTGGCACCGACACCGATTTCTTCGAATCGATCCGCAACCTCAGCGGCAGCAGGAAGAAGGTCAGCCCGGCGGGTCCACGCGGTCCGCGTCAGACCGCCGACCAGGTCGCGCGTTCGATCGTCGATTGCATGGAACGGCCACGATTCGAGGTCTACCCCTACCGACCGGCGAGGCTCGTGCCCTGGGCCGACGCTTTGTCGCCAAAGTTGGTCGCTAAGGTGCTACGGTTTCCAGATTACTATCGGCGCCAGATGGGCATTGGTACCCAGGAGAAGGAGAGAGAAACGTGATGAGTGATCCATGTGTGAGAGGCCGGTCGTGGTATTTGCTGCTCACCGTGCTGGCCGTTGGGCTCGCCACACCAACGCTCACCGCCGGGCAAGACTTCTCCAACGCGGTTATCGAGACTAGGGAGGTCGCCGGCAACGTCTACGCGCTGTTCGGCCCCGGTGGAAACATCGGCATCTCGGTCGGCGACGATGGCATGTTGATCGTCGACGATCTTTTCGCACCGTTGACCGAACGCATCCGTGAGGCATTGGGCGAATTGGGTGAGGGCACGGTCCAGTTTCTTCTCAACACTCACTGGCACCCCGATCACACCGGCGCCAACCCCGATTGGGGCGCTACAGCGCCGATCGTGGCTCATCACAACGTTCGGCACCGGCTCGCCACGCAGCAGGAAGTCCTCGGCATGACCTATGGGCCGCTGTCCGCGGAGGGGTTGCCGGTGATCACGTTCTCGGACTCGCTGTCGATCCACTTCAACGGCGAAGAGATCCGAGCGATCCATCTGCCGGGCGGTCACACTGATGGAGATATCGTGGTTTGGTTCACCCAGTCGAACGTCGTCCACACGGGCGATCTCTTCTTCAACGGGATGTTCCCGTTTATCGACTTGGGCACCGGTGGGGACGTCCTGCGGTTCACCGAGAACGTGGGCGCGCTGCTGGATCGGATCCCGGACGACATCAGGATCATCCCCGGGCACGGCCCCGTGGGCGACATGGAGGACCTGCGTCGTTTCCACACCATGCTGATCGAGACGACAGCGACCGTGCGCGGCCACGTCGAGGCCGGAAGGAGTCTGGAGGACATCCAGGCCGAGGAGACGTTCGATGATTACCCAGGGTGGGGCGATGCTTTCATCACCGCCCCGCAGTGGATCGCGATGATCCACGCCAGCCTGACCCGCGAGGACGCTTAACGCTCTTCTTTAGCCTTCAGCGTCAGTCAAGGCCTCCAAAGCACGACGTGGAAGTCCCCGGATGACGTGCAGACTGCGAGATGTCTGTGGGGAGAAGTCCTTCCGGGCGGTAGGGGACCGCCGACCCCTCAGCCAGAGCCGCTAGCTCGCGAGCTTGGCCGCGGCGGTCTTTTCCAGAAACCGTTTGTGGAGTCGGTCGTCGGCGGTGAGCTCGGGGTGAAACGCGGCGACCAGCGCCCGATCACTCTCGGCGAGCACGATCTCGCCATCGATGGTGGCCAGCACATCGATGCCTGGACCCAAGCGCTCGATGATCGGTGCGCGGATAAAGACCGCGCGTAACGGTCCGCCCTCCAATCCGACGACGTCGAGATCGGTGACAAACGACTCGCGCTGACGGCCGAACGCGTTTCGCCTGACGGTGATATCGACCAGCGATAGGTGCGGCGTGGGCGCGCCGTGGACCTCGGTCGCTAACAGGATCGCCCCGGCGCAGGTGCCAAAGGCCGCCATCCCGTCGCGGTACCGGTCGCCGATCGCGGACAGCAGATCCTCGTACTCGAGCAATCGACGATGGGTGGTCGACTCGCCGCCGGGGAGGATCAAGCCAACGACATCGGCGAGGTCGTCGGGGTGTTTGATCTTGCGCGCCATGCCGCCAACTCGCTCGACCGCCGTCATGTGCTCGGAGACGTCACCCTGTACGCCGAGCACACCGATCAATGGGCGGTGACTCAAGTCGAGCGGGTCTGCATGAGCTCTTCTTCGGTCAGCCGCTCGAGTCCCACCATCGCCGCGTCGGTGCCTAGCTCTTCGGACACACGGGCGAGGATGTCGGGATCGTCGTAGTGGGTGGTCGCGAGCACGATCGCGCGCGCGAAGGCGGCCGGGTTCTCGGACTTGAAGACGCCTGAGCCGACGAACACCCCGTCGGCGCCGAGCTGCATCATGAGCGCGGCGTCGGCTGGAATTGCGACTCCGCCGGCGGCGAAGTTGACCACCGGCAACCGCTCGGCGCGGGCGGTCTCCTCGACCAGATCGAGCGGTGCACGCAGCTCCTTGGCGGCCACCGACAGCTCCTCGGTCGGTCGCGTCGCGAGGTCCCTGATCTGCGCCCGGATCAGTCGCAGGTGTCGTACCGCCTCCACGATGTTGCCGGTGCCTGGCTCACCCTTGGTGCGGATCATCGCTGCGCCTTCACCGATCCGACGCAACGCCTCGCCCAAGTCGCGCGCCCCGCACACGAACGGGATCGTGAACTCGTGCTTGTCGATGTGATGCGCCTCGTCGGCGGGCGTTAGGACCTCGGACTCGTCGAGGTAGTCGACGCCCAAAGCCTGCTCGATCTGAGCCTCGACGAAATGGCCGATCCGACACTTGGCCATGACCGGGATCGACACCCCGGCGACGATCTCCTTGATCTTGCTTACTGGCGCCATCCGGGCCACGCCGCCGCCGGCACGGATGTCCGACGGAACGCGCTCGAGCGCCATCACTGCCACCGCACCCGCCTGCTCGGCGATCTGCGCCATCTCGACCGTGGTAACGTCCATGATGACTCCACCCTTCAACATCTGGGCGAGGCCGCGCTTGACGTCAATCGTGCCGGTTTCGCGCTGGTTCATGCAATCGCCTCCTAGTGACAAAGATACACGCCCTCCAGGCGGCCAAGTACCTTCCCATGATGCTCCGCGTGCTGCCCGCCGACCCGCGCCGCATCCTGATCGTCCGGCTGGGCTCGATCGGGGACGTGGCACGTGTGCTGCCGATGTTGAACGGCCTCCGGCAACGCTTTCCCGGCGCCGAGATCGATTGGGTGGTCCAATCGAAGGCTGCCGACGTGCTCCGCGGTCACCCACAAATCGACCAGCTTTTCGAAGTTCCTTTTAGGCGCTGGAGAGAGGTGTTTTCGCGCCGTCCGTGGAGTCTCCGTTCGCTGATGCGCGCCCGCGGCTACGACCTGGTGCTTGACTTCCAGGGGATGTTAAAGGGCGCGGTGTGGGCAGTCGCCACGGGCGGCCGAGCGGTTCGTGTCGGTTGGGGGCCCGGCCACGCGCGCAACCTCGCCTGGCTCTGGTACCACGGCGTCCGGTACCCGCCTGGAAAAAACGTCAACCGTCATCTGCGGCACCGCTCGCTGGTGGATTGGCTCGACGTTCCGGATGTGGTCGCTGCCCGTCCGGAGTTCGGACCGCAAGAAAGAGCGCGCGTGGATCGATTCCTCATTGGCATTCGCGATCGGTCACGACCCTGGTTGTTGGCCTATCCCGGATCAAGCGTGAGTGGTAGCCACAAGCGATGGGATCCGGCTCGATTGGAGTCGGCGCTGAGAGAAGTGAAGCAGCGCTCGGGTGGCACGCTGCTGATCGGTTGGGGTCCGGCGGAAGAAGAAGAGGCCAGAGCGCTCGCCGACGCACTTGGCGACGCGCACCTGATCCCGCCGACGACGATCCGAGAGCTCACGTACCTGCTCTCCAAGTGTGATCTGTTTATCGGGATGGACACCGGCCCGATGCACCTCTCGGGGTTGGTCGGGACGCCGGTGGTGGCGGTGTTTGGACGTTCGAGTGCCGCCGTTCACGGCCCCGCAGCCCACCTGCCGGGAGTGGCAGTAGCCGGCGCCGATTCCCGCCACTGGCCGCGCCGGACGCGAGCTGGCCTGGAGCCATTCACGGACCCGGAACCGCAAGTGGTAGTTGACGCGGCGCTCGAGGTGTTGGTGACGCCGCCGAACCGCTAGGTCTCTTCGGACTCTCGCAATGCGGCAAGGACCGAGTAGTCCTCGAGCGTCGTCGTGTCGCCGATCTCTTCGGCACCCGAGGCGATATCCTTGAGCAATCGGCGCATGATCTTGCCGCTGCGGGTCTTCGGGACGGCCTCGGCGAACCGGATCTCGGCCGGTCGGGCGAGCCCGCCGATTTGCTCGACGACAAACGCCTTGAGCTCGTGCTTTAGCGACTCGGTTGGTTCGGCCCGCGGCTCGAGCGTGCAAAAAGCGACCACCGCTTGACCCTTGAGTTCGTCCGTCCGGCCCACGACGGCGGCTTCGACGACCGAGTCATGTGCGACCAAGGCGCTCTCGATCTCGGCGGTACCCAATCGATGACCGCTGACGTTCAACACGTCGTCGACGCGGCCCACGATCCACAAGTAGCCGTCTTCGTCGATGCGCGCGCCGTCACCCGTGAAGTACCAATTGCGATCCCCGTACTTCGACCAGTACTGCTCGCGGTATCGCTCGTCGTCGCCATAGATCGTCCGCAGCATCGACGGCCAAGGCCGCTTGAGAACCAGCAGGCCACCCGCCCCCGGGCCGACGGACACGCCGTTTTCGTCTACGACATCGACCTCGACGCCAAAGAACGGTTTGGTCGCCGATCCAGGCTTGGTCACGGTGGCGCCGGGCAGCGGCGTGATCAGGATCGACCCGGTCTCGGTCTGCCACCACGTGTCCACGATTGGACACCGCTCGTTGCCGATCGTCCGATGGTACCACATCCACGCTTCGGGGTTGATCGGCTCGCCGACGGTGCCCAACAGGCGCAGCGACGACAGGTCGTGACGGGCGGGCCATTCATCGCCCCACTTCATGAACGCTCGAATGGCGGTCGGGGCGGTGTAGAAGATCGTTACTCGGTGACGCTCGACGATGTCCCAGAAGCGATCGGGCTCGGGCTGGTTGGGGGCACCCTCGTACATCACCAGCGTTGCCCCGTTCGCCAGTGGGCCGTAGACGATGTACGAGTGGCCGGTGATCCACCCGACGTCGGCCGTGCACCAAAAGACGTCTTCGTCGCGCAGATCGAACACGTACTTGGTGGTCAACGCAGCCCCGAGCAAGTATCCGCCGGTGGTGTGGAGAACGCCCTTGGGTTTCCCGGTCGTGCCTGACGTATAGAGGATAAAGAGCGGGTGTTCGGCGTCGAGCGCGACCGGCTCGCAATGCGTTGGCGCTTCGCGAACAACGTCGCTCCACCAATGATCCACGCCATCGGTCCAATCGACCTCCGTTCCGGTCCGGCGTAGCACGATCACGTGCTCGACCGACGGGCAATCGACTACCGCGCGATCCACGGCGGCCTTTAGCTCGAGCACCTTGCCGCGGCGCCACCCGCCATCCGCCGTCACGACGGCACGAACCCCGGAATCGTTGACACGTTCCTTGATCGCCTCGGCGCTGAAACCAGCGAAGATCACCGTATGTACGAGGCCCAGCCGCGCGCACGCGAGACAAGCGATCACAAACTCGGGGACCATCGGCATGTATATCGCCACTCGATCACCGGTTTCGAGTCCCAGCGCACGGAGTCCGGCAGCGAACCGACACACCGCGGCGTGAAGCTCGGAGTAGGTCAGATCGCGTTGCTCGTTTGGCGGCTCCCCCTCCCATCGGATGGCGACTTTGTCACCCCGCGATTCGAGGTGCCGATCGAGACAGTTGGCAGAGGCATTGAGCTTGCCGCCCACGAACCAGCGGGCGAACGGGGGTTCCCAGTCGAGAAGCCGCTGCCAGGGCTCGATCCAGTCGAGCTCTGCGGCCATCCTGGTCCAGAACGTCTCCGGATCGTCGATCGACTCCCGGTAGAGCTGCTCGTACTCCTGAACCGATCCGATGTGGGCCCGGGCGGCGAACTCGGTGGGCGGCGGGAATCGCCGCTCTTCCTGCAACATGGTATCGATGTGTGGCATTGCTCTCTATCTGTTAGGGTGGAAAAACGAAAGCGGCCGCCCCGGTGGGGACGGCCGCTCAAACGTTACGCGATGATCCCGCGCTTGCGTGTCAGCGTTGCCTTACTCGCCCTCGCAAGGGTTAGTCGCGTCCGGACTGCACGGATTGCCGGCGCAAGGGTTGCACGGGTTCTCGCCGTCCATGGCGTCGTCCGCGGCACCCATGGCGTCGTCAACCGCTTCGCCCATCTCGTCCATCGCGTCATCGGCCATGCCTTCGACTTCGGTGGCCGCGTCGTCCACGGCTTCGGCGGCGGTGTCGGCGGCGTCCTGGGCCTGTTGACAGGCGCCGATCGATATCAGCGCGGCAAATGCAAACACAGGAAAGAGCTTCAAAAACCGCATGCGGGAGACCTCCCTCGGGGTCCGGGTTCGAAAAAAGAGTCGTCGTGCTCGAGCCGGTTGTCCAGGAACGCACAGGGGGGGCGCCCAGACGTTCAATGAATGTCGCCGTCTACCCGGTCTGGCGTCAAGCCGTGCCTACTGGGCCCTATCGCAACCCGTTGGCAGCCATCCAGTCGAGCGTCATCTGCATTAGCTCGGCCACGATCTCAGTTTCAGAGCGGCGCACATGACCGGCTTCGTGCCAGACGACCTGTTTTGGCTGACGCACCGCTCGTTGAAGCCGATCGCCGGCCTGCGGATCGATGCGCGTATCATCGGTGGCGTTCACCACCAATGTCGGGCGAGGTGCAATCTCGCCGGCGTACTTGGCGGGCTCGAGCGGCGCCACGACCAATGCTGTCGCGATAGCCAAACCATTCATCACCCAAGCCGGTCCTCCATCGGCATAGGCGTAGTACGCCATGCGGCGAATGTCGGCACCGCCGTGCAGCAGTGCGGCCCCGGACAGCCTCCGGTCGGTTGCGGCCGTGGCCGTCGCGAACGGGACTCCCAGGCTCACGCCGATGATCGAAACCCGTTCGGGATCGACGTCGTCCCGGGTGTACAGGTATTGGGCAGCTAGCAGGAGGGCCGGCGGGGTGTCCAGAAATCCGCGGCGGAGCGCAGTAAAGTACCGCACCCACTGCCATCCTCGAGGCCACTGCGGGCCGTGGTACGGGTAGTCGATGCTGGCCAGGATCAGGTTCTCGCTCTCGTGGGGGACGTCGGCCGTTTTGCGACCGGTCTCGATGTCCCCAACCAAGAGTGCAGCCGGGTAGCGGATGCCAGTCCGCTCGCCAAGTGCGCGAACCCGTAGGCGCACCTCGAGCCCGGTGTCGCTGATCAACGTAACCTCGGTCAGCTGTTTGCCGTCCTGTGCTCGGCCGATACCGGTCGAATCACGCACCTGAATCAGGGTTCCGGCAACGCGGCTAAAGACGGGTCGATAGTCGCGCGTCTGATAGCGCCAGAGCCCGACCACCAGCACGAGCGCGGCCGCGAGCAGAATGAGGGCCGTCCTGCGCCTCACGTTTGGCCGCTCGTGCCGGGCTCGGCTATCGTCACCGCCCCTCGATGAAATTGCCATCCAACAGTGGACGTGGTCGGGAACATGGACGCCAAACTGGCCGGCGTGCCCGAATCCGACAAGTGGTGTTGAAGCGGGCGTGGCCGTTGGCGATCGCGTGCATGGCGATCAGTGCGGGTTGCTTCGGGGCCCGATCGAACCCCGAGCCCGAGGTGGTGCCGGCCGAACCTGTTCGGCTGGTGCCCAATCTCGACAGCTTGTCGAATGTCCTCGCCATCGCTGCAGACTCGTTGCCGCCCAATGAGCTACCCTCGCTCGAGATGCGAATCCGGGAATGGCTCGGCCGGCTCGAATTCGAGGACCCAACTCTATTGCCTGAGGGCGAAACACCGCGCCGGTACTTTCGGCTCTATCGGGGACGGCTCTTGGATGCGCTTGGCTGGGCCGCCTTTCGTCACCAAGATCTGAGGCAGGCAGAGGCGGCCCTCGTCTCGGCGGTGGCCGAGATCAACAGTCGCGGCACGACGAGCGGCTACGCGGATCACTTCCTGCACCTCGGACGAGTGTATGCCGCCCGCCGGCGCTGGGACGAAGCGATCGACGCGTTTGTCGACGCCGAAGTCCGCGGCGCGGGAGATCGCGCCACGCCGCCGCTCGAGACGGTCTACCGGCGCCGCCATGGCTCGCTGCGTGGGCTCGACGATCTACGCGCGAACGAGCGTGGCTGCGCGAGCGACTGCCCCACTTCGGCTATCCACGACGCACCGGTCCGCCACTCGTTACCGGCACGTTGATCGGGCGCCCACTCGTCCTCGCGCTGTGGGATGCGGCGTGTGATGGCTGCCCGGGTTACGCCAGCCGGCTCGGCGAGTTGGCGACCGCTATGCGACGGCGTGGGGGGGCGCTGGTTGGGGTCTGGATGGGTGCCGATCCGGCGGCCGCCGGTCCGCCTCAGTCGTTCGCGATCGTCGTTCCCCCCGATCGGGACCGGGCCCGGTCGGATTTTGGGGTTGGCGTGACGCCTCAAATCCTGGTCGTGGACGAGTCCGGCCGGATTCGGTACCGTTGGGTCGGCGCAAACGCAGCGCCACCGCCGACCGACGACATCCTCGTCCAGGTGGATCATCTTCGGAGACGAGCGGCGACCATCCGCTCCAGCTCGAAC
>JBDGYV010000027.1:0-43349 GCA_039588915.1 Gemmatimonadota bacterium
CCAGTCACGGAATCCTGACCTCGAGCCGGAGACCAGTGTCAACATCGATATCGGAGCTCGGTATCGTGGTAAGCTGTTCTACGTCGAGGGGTTCGTGTTCCGTAACAAGGTCAAGGATGGTATCCGAGTCGCGCCAACAGGGGACACCGTCAACGAGTTGCCCGAGTTCGAGAACGTCAATGTCGATGAGCTCCTGTTCCGTGGAGTCGAGCTCGCGGGTGACGTTCAGTTGCTAAACGGCGTCTACTTCGGAGGGAACTACACGTATCTGTCGTCGCGGGACGAGAACGACAGGTCCAATCCGATCGGCGATTCCTTCTCGAGCAAGCTGAACCTACACGTCGGGATCGAGGATCGTGCTGAGCGGTGGTTTGCCGAGTATCGGCTGCGTCACAATGGCGATCGCGAGGATGTCCTACTGACCACGAATCCGGTCGGCCCTGAGCTGCCGGCCTTTACGACCCACACGCTTCGCGGTGGATTGACCATGTTCGAGAACACGTCCTATCGACAGCGGATCGGGATCACGATCGCCAACCTCACGGACGAATTGTACGCCGAGTTCTCGAATGCCAGCTTCTTCCGGCCGGAGCCTGGCCGCACGTTGATCCTGACGTGGGGGTTGGACTTCTAGTGTTGGTGCTCCGTTAGCGTCAACGAGAGGAGGGCATGAGAGAGCCGGTCCACTTTATTCCGATCGCGACCACGGTGATCGCTGTGCTGTTCGCGCGAGTCGTGTTCGATCGGTATCGCGAGCGCGGCGGGACACACCTGCTGTGGTGGTCGGTCGGCATTCTGCTGTATGGGGTCGGGACGCTAACCGAATCGCTGGTGACTCTATTCGGTTGGAACGCAGTCGTGTTCAAGGCTTGGTACATCTCGGGTGCCCTGCTGGGTGGCGCGCCGCTCGCGCAGGGCACCGTGTACCTGTTGTTGAAACGACGGACAGCGGATCGCCTGACGCGCGTGCTCCTGCCCTACATCGGGGTCGCGGCGGCTTGCGTGATTCTGTCCCCGATCAATCACGCTCTCGTCGAGTCGCACCGACTGACGGGTGCGGTTTTTGAGTGGCAATGGGTACGGCTCTTTAGCCCGTTTATCAACACTTACGCCTTTATCTTCCTCGTCGGTGGCGCCGCGTTGTCCGCGGCGCGGTTCTATCGGAAAGCTGACACCCACCATCGCTTTGTCGGCAACGTGTTGATAGCAGTGGGCGCGCTTTTACCGGGCATTGGCGGAATGGCGACTCGAATGGGACACACCGAGGTCCTGTACGTCATGGAGTTTATCGGCATCATCCTCATCTGGGCGGGTTACCGCTGGAACATAAAGACGCCCAAAGCGGTGCACGGTGGCCAGCTAGCTGCGACGAGCTAGTATCCGGGCGGCCGCCCGATCAAGCGCTAATTCAAAAGGGCACAACCTGCACATGAAGAGAACCGTTCAACGGCTCATCAGGAACCTCCACCACCGATTCCTGAGCGACGATCTGCCACATCAGATAGCGGTCTACTTTCACGCGATCGAGCCGCCGCATCATGACAAATTCCGCGAATGCTTGACCTATTGGAAAGACCACGGTTATGCCTTTGTGAACGCGAGCGATCTGTGTCGGGCGGAGTCGAGCAAGAAGGTCTTTCTTTCACTTGATGATCAATACAGGAGTTGGCTAGATCTCTTGCCGATCCTTGATGACGCGGGCGTCAGAGCCACGTTCTTTGTCAATACGCTACCATTCCGCGATCTCGCGCCACGCCAAGTAATAGAGGAGTACTTTGACCGCATCGACCACCGCGGTGAGCGTTTAACACTCTCTACGTCAGAACTAAAAGAGCTTGCCAATGCCGGGCATGTGATTGGTTGTCACACACACTCTCACTTCGCATTGAGTGGTCTTGGGGCCGCAGCGCTGGAGAACGAGATCGAAGGCTCTAAGAGCATTAGCGAGGATGTGATCGGTCGGACGGTTACTGATTTTTCCTATCCTTTCGGAATGCGACGGCACTTCTCAGAGGTCCTGCGAAGCCATTGCCTTGACCGGGGGTTTCACACTGTTTCGAACGCGATCCCAGGGTTACAGCATGCCGTGCAGAAGCGGGAGTCCATAAACCGAACCCCGTGGAATCTGGATGCCGATCTGTCGTATAACCTCGACAGCCTCTGTATTGACGGTCGGATCTTCGAGAGATTGACAGGTCGTAGCGCGGTCATATGATCTAGAACGAGAACGTGACCGCTCAAGTGGAAGAGCAGAGAACGGATGACTGATACCGATGGCCTAGTGGTCGTCGCCAGCTGCGATGCACGGCACAAGGCTGAGCTGTTGGTGGAGCTTCTCGAGGATGGGGGTATCACGGCCGTCCTCGAAGACGGGGGGTCGATCGGGTTCGGATCCAAGCCACCCTTCGGCCCGTTTCGCGTCGCCGTACGATCCGATGATGCCGAAACCGCTAAGCAACTGGTAGCCGGGTGGTGGGACGCCAGCGAGCCTGACTAGGCCGGTTTGGCAAAAGCGGCGGTGGTTCCAAATTGCGCTCGAAGCCACCACCCCAACACGAACAGCAAGAACACGATTCGCGCGGCATGACCGGCGGTCGCATCGAGACCCAGCGCTGCGGTCAAACTCGGGGCGGCGAACCAGTAATAGGTTCCGACCGCCAGCGCAGCTAACACCGGTAGGATCCTTCTAGCCGGAATCCTCACGAGCCCCACGATGACGGCGACGATCGCATAGCTCGCCGCGGCGCCCAGAAACACCGTTGCGTACACCGAAACGGCTGAGCTCAGCGGTCCGTCCACCGTTTGGAAGTATCCGAATACGAACCCCGGAAAAGCAGCGGCGAATGCTCCGAATGGAGTAGCCAACCAACGGCTCGAGTCCAGGGCCTCGCCCAATGCTACCAGGGGTGCTTGTTGAGGTGATGGGTCGATACAAGTGGCGGTGCACTCGGTGCAACAGCGCGTGTGGCCGATCTTTAGGATCGGACGTTGACCATAGAGGCGCTCGACCGGCAGCACGGGACAAACGCCGTTGCAGAAGCCGGACTTGACCTTAAACAGTGCGCCAAACAGTACAGCCAATGCCCCGACGGCCATGATCGTGATCGCCAGCACTGGCCCGTTCTGATTGAACAGAAACCGTCGGGCCGGTACGAGGGCGGCGAACAGCGCAATTCCGAGGATGGGAGCCGCCGCAACAAACCAAGACGGTGGCCAGGGTCTGTCAGAGAGCTTGTTGCCGTACAGGTTTAACGTGGACAGCGGACAGGTGTTCCGCCACAGGAGCGGCGTCAGCAAGAGTGACGCCGGCACCAACGGGATCACCACGTTCCATAAGATCTTGAGTGTCGGTTCTGGCCACAGGAAGAGGCCGACGAGGAGAACCGGTGTGGCTAGTAGGCCCACCCATTCTGCGAGCTTCCACCAGCTCTGGCTACTGGTCATTGCTTCCTCCTGACGGAACCGTGGGCTCGATGAGACGACGCCTCACGATACTCGGATCGCTTGCACTTTGTTAGCTCGGGTGCGTAGGCTCGTATTTGGCACACAGACAGATCGAAAGGAGGACCAGCTTGGCCAAACACGATGTCGGTTTTGAGATGCCACAGCGAGCGCTCGAGCGCTCGGATGTGATTTTCCGTGTTCGCGCGGACGGAGAGCTTTTGGGAACGCTGACGGTCTCAAAGGGATCGATCGTTTGGTTTCCGAAGAAGAGTCATTATGGTCACAAAGTCGGATGGTCCAAGTTTGATACGATCATGCGCGAGCACGCTACCCGCTATGAGAAACGATCACCGACTCGCGACGTTGGCTAATGTGAGTTTTTAGGCTGTGCATTGGCCATATGGGTCGGCCGAGACGGAAGCCAATCACCGCCCACACACGTCGCGGCAACGGCCTCGTTGCCGGTACCAAAAATCCACGCACCCAGAAGCGTCGCCTCGTCGGGTTCGTTGAGCACAGGGGCGCTCAGGTCGAGGGCGACAAAATCAGCCCACAGACCCGGTGCGATGAGTCCAGCGTTGACACCGAGCGCACGTGCGCCGTTGACGGTCGCGATGTCGAGCAGCGCAGCCGCGGTTTTGCCGTCGTCGTCGGTGACGACGCCTCGCTGCTGGGACTTCAACCGCTGCGCGTACTCCAGCCACCTCATCTCTTCGGTCATCGAGATCCGGGCATTCGAATCAGTTCCTAAGCAGATCCCGTTGGAATTGTGAATCGCGGGAACGTCGGCGACTCCGTCCCCGAGGTTGGCCTCGGTCAACGGACAGATGCAGACATTGCCGCCGCTTTCGAGAAAACACCGCATGTCGTTGGATGCCGTGTGAGTGCAATGGATCGCGGTGACGCGATCATCGATGGCGAGCGCGTCGTTGAGCAGTGCCATCGGTCGGCGCCCATGGATGCCAACGCAATCTTCGATCTCCCGCGGTTGCTCCTCGACATGGATGTGAAAGACGAGATTACGATCGCTGGCCTCGTCGTGGAGTTCAGTGATCGCTTCGAGTGGAACGGCTCGGACGCTGTGCGCAGCAACCCCGATCGTCTGGATATCGGGTTCAAGTCCGGGGGAGAGTCGATCGATCGACTTCCAGAACTCAGCGGGTGATCGGGTATCAAACCGGTGTTGACCCCCGTCCAGCGGCTTCCCAAAGCCACCTGTCTGGTAGTGGGTGCTTAGCAACACCAGTCGAATGCGGGTCTCGGCGGCGGCCTCGAGCAGGATCATATCGAGGTCGTAGTCGCGCTCGGCTGTCGCATGATGGAGGTAGTGAAACTCACCGACCGTTGTGATCCCGGCGTCCCGCATCTCGCGGAAAGCGTGCTTCGCTAGCGCGCGGAAACGCTGGGGCTCCAGCGTATCGACCAGCTCGTACATCGCCTCGCGCCAGGTCCAGAAGCTCCCCTGACCGGTCGGGAATCGTTCCCCGCGCCCACGCAGGCCGATCTGAAACGCGTGGGAGTGGACGTTTACGAGTCCCGGTAGTAGTGCCTGGCCTCGGAGACGACGAGTCGGGGGCAAGCCGAGTCGCCCGACCGCCTCGATACGTGCCTCTGGCCCTACCGCGACCTGGACGCCAGGGGCGAAGCGGTCTCCAGTCCAGGTGAGGTCAGCCTCGATGATCTCGCTTGGGGCTCCGGGGGTGTCGCTCATGGCCCTAGCTTGCCCTGCATTGGCTCGACCGGCAAGCCAAATCGTCGCCAGTGGTGCCGTGCCCGGTGAAACCTGGGGCGAACCGCCGCCGTAGGGCGGAAAAGGAGGTGACGATGACCGCTACCACACAGACTGCCACATTTCGTTCCGGTTCGATCCCGAACCCGCTTACCGTTCTGGCCGACACTAAGACCTATACGACGCTACTGTACCTGCTGCTCGGTTTTCCGCTGGGACTGGTCTACTTCGTGATATTCGTGACCGGTGGAGCGCTGGGCGTAGGCCTGTCGATCATCGCCGTCGGCCTGGTGATTCTGTTCATGCTGGTCCTATCCGGGTGGGCGTTGACGCTGTTTGAGCGTCAGCTCGCGATCCATCTGTTGGGCGCCGATGTCCCACCCGCCAAGCCTGAGGGGGCGTCCAAGGACGGGTGGCCGTGGATCAAGAGTGTGTTCGGAAACCCAGTGACCTGGAAGGGGATTCTGTTCCTGGGACTCAAGTTCCCGTTGGGTCTCGCCAGTTGGATTGTGACGATCGTATTGATGGCGACGGTCGGCGCCTTTGTCACTGCGCCGCTATCGTTGTCGCTGGGTGCCAGTATCAACGTTTTTGCTTGGCAGATTGAGACCTACGGCGAGGCCGCGGTGTTGACGCTGATCGGGCTCTTGATGCTTGTGCCGACCGTGTACCTCCTGAACGCCCTGGGTGCCGTTTGGGCGCGGTTCGCGGAGGTCATGCTAGGTGGTGAATGGCCCGAGCCTACACCGTCGCCCGTCGAAGCCGCCTCTTCAGGCGGTGGATTTGGCGCCGAACTTTCTTGAGCTCCGCTTTGTTGCCGGCCTCGAGCGCCGCCGTCCGCTCGGCCTTTAACGCCCGGATCTCGGCCTTGACTTTGGCCTTGTCGATTCCGACCACCTCATGGTGTACGTGGGCTTCGATCCCGAGCACCTCGCACAGCGCGGGCAGCAGCTGCTCCTTGTGCATGGTGGAGTAGCCAGCCAGCCGCGCATCCTCGATTCCGGTAGCCACCTCACGCAGGTGGGCGACCGTCATGTCATGCAACTCTTCGTACGTGTGGGTCATCGGTATTTGCCTCCGAGATTAGCGACAGCGTGCGGTTTTTCAGCGGGCCTAAGTTAGCGTAGGACACGTCGAGTGGCCGGCACTCGGTCGCTGGAGTACGCTGGTCCCCGAGGTCTCTATACGGCTGCGACCAAGAGGTACCCATGGAAAAGATCGATCTGCACCAGAAACTGGCGTCGTTCGACGAGGTGTACGTACCCAAGATCGTCGGCGAGCTAAACGACCAGTACGTAAAGGTCGCGAAGGTCAAGGGTGGTTACCCTTGGCACCACCACGCCAACGAGGACGAACTGTTCCTGGTTCTCAAGGGGTCGATCACGATTCGGTTCCGCGATCGCGACGTGGAGCTCGGTGAGGGCGAGATGTGCATCGTCCCGCGAGGAGTCGAGCACAGCCCGACGGCCGACGAGGAAGCCCATATCCTCTTGTTCGAGCCCGTCACCACCCGAAACACCGGCAACGTCGATCACGCCTACACGATCGAAGCCGAGGACCTGGAACAGGTCTAACCGCCGACCTCGCCCGCCTCGCGGCTCGAGTGCTTTGAGCACCTCGCTCCGTCCGAGCGTCCAAACAGGTGTTCAGCTACTCGAGGAGGTGAAATGAACCCAACACGTGTCGTAGGTCTCATCGCTGCCGTTCTGGCGACGCTGAGTGGAGAACGGACGGTGTACGCGCAGGTCGCGGAGACGGGCGCGTCAGTCGAGGTCGCCACGGTGACCGACACTTTGCCGGGGGCGGTGGGTGGGCTGACCGTAGACCGGCTCGGCTATGTCTACGTGGCAGACTTCGGTGAGCGGGTCTGGAAAATCTCGCCATTTGGCGAGGTCACCGAGTTTGCGACCAGCCTTTACGGAGCGTCGGGCAACGCGATCGACTCTCATGGCAACCTGTTTCAAGGCAACTTCTTTGGTAACACAGTCAGCCGGATTGCACGTGACGGAACCACGGAAACCTTTGCCACCGGGTTCAACGGGCCGGTCGGAATCTCGATCGATGGCGCGGACAACCTCTATGTCTGTAACTGTAGCGGTAACTCGATCGCCAAGGTGACCGCGGATGGAACGGTGTCTGAGTTCGCATCCGGTGATCATTTCAACTGTCCGAATGGCATCACCCGCGACACCGACGACAATCTGTACGTCGTCAATTTCAGCGACGGCCGGATGCTCAAGGTCGCGCCCGACGGCGAGACGACCGAGTTAGCTGTCATCCCCGGAGGTGGCAACGGTCATGTGACGTTCGCGGCCGGAGAGCTGTACGTGACTGGGTTGCGGTCGAATCGCGTGTACCGTGTGGCGTTGGGAGGTGAGGTCACGACCGTGGCCGGCACCGGCGCATTCAGCGTTACCGACGGGCCGGGTCCTCAGGCGACGTTCGCCACACCAAACGGGATCGCCTACGACGCGGTTCGGGATCTCCTGTACACCAACGATTACTTGATCCCGTTTCCACAGCGACGGCGGGTGCCGCCCAAGAGCGTCGTCCGGCGACTCCGGTTCCCGACGCTCACCGAGCGATTCAACGCTGCGTACGCAACCGGCGGAATCGACGCCGCAGCGGCGGCCTACAACGCGTACCGAGAGTCCCGCGCCGGGAGATTCACCGAGCTCGAAGTGAATGCGCTCGGGTATCAGATCATGAACGCGGGCAACGTGCAGGATGCGATCGCCGTCTTCAAGCTCAACGCCGATGCGTACCCGAATTCGTTCAACGTTTACGACAGCTTGGCCGAGGGATACAAAGTGGCCGGCGAGCGTGAGTTGTCGATCGAGTTCTACGAGAAGTCGCTGGAGCTCAACCCGGCAAACAAGAACGCGGTCAGCATGTTGGAAGAGCTAGGGGCGCGCTAGGCGGTCATGCGCTCGGCCACGCCGGGCGTAGATTGGTCAGCATGATAATCGGCGCAGACACCGGTGGTACGTTCACCGACTTCGTGGCCGTGCATGAGTCCGGTGTCTGGACGTGGAAGGTCCCCTCCACTCCTGACGATTTCGCGCGCGGCGTGTTGGACGGGTTGGCGAAGCTCCTCGAGTTGGGCGAAGAGCGATCCGACCCAGCGGACACCACGCTCGTCCACGCGTCGACAGTGGCTACCAACGCGCTCCTCGAGCGAAAGGGCGCTCTCTCGGCGCTTATCACGACCCGGGGTTTCAGGGACGTCCTAGCGATCGGCAGGCAGACGCGGCCGCACCTCTACGACCTGTCGGCGCGATCAGAGCCGCCGCTCGTTCCTGACGCCCTGCGCTTCGAAGTCGACGAACGGGTTGCCGCCGACGGGGCAGTTCTCGAGGCGCTAACGCCGGCCGAGATCGAGCGCGTCCTCGATCGGGTCGTTGCAGCCGATACCGAGTCGTTGGCGGTTTGTCTGTTGTTCTCGTTTCTGGTTCCGGAGCACGAACGCGCGATCGGTGAAGCGGCTAGGGCGCGCGGTCTGGACGTCTCGCTGTCGTGCGAGATCGCACCCGAGTTTCGCGAGTACGAGCGCACCAGCACCACGGTCGTCAACGCCTATGTCGCGCCTGTGGTTCGGCGCTACGTGGAGCGGTTGGCTGAAGGCGCGGAGCGCGCCGGAATAGGTCGGCTGCGAGTCGTTCACTCGGGGGGTGGGAGCTTGAGCCCCACGGCGGCGTCGGAGCGCGCCGTCACGACGGTGCTTTCCGGTCCTGCGGCCGGTGCGATGGGAGCGCTCGATGTGGCCCGCCAGACCGTTGGCCCAGATCCGAAAGTGATCTCGCTGGACATGGGCGGAACGTCCGCGGACATCTCGTTGATCGACGGTCAGCTCGGGAAAACAACCCAGACAGTGATCGCTGGTCTGCCGATCCAAGCGTCTATGGTCGACATCCATACCGTCGGAGCCGGGGGCGGATCAATTGCCCGGCTCGATGCCGGTGGTGCGTTGCTGGTGGGGCCGGAGAGTGCGGGGGCGGATCCAGGTCCAGCTTGCTATGGTCGCGGCGGTGACCCGACCGTAACCGATGCCAACCTGCTACTTCAGCGAATCGATCCAAGCCATTTCCTCGGTGGCCGGATGGTGCTCGACATCGAGCGCGCGAAAACCGCGATCGAGCAATTGGCCAAACCGATGGGTGTCGATCGCGAAGCCGCGGCGCGGAGTGTCGTGGCGGTTGTCAATGCCAACATGGAGCGCGCCGTGCGCGTGATCTCGGTTCAGCGGGGCTACGATCCGCGCGACTTCGCGATGATCGCGTTTGGTGGCGCCGCCGGGCTCCACGCCTGTGCACTGGCCGAGTCGCTCGGGATGACGAGCGTCGTCGTGCCCCGTGATCCAGGTGTCCTGTCGGCACGGGGCGCAGCCGAGAGTGATGTCGTCAAGGAGTACAGCCGCACGGTAATGCGACCGTTGGGGCTGGATGCCGACCTTGCGGACGTGTTCGCTAGCCTCGAAAGCGAAGCTCGCGCGGCGTTCGATCGAGAGCGAGTCGATCGGGAGTCGATCGCTGTGACTCGCACCGCCGATGCTCGATACCGCGGCCAGTCGCACGAACTGACGGTTGGCTGGCACGACGCTCCGGCTGCGGTGGCAACGGCGTTTCATGCCGCCCACCAGCGATACCACGGTTACTCGGCCGAAGAGGAGCCGATTGAGATCGTGACCGTGCGGCTTCGCGTGGCGGCAGCCGTCGAACGACCGCCAACAGCTGAGCCCAGAGATGGCGTGAGCGTCCAGGAAGCCACGTTGGATGTGCGCGACGATGTGACGGTCATCGACCGAACGGTGTTGGCCGCGCGCGCCCAAATTGTCGGACCGGGGCTTCTGGTCGAGCCCTACGCTACGACGTACTTACCGACCGGCTGGTCGGCGAGGGTGGACGCTTACGGACACTTGCTGCTCGTTTCGGAGGCAGCGTGAAGCCACGCTTGGCAGCCGCTGCGGAGCGATCGCTCTTCGCCGGGCTCTTCGCCAGTCTCGCCGACGAGATGCTGGCCACGCTGGTCCGTACCGCCTACTCACCCAACATCAAGGAGCGACGCGATTGCTCGACCGCGCTCTTTGACGGTCAGGGCCAACTCGTCGCCCAGGCGGCGGCGATCCCGGTTCACTTGGGCGCCATGCCGTTATCCGTTGCGGCGGCGCTGAGTGCGTTCGACGAGTGGCAACCGGGCGACATCGTGGCGCTCAACGATCCGTTCTGCGGGGGCACGCACCTGCCCGACGTTACGATGGTCAGCCCCGTCTTTGCTGCCGACGGTGAGCGACCGTTCGCCTTCCTGGCTTCCCGCGCGCACCACGCCGACATGGGCGGCGCAACACCGGGCTCAATGCCGTTGAGCCGGGACGTCTATCAGGAGGGGCTGCGAATCCCGCCGATCAAGATCGTTGTGGCTGGTTCGCGCCGGGACGACATCTGGAATCTGGTGTTGGCCAACGTCCGAACGCCGTCCGAGCGTCGGGGCGACCTACGGGCTCAGCAGGCGGCTCACGGGGTCGGCACGCGGCGGCTTGGCGATGCGCTGATAAAGCACGGTCCGGTCCAGCTCGCGGCGCGGATGAGCGATCTCATCGACTACGGCGAGCGACTGATGCGGGTGGTCATCGCCGCGGTCCCGGATGGCGGGTACCGCTTCGAGGATGTTCTCGACGACGACGGTTTTGGTACCGAGGCGATACCGATCGTGGCGGCGATCACGGTGGCCGGAGATCGTGCCGTGGTCGATTTCGCGGGCACGGCGCCGGCATGCGAGGGGGGTGTCAACGCCGTCGAGGCGGTCACGCTGTCGGCTGTTCGGTACTGTTTTCTGTGCTTGATGGCGACACCTTGGGAAGGGTCGCGTGCGTGCGCTGACGACCCGCCGCTCAACGCAGGGTGTTTTCGACCGATCGAGGTGGTGGCACCGCCAGAGACGATCGTCAACGCGGGCCCACCGCACGGCGTGGCCGCCGGCAACGTTGAGACCTCGCAACGCATCGTCGATGTGGTGCTCGGGGCGCTGGCCAAAGCCCTGCCACAGGTCATTCCCGCCGCTGCCCAGGGAACGATGAACAATCTGACGCTGGGCGGGCGGCACCCGGCCTCCGGCGAGCCTTACGCTTTCTACGAGACGATCGCTGGGGGTACCGGCGCCGGTCCGACGGGTGCCGGACTCGACGGCGCCCATGCGCACATGACCAATACCTGGAACACGCCGATCGAGGCGCTGGAGTTCGCTTACCCGTTCCGCGTCGAGCGCTACGCGATTCGGGATGGTTCCGGGGGCGACGGCCAGCACCGGGGTGGCGCCGGCCTTTGCCGCGAGATCCGGATCCTCGGTCGCGCCCAGGGCACGTTGATCGCCGAGCGGCGTCGATCGAGCCCCTATGGCCTGGCGGGTGGGGAGCCGGGCCAGCCCGGCCAGGATGCTGTGCTCCGGGCCGGGGAGGCTCATGCGCTCCCGGCCAAGGCGCCGCTCGACCTCGAGCCTGGTGATGTCGTCCGGGTCTGCACACCCGGTGGCGGGGGGTGGGGGCGACCTGTGGTATAATAGCGGACTGGACATTACGGGTCTGTCCAACCAATTTAGTGGTCACGACAGGCCTAACCTGACCAATGGAGGCGTGTGTGCGAACCCATCCGCTCTTGGTCCCCCATGCTCTTGTCGCAGGTCTGATCGCGCTGATCGCCTGCTCGAACGACTCCCCCACAGCTCCTAACGAACAAACGGCCCGTCCACCAACGCCGGTGCTCCAGCCCGCCAGCGGCGACGCCTACGTTCCCGGCCGTGTGCTGGTGGAGTTCAAACCGGGCGCAAATGAGACGGCGATCGCGAACAGCCAAGGCGCGGCGATGGGAAGGCGGTATCTGCGGAAGATCCGCTTGTTGCACGTTACCAATGGCCAAGAGATGCGAATCGTGCAAGCGCTGCGACAGCGCCCGGACGTGGTATTCGCCGAGCCCGACTACATCCGCACGATCGACATCGGTTGCCCGTTGTGCTCGGTGCCGACCGATGCGCTCTTTGGGCAAAAGTGGGACCTCGACAACGACGGGACGGTCAGGTCGGCGACGGGCAGTTTGTTGGCGAACACGGGGCAGGTTGACGCCGATATGGATTGGCTCGAGGCGTACGATCATCTCGGCCCGCAATTCAGCGGGTCGGCCCGGATCGCGATTCTGGACACGGGGATTCGAGCAACGCATCAGGACATCGTCGGCCGGGTCGCCGTCCAGTTTGACTTCGTGAACAATGATTCGGACGCCGCCGACGATCAGGGCCATGGCACGCATGTGGCAGGGATCGCCGGTGCGCGCGGGAACAACGCTATCGGCGTTTCGGGTGTCGCGTACGGTGCCAATATCGATTTCGCCATTGGCAAGGTGTGCGCGGTGACGGTGATCAGCGCCACGTGCGCCAGCACCGACATCATCGATGGGATCGATTGGGCAGTTCTCAACGGCGCGAACGTCATAAACATGAGTTTTGGCGGCGACACACCGTCGGTCGCCGAGCAAACAGCGCTACAGGCGGCTCGCGCCGCCGGTGTGTTGCCCTTCTGCGCGGCCGGTAACGACGGCGGTCCGGTGCTTTTCCCGGGGGCGTTTCCGGAATGTGTGGCGGTCAGCGCCACCGACTGGGGCGACAACTTCGCGAGCTACTCGAACTCCGGACCCGAGGTCGAGTTGTCCGCACCGGGCGGCGACTTTGAGGACCTCTTTGGCTATAGCCAGATCTTCTCGACCTGTTTCGATAGCGATAGTGCCTACTGCTACAAGGCCGGCACGTCGATGGCGTCGCCGAACGCGGCCGGGCTTGGAGCGCTCATTTACGCGGTCGGTCTGACCGACGATGACGCGGTACTCGCTCAGATGAAGAGCACCGCCGATGACCTCGGGCCGGCGGGCCCCGATTCGCAGTTCGGTCACGGGCGTATCAACGCTTTTCAGGCGATCCAGAGCTTGACGCCTGGCGACCCCAACCAATCACCAACCGCGGCGTTCACGTATTCCTGCAACGACCTCGATTGCACGTTCACCGATCAGAGCACCGATTCGGACGGCAGCGTTGTGTCGTGGAGTTGGACGTTTGGCGACGGTGGGTCGTCGACGCTCCAGAACCCCTCCCATACGTACGCCTGCAGCGGCGACTATGCGGTGACACTGCGAGTGACCGATGACGGTGGCCGGTCGGGCATCGATTCTCAAACCGTTTCCGTCTCCTCCAGCACGGGGCCGCCTGGCGGCCCGGGTGACATACCGAACCTCATGATGTGGTTGCAGGCGGACGCGATCACCGGGCTCAACGACGGTGATCCAGTGTCGAGTTGGTCCGATCTTTCGGGGACCTGTAATCCGGCGACCCAGGCGACGTCGTCCAAGCAGCCGGTTTACCGAATCAACCAGGTGAACGGTTTGCCCGCGGTCGTATTCGACGCCAGCGACGACGGGATGTCGACCACCGCGAATCCCGGCACGGCGACCACGATCATCGCGGTCTATTCATCACGCGCCGGGGCTTCAGGCAAGATGCTGAACGCTGGGTTCTCGTTCTTTATGGGACCGTACGTCAGCGCTTACCGCAACTTCACTTTCGCGTATGTGACTGGCCCGGGTGTGACGAGCGGTCGGTGGGTGATCCAAACGCTGCGGCAATCGTCCTCGTCGGCCGAGATGCACTTCGACGGCGCCTTCGTGGGGTCGACGGGTTCTGTCTCGAACCCGGGGAACGTCCTGCTGGCCAAGGAGAGCGCGTACGGTGAGCCGCTGGACGGGTCGATCGCGGAGCTATTGGTTTACAACCGTACGCTGACCGACACCGAGCTCGGCGACGTCCATGGTTTCTTATCGACCAAGTACACGGCGCCGCCTGGCAACGCATCGCCGTCGGCTGCGTTCACCTCGAGCTGTACGGATCTCGATTGCACGTTTGCAGCGTCGTGTCGTGGAGCTGGGACTTTGGCGACGGCAACACGTCGACGTCTCAGAGCCCGTCGCACAGCTACGCGGCAGCGGGGACGTACACGGTGTCGCTGACGGTGACCGATAACGAGGGAGCCACCGACGCCACATCGTCGGATGTGACGGTGGCGGCTCCGACGGCGAACGTGCCGCCAACAGCCTCGTTCACGTCGAGCTGCAACGACTTGGCTTGCGACTTCACCGATCAGAGTACCGATTCCGATGGCAGCGTGGTGTCATGGAGCTGGGACTTTGGCGATGGCAATACGTCAACGGCTCAAAACCCGTCACACGGCTACGCGGCGGCGGGGACTTATACGGTGTCGCTGACGGTGACCGACAACGAGGGCGCGACCGAGGCCACCTCGAGCGATGTGACCGCCACTGAGCCAGGGCCGTTCGACCCGAGCGACGTCCCGGATCTGCTCATGTGGCTCAAGGCGGATGCGATCACCGGTCTCAGCGATGGCGATAAGGTGACGACGTGGCCGGACGCCTCGGGCAACGGCAAGGACGCCACCCAGTCTTCGAACTCGAAGAAGCCAAAGTACCGGACGAACCAGGTGAACGGTCTCCCCGCGGTGGAGTTTGACGCCTCAAACGACGGGCGCCCACGACGACGACGATCATCACGGTCTACAAGTCGCGTGCCGGGGCGTCGGGTAAGATGTTGAACGCTGGATTCTCGTTCTTCATGGGCCCGTACGTCAGCTTCTACCGCAACTACACGTTTGGGTACGTGACCGGCCCGGGTGTCACGAGTGGTCGGTGGGTGATCCAGACGTTGCGCCAATCGTCGTCATCGGCTGAGATGCACTTCGACGGCGCCTTCGTAGGATCGACGGGATCGGTCTCGAACCCGGGGAACATCCTGCTCGCGCGACAGGGTACGTATGGCGAAAGGCTGGACGGATCGATCGCCGAGGTATTGGTTTACAGCCGAACGCTGACCGACACCGAGCTGGGTAACGTCCACGACTGGTTGTCGACCAAGTACGTAGCGCCGCCGGGGAACGCATCGCCATCGGCCGCGTTTACGTCGAGCTGCACGGACTTGGACTGCACGTTCACCGATCAAAGCACCGACTCGGATGGCAGCGTGGTGTCGTGGAGCTGGGACTTTGGCGATGGGAACACGTCGACGTCTCAGAACCCGTCGCACAGCTACGCGGCGGCGGGAACGTACACGGTATCGCTGACGGTGACCGATAACGAGGGAGCCACCGATGCCACATCATCTGATGTGACGGTAGCGCCCCCGACAGCCAACGTGCCCCCGACGGCAGCGTTTACGTCGAGCTGCACGGATCTCGATTGCACGTTCACCGATCAGAGCACTGATTCCGACGGCAGCGTGGTGTCGTGGAGCTGGGACTTTGGTGACGGCAACACGTCGACGTCTCAGAACCCGTCGCACAGCTACGCCACTGCGGGGACGTACACGGTGTCGCTGACGGCGACCGACGATGATGGGGACTCAGGCGCTACGTCAGAGGACGTGACGGTGACCGCCGGTGGTGGACCGTTCGACCCAAGCGATGTGCCGAATATGCTCATGTGGCTCAGGGCGGACGCGATAACCGGTCTCAACGACGGCGATCCGGTCGCGACTTGGCCGGATGCGTCGGGCAACGGCAAGAACGCCACTCAGTCGAACGCTTCGAAGCGGCCGATCTACCGAACGAACGAGGTGAATGGCCTGCCCGCGCTGGAGTTTGACGCTTCGGACGACGGGTTGTCGACCAGCGCCAACCCGCCTAGGTCGACGACGATCATCGCGGTTTACAAGTCGCGTGCGGGCGCTTCGGGTAAGACGTTGAACGGTGGATTCTCGGTCTTCATGGGGCCGTACGTGAGCTTCTACCGCAACTACACCCTCGCCTTCGTGACCGGACCCCAAGTTACCGCGGGCCGTTGGGTGATCCACACGTTCCGCCAGTCGTCGTCGCTAGCCGAGCTGTTTATCGATGGCTCGGCGAGTGGTTCAACGACCAGCACCAGGAATCCGGGAAGAATCCAACTGGCACGGCAGGGGAACTACGGTGAGAGGCTGGACGGGTCGATCGCCGAGGTGTTGGTTTACAGCCGGACGCTGACAGATACGGAGTTGGCTGACGTCCACGCCTGGCTCCAGGCGCGGTACGCGATCCCTTAGCTCGAGAGGGGATTACCGCCGACCGGTACGAATGACGATCTCGCCGTCGCGGCCGATTACGATGTCGCCCTGTCTGGTGCGACCGCGGCGGCGGGTGTCGATCAGAACATCACGCCCCAGCCCAAAGCCTTTCCGTGTGCACCACCGTCGACCGTGAACGGGGTGACCCGCGCCTGAACGACAGAAAGATGGGCCACGACCGCGGCGCCTCTGGGTGCGGAACAGGTCGTCGTCGAGAACGATGACCAGCCGGCCGCGGCGATCCCGGAAAACGTCAGCTCGGTCGAGATCGAGCACGTTCGAGCCGATTCGGATCCGACCATTGTTGTTGTGGCGCCCCGAGTTTCCGTGTCGTTGGGCCCACGTATCATCGGCTCCAACGAGCGTCAGAACCAGTGCGGCCACTGGAATCCAACCAAGTTTGCTCATTCCCACCTCCGCTGAGTCACGACGGCCCGACCGTTCAATACCCCGAGGATAGCGTCTCGATCCAGTTGGTAGACTCGACGACTAGGTAGTTGTATAATACAACTATGTCTGAATCGACCGATGTAGACTCGATCGTCTCAGCGATACGTCAGACTTCGCGACAGTTGGTGCGCGAATTGGACTTGCTCGACGCGCCTCACGGGGAATGCACGATGACTGACTGCCACGCCTTGATCGAGCTCGGTCGTCACGGCGGGCTCACCTCCGCTCAACTCGGGCGCCATCTCGGGCTCGAGAAGTCGACGGTGAGTCGCAAGCTGGCTCGACTTGAGGACAAAGGACTCGTCCAGTCGCGTCGCGATCGTAACGACGGTCGGTACAAGCGGCTCGGCTTAGCCGGTCCGGGGCGCACACTGCTCAAACGGATGAACAAGGCAGCCGATCGGAGGGTCAGCGACGCGTTGGCGCTACTGACCTCGGCCGAGCGGGAGAAGGTGATCGAAGGTTTTGAGCTGTACGTCGATGCTTTAGCTCGATCGGGTCTCCGTGGCGCGGCGCGAACCCGGCGCATGCGTCGATCGGACAACGCGGACATCGCGTTTATCGTGCGCACGGTGATGATGGAGTTCGACCTGGCCCGAAAGGGGTTCGCGTACTTCGACTCCGAGGTCGACCGCATGTACGAGCATTTTCAGGCGGCCCGAAGCGCGTACTTCGTCGCGACGATTGGTGACCGGGTGGTTGGCGGGGCAGGGATCGCGCCTTTAAGCGCAGGCCCTGATGACACGTGCGAGCTCCAGAAGATGTACCTGCTCCCGGCCGCTCGCGGCCGAGGCCTGGGCAAGCGGTTGCTCGAACGGTGCCTCAAAGCGGCACGCGCCGCCGGTTTTCGGCAATGCTACCTGGAAACGATGCCCCAGCTCACGACCGCGCGTGCTCTATACGAGCGCGCCGGTTTCGTTGCGATTCCCGAGCGGTTGGGGGACACGGGTCACCCGAACTGCCAGAACCACTACCTCATGTCGCTGGAATAGTAGCTCGCTCGCGCCGGCTACTCGGCGACGTTTGGCTCGATCGATTTTACCGCCATTTCGACTTTGAGCTTTCCAGAGTCGATCATCTCCCGAAGGCGCTCCAGCTGCGGACCCATCATTCTCTCGACCATGGCTCGTTCCTGGTCGGACATGTCCTCGAGATTGCGTTCCAGCTCCTCGAGCGATTCCTGAGCCTCCGCCATGTCCGCCTCGGATGCGCCACCTGGCCCCATGAAGCCGTCCGCCTCGATCAGCATACGAAATGGATGGTACATGCCGTTTACCTGCCGATAGTCGGTCATCAGTACTTCCATCGAAACGGGCCGAGCAGAACCCTCTACCACGACGTTGCCTTTCATACGCATGCGTCTGGGGAGTGAGCTCTCGGTATCGAGTGCGATCGACATCCACGTTGGCTCGAACTGCCCGTCGGACTGGATTCCGGGACTTACGTCGATGCCCTCGAAGTTGTCGATTGAGACCACATGACAGCGGCGACCATCGACTTCCTCCGCCCCGTCGTACTTGGCTCGATCGGCGATTTGACGAAACCAATTCTGGGGGCTCTCCCACTGGGAATCTTCGGACCCGCTGAATTGCGCCGGAACGAACACCGGGTGACCGTCGATGATCTCCTTCTTCATCATCGTCTCGGACTGGAAGCCCATCGTTTCGGCCGTCATGAGGTAATTGTCGGTGTTCTGGGCGCCGTCCTCGTACACTTGCAGCGCTTGCTCGATGATTTGGGAAGCGTCTTGTGCTGGTGCCAGGGTGGTTGTGAACGAGATCGCCATGATGACGGCGGCGGTGACATGAATGGAGCGCATCGTTTCTCCTCGTGAAGTCTTGGGCGTGCCCTGGTTATATAGTTTGGTGACCCGGGGTGCAGAGTTAACGTGACAGAGGTTGCCGAGGCAAGTGTGCGTATATTCGGCGTCGGTTTGATACCCTAATCAGGAGGCAATTGTTGCGTTATCGTCGATTGGGCGATGCCGGGGTCAACGTCTCGGTGATCGGCTTGGGATCGTGGCTCACATACGGCGGACGGGTCGAGGAGCAGACTGCCCAGACGTGCATTGCACGCGCGTACGAACTAGGTGTCAATTTCTTTGATACGGCGAACGTCTACGCTCATGGAGCGGCCGAGGAGGTCATGGGCCGGACCCTGGCCGACTACCCGCGCGACAGCTACGTGTTGGCCACGAAGGTGTACTTCCAAATGGGGGACGGCCCGAATGACCGGGGTCTTTCCCGCAAACACGTCTTCGAGCAATGTCACCATTCACTGAGGCGCTTGGGCGCCGATTACATCGATCTCTACCAGTGCCATCGATACGATCACGAGACGCCGCTCGAGGAAACGTGCGGGATAATGAACGACCTGGTGCGGCAAGGGAAGATCTTGTACTGGGGTGTGTCCGAATGGTCGGCCGACCAGATCCGGGCCGCGTTCGACGTTTGTCGCACTATGGGGTGGACCCCACCGGCGAGCAATCAGCCCGAGTACAATGCCCTCCAGCGCTCGATCGAGGAAGCGGTCTTGCCGATATCCGAAGAGCTAGGCGTCGGAAACGTCGTCTGGTCGCCGATCGCTCAAGGGGTGCTGACCGGCAAGTACGGTTCGCTCGATCAGCTGCCGTCCGGCAGTCGCGCGACTGGGGAGGCAGCCGGGTTCATGGGTCGCTACATGAACCAGGATGTTCTCGACGCCGTACAGGCGCTGCAGCCTGTCGCTGAGCAGGTCGGGTGCTCGCTGACCCAACTGGCGCTCGCCTGGTGTCTGAGACAACCGAGTGTGTCGAGTGTGATCGTCGGCGCGACCCGAGTCGAGCACGTCGACGAGAACGTGGCTGCGGGGGACATCGATCTCGACCCAGGGGCAGTCGCCGAAGTCGATCAGCTGATCGAATCGACCGCGGTGCCAAGCGTATGACACTTCGATTGGCACGCGCTGCGGTCGGCGTCGCATTGCTGAGCGCGACGGCGACAGGGGCCACGGTCGCCCAAACTGTCTCGCCGATCGAGCAGGAGATCGCTGCACACGTCGAGAATTGTGTCGCCGAGGCTGAGGCGTTGCTGGAGCGGGTCGTCAACCTCAACAGCGGGACGATGAATCACGCCGGCGTCCGCGCGACGGGTGCGATCTTCCAGGACGCGTTTGAAGCGCTCGGATTCACGACCCGCTGGATCGAAATGCCCGACAGCGTCGGTCGCGCTGGTCACCTGTTTGCCGAGCGCATCGGCACACGCGGTCGTCGACTGTTGCTGATCGGGCACCTCGATACGGTGTTCGAACCAGGTGATCCATTTCAGCAGTTCACTCGCGAGGGATCCACCGCGACCGGGCCGGGCGTCGTCGATATGAAGGGTGGAATCGTGGCCATGGTCCACGCGCTGGAGGCGCTGAATGCTGCGGGTGCGCTTGACGGCACGACGATTCGAATCGCACTGATCGGTGATGAGGAGTTCGCCGGGCTGCCGTTGGGGTTGAGTCGCGGGAACTTGGTCGCGGCCGCCCAGGAGAGCGACGTGGCGCTCGGTTTCGAGGGTGGCGAAGCCGGTCGAGCGGTGGTCGCCCGTCGTGGGTCGAGCGCTTGGACGCTCGAGGTCAGCGGCCAACAGGGTCATTCGTCGCTGATCTTTGGCGAACGGTTCGGCAGCGGCGCGATTTTCGAGGCGGCGCGCATCCTTCATCGCTTTCACGACGAGGTTCGTGGGCCTGAGTACCTGACGTTCAATCCCGGGATCATCCTCGGTGGCACAGAGGTCGATTACAACGCCACCGACAATCGCGGCGCCAGTTTTGGCAAGACCAACGTCATCGCCCGGCACGTCGTGGTCGACGGCGGGCTGAGGTTCATCTCCGAAGAGCAAAAGGAAGCAGCTCGTGAACAGATGCGTGACATCGTGGCCGATCACCTGCCAGGTACATCGGCCGAGGTGTTCTTCAAGGACAAGTATCCGGCGATGCCGCCAACCGAAGAAAACCAGGCGTTGCTAGCGCTACTTGATCAGGTGAGCCGTGACCTCGGGCAAGGGCCAGTCGAGGCGTTCGATCCCGCCGAGCGCGGGGCGGCCGATATCTCCTTTGTCGCCTCGTATGTCGATGGGTTGGACGGGCTTGGCCCGTTTGGTTCCGGCGCCCACACGCCTGGTGAGCAGCTTGATCTGGTGTCGCTCCCGGCAGTCACCAAACGGGCGGCGCTCATGATCTACCGCCTGACGCGAGAGTAGGAGGTCGACGATGAAACGCAGTCGCGCCGCGATCGGTACAGTGGTGCTGCTCCTGTTGGGTACCGGGTCAGGGCGCGCACAGGGGCCCACAGGAGCCCCGATCGATTTGTCGTACCCGTTCAACGAAGAGACGGTCTACTGGCCGACCGCATCGCCTTTCGAGCTGACTGTCGAGGCTGCGGGGCAGACCGAGGCGGGCTATTGGTACGCCGCCAACTCTTTTCGTGCCGCCGAGCACGGCGGGACCCACCTGGATGCACCGATCCACTTTGCCGAAGGCAAACGCACTGCGGCCGAGATTCCGCTCGATGACCTGATGGGGCCGGCCGTGGTCGTCGACGTTTCGTCGGCTTCGACCGACGATGCGGACTACTTGGTCGACATCAAGGCGTTCGAGGTGTGGGAAGCGGCGTACGGCCCCTTACCCGAACGAGCGATCGTGCTTCTGATGACTGGCTGGGGTGAACGATGGCCCGATCGAGCGAGCTATCTGGGCACGGCAGCGTTTGGTCCGGAGGCCGTACCCGACCTTCACTTTCCAGGCCTCGACCCCGATGCCGCCGCTTGGCTGGTGGGTGAGCGCCGGGTGCGGGCGGTAGGGATCGACACTGCTTCGATCGACCGCGGTCAGTCGACCGAGTTCCGCGCCCATCGCGTCCTGGGCGAGGCAAACGTTCCGATTTTCGAGAACGTAGCCAACCTCGACCAATTGCCGCCGACGGGCGCCTGGGTGGTGGCCTTGCCGATGCCAATCGACCGCGGCACAGGCGGTCCGTTGCGTGCGGTGGCGTTTGTCCCAGATTCAGCGCGGTGAAGTGAACGATACAGTCGAGCGGAAGGTGGGCGATCTGACGGTACGCATCGACCGCCTCTTATGCGTCGGTTTTGCTGACTGTATCGACGAGGCACCAGAGGCGTTTGCGCTCGATGATGAAGGAATCGCAGAGTTTGGGGAAGAGATCGACGATGTCAACCGTCAGCGATTGATGCGGGCCTGTGAAGTCTGCCCGGTTGATGCTCTGTCGGTGCACGATACAAACGGAAAACCGTTGGTGGTAGAGTGACCGAGCGCACGCGCAAGCTCCGGACGTACTACGAGGTCGCCGATCTGGACGCCGAGGACATAGTCGGTCAGATCGAGGCCCAGCGCTCGAAGCTGGCCGACCAATTGGCCGACATCGATCGCTTGGTGGTCGTCGCCAGTGGCAAGGGCGGTGTCGGCAAGAGTGCGATAACCGCCAACTTGGCGGCAGTGCTGGCAGAACGCGGGTGCCGCGTCGGCGCCTTCGACGCTGACATACATGGTCCGTCATTGGCAGCCATGCTCGGCGCGAAGCGAACACCGCTGGTCGTATCCGAGCACGGGGTCGAACCAGCCGTCGGTGCCGCGGGCGTCAAGTTGATGTCGATGGATCTCGTCCTGTCGGATGGAGCACCGCTCGAATGGCGTCAACCCGATGTCGGCGGGTTCGTGTACCAAAGCACACTCGACACGGGTGCGGTACGCGAGTTGATGGCCGACGTCGTGTGGGATCGACTCGATTTCCTGCTCATCGATGCGCCACCGGGCACGGATAAGCTGGCCCGCTTGCTCGAGCTGCTGCCGGTGATCGATACGCTGCTGCTGGTCACCACCCCGTCGGAAGCGACTCGCCGCGCGGTAGGACGCGCGGTTCAACAAGCGCGTGGAGCAAAGGTCTCGACGATCGGGTTGATAGCCAACATGACAGTTCACGAATGCCCAGATTGCGGACGGTCGGAACCGATGTTCGAGGCCGACGGCGCCACGCGGCTGGCGGCCGAAACAGGGCTCGAGCTGTGGGCCGAGGTCCCGTTCGAGCCCCGGTTCGCGGTGGCCACCGACGCCGGACGACCGCTCGTCCTCGAAGCGCCCGAATCGCCAGCCGCGGGCGAGCTCGATCGGCTTGCGGCAAGGCTCGAAAACTCGATGAGCGGTGCACCATGAAGTTCCTGTGTATCGACTGCGATGAAGTAATGACGTTCGCCGAACGAGAACTACCCGGCGACGGCACGCTGGCGGCGGTCTTCGAGTGTCCCGATTGCGGCCGCGAGATGGCGATGCTGACCAACCCGATGGAGACCAAGCTGGTGAGTGGCCTGGGCATCCAGGTGGGTGGCCGCACCGTTCCCGACCAGCCGCTCGAGCTGGTCCGATCCTCGGTGGCAACCGGCGACGAGCAGGCGTTCGTCGACCGGCCACCGACCGCCGGAACGGTGCTTTGGAGTGAGGCCGCCACGCAGCGACTCCAAGACGTTCCCGGATTCGTGCGCGGCATGGTCAAGAAGATCTACGGCGAGTACGCCGTCGAGCGGGGAATCGAGGAGATCACCCCGGAGATCATGGATCGCGCCCGAGAAGACCTCGGACTTGAGGGCATGTAGCGGTGCTGGGACGGGTCGAGCACGAGCCATACCGAGCCCACAAGTTCCGCCAGGCGGCGATCGCCTATCTCCACTACGCCGTGCTCTACGAGCTCGGCGTCTACGCGCTCTACGAGCAGGGGATGTTTCCCGCCAGCCGCGGTTCTCCAACCGGATGGCTGATCATCGGCGCGGTCATCACGGGGGTCGTCGTCTGGGGCTTGTGGTGGTGGCAGAATCGGTGGTTCGCACGCGTCGTGTGGGTGGTAATGTCGTTGCGCTTGCCGGCGCTTATGGGAGGCGCGTTCCTGGGCACTGCAACCACCGTTGCCCCAGGCTTCTACCTCGCCGGCGGTGTCGTCGTGATCGCTGCGATGTGGATGATCGCCCGGGCAGCGTGGGATGTGTGAACCCGACCCGCCGGTTTGACACTATCCCCACCCGCCAGTATATAAGGCGCCAACATCGCCGAAGGGTTCACGCCCCGCCGCTCTAGTCCCGGACGGCATGTACCGCGAGATACTGGTTCCAGTAGACAACTCAGAGCACTCCGATTGGGCGGTAGATCGTGCCATCGAGATGGCCGGTCAATCCAACGGTCGGATCACGGCTAACCACGTCTATGCGGCCCGCCTCCACGACGTCCGCTTCCGACAGCTCGAGACCGGCCTGCCGGCTCAGTTCCAAACAGCCGAAGAGATCAAGCGCCAGCGGAAGGTCCACGACAAGCTGATCGAGAAGGGTCTGCAGCTGATCAGCGACAGTTTTCTCGATCAGGTTGAGAACCGGTGCCAAGAGGCGGGGGTGGAGCTTACTCGACAGCTACTCGAGGGGATCCACTACGAGGAGCTGGTTCGCGAGGCCAACCGAGGCGCCGGGCGTCTGCCGTCGCTGATCGGATTCGATCCCAACATCGCCGACAAGTACGACGGCGGCGAGGCCGTTCGGTCCGATGTTCGTCTGGGCGCGGACGGGCGCATTGAGGCCTCGGAGGAATCGCTCGAAGAGAAGCTGGCGGGCACCTCCGAGCGCGCCTACGACCTGGTGGCGATTGGCGCCCACGGGCTGGGCCGGCAGCAGTTCAGCCAACTCGGCGGAGTCGTCGCGCGAGCGATCCGTGGCATCGAAAAGGACGTCCTGATCGTCCGCGATGGCCGGCCGATCCGCAACGGAAAGTTCATGGTCTGTGTCGACGGCTCAGCCTACAGCTACAAGGCGATGCGTCACGCGCTCGAGCTGGCGCGGGTTTTCGGCGGCAAGCTGTTTGTGTGCAGCGCGTTCGACGTCGAATACCACCACGTGGTCTTCCACAACATAAAGGACGTCTTGTCGGTTCAGGCGTCGAAGGTGTTCAAGTTCGAGGAGCAGGAAGAGTTGCACAACAACATCATCGACAAGGGGTTGCTCAAGCTTTGCCAGGCGAACATCAAGCGCGCGCAGGTCATGGCTGAGGAATACCCGGACGTCGAGATCGAAACCCAGATCCTGATCGGCAAGCCGTTCCAAGTCGTGCTGCAGTGGGCCGGGGAAATCGATCCATCGCTGCTGATTCTCGCTCGTCACGGCAGCCATCGGATCGAGGGAACTGATCTGGGCTCCCAAGCCGAGAACCTGGCCCGTTTGGCGTCGACCAACGTGTTGTTGATCGGCACCACCGATGTGCATCCGGAAGAGATCCCATGGATTGAGGAGGATGGAGAAACGGGTCTCGAATGGGCACCCGAAGCAGAGGTCCGGATTCTCCGCGTGCCGCCGTTCGCGCTGGGCATCGCCCGTAAGGCGGTCGAGGAGTACGTGATCGAGCAGTACGGTTCGAACGGCAATGGATCGGGCGCGTTGCCGACGGTGACAAGCGCGTGGCTCGATGAAGCGATCCAGAAGCTGCTTCCCACCCACATGCAGCTCATCATGGGGATCGGCACCGCTGAAGAGCTGGCGCTGGCCGAGGTCAAGGCCGAGGAGGCGATGAAGCGTACGGTGGTGGAAGGGCACGACGACGTGCCTGTGTCCGAGACACGGATCGTGGAAGGCAAGTGCCCATACACCGGCCACGTCGAACAGCGACCGTGGACGACCAGCGATCCTGTTGTTTGGACCCACGAGGCGCGCGAGCGATTGAACCTGGTGCCGCTCATCGCCCGGCCACTCGCGCGTAACACCGTCGAGCGTTTTACACGCGATCGTGGATGGTGGCGCGTCACAACACGGGTCATGGACGAAAACAAGCAGGCGATGATCGAAGCCGACGAGTTCGACATCGATACGATGCTGGTCATGTTCAAGGAGCTGCAGACGAAGCAGATCAAAGCCGCAGCCGAGGGCGTGGATGGGCTCACACCCGAGATGCGGAAGTTCATCGACGAAGCGAAGGCGGCCGGTGTGACACGCTGTCCGATTCGGGATATCGAAGCGGCAGCGGAGAAGTGCCCGGTCGACTTCAAGACCGCCACGCCGGCCGAAGCCAAAGCGGCGATCGAGGCGGTCATGAACGACCGCGATGCTGGCGCCGACGGCGATCAGCAGGACGAAGCTTGATTTCAGCAGTTCCGCACGTTGTCGCGTGGAACCTAACGCGGCGCTGCAATCTCGCCTGTGCTCATTGCTATATCGCAGCTGGATCATGGCACGCGGCCGAAGAGGAGCTCACGACCGGTGATTGCTACCGGATCGTGGATGAGATCCTGGCGGTCAATCCGTCGCCGATGTTGATCCTGTCGGGCGGTGAACCCTTGCTGAGGGATGATTTGGAATCGATCGCCGCTCGCGCTTCGGCTGGTGGTGCGACGGTCGTCGTCGGTACCAATGGCACTCGATTAACCGATACGCGAATCGCGTCGCTCAGGGACGCTGGCGTCCAGGGCGTGGCGGTGAGCATTGATTCGTTGGACCCGGTGTATCACGATCGTTTTCGGCACGGCGCGGGTGCACTGTCAGATACGCTTGCCGCGGTCGAGCGATTGAGCGACAACCGCTTGGATCTGGTCTTGCAGACGACCGTCACCCGCGGTAATCGCGATGAGCTCGGTCGGCTCGCCGCTTGGGGAGCCGATTCCGGGGCAGTCGCGTTCAACGTCTACTTCGTCGTGGCTACGGGAAGGGCGGATGGCATGAAGGGTATGTCAGCTGCCGAAAACGACGACGTTTTGGCTGAACTCACCGGACTCGAGCGTGACTATCGCGGCCGGATGCTGGTGCGCTCAAAGTGTCAACCCCAGATCATGCGTCACGTCTACGACGCGGATCCCGATTCGCCGCTGTTGAACTACGCCACCCGCTGCCCATGCGGCGTGCAGTACTGCCGAATCACGCCCGACGGGAAGGTGACTCCGTGCCCGTACATGGACGTCATAGCCGGTGACTTGAACACGCAGTCGTTCGGTGACATTTGGCACGACTCACCGGCGTTTGCCGATTTGCGGAGCGGAGAGTTGGGTGGAAAGTGTGGCCGGTGCGGATATCGTGAGATCTGCGGCGGGTGTCGCGCGCGTGCGTTCGCGGAAACAGGGGACTATCTGGGACCGGATCGATCGTGCGCGTACGAGCCCGATGGTGTTGAAGTGCCGGTGACGCGACCGCGAGAGATCACCTACGGCACGCCCGCCCGAAAGCAGCTCGACTGGTCACCCGAGGCGGCTGACAGAGTCGCCCGGATCCCGAGCTTCGTTCGTGGGGTCGTGACCAATCGCGTCGAAACATTCGCTGCCGAACACGGTCACGACCGCATCACGACCGCGTTGCTCGACGAGGTGCGATCGCAAATGCCGGTCGACTTCTCCAAGCGACGGCCCTTCTTCAGTCGGGAGCGCGAGCCATGAGCAGGCGTCTGACAGCTGCAAGCCTGGGCGCGGTGGCACTCGGACTGTTAATGGCGCAATCGGGTCTCGCGCAGGAAGCCGGGGTCGCGACTCGTGAGTACGGCGACTTCCCGTATATCGGCAGTCGAGTCGCGGTGTGGATCGCCGCTCAGGTTCACCTCATGTTCGCGGCCTTCGTCCTCGGCGTCCCGATGTTCGCCATGGTCGCCGAAGCGATCGGCATCTTTGGTGGCGACGAACGGTACGACCGATTGGCCAAGGAGTTCACCCGACTCCTGCTGATCGCTTACAGCGCGACCGCCATCTGGGGTGCGGTCTTGCTCTTCTTCTTAACGACGCTCTACCCTCGATTCTGGGCCCATCTGTCGGAGATCTTCGAAGTCTCGATGTGGATCTACGTAGGGCTCTTCTTCCTCGAGTCGTTCACGCTGTATCTCTACTATTACGGTTGGGATCGATGGAAGGAGGGCACCGCGAAGTACGCCCACTGGGGGTTGGCGATCCTGCTCAACGTGTGGGGCACGGCGGTCATGTTCATCGCCGACAGTTGGTTGAGCTACATGATGAGCCCGCCGGAGGTGATCGCCGCCGACCCATCGCCAGGTGTGGTTCAGCTATGGAGCGCGATCAACAACGCCACGTGGATGCCGATCAACATCCATCGGTTTATCGCCAACATCGTGTTTGGCGGCTCGGTCGTCGGCGCCTACGCCGCCTACCGGTTTCTCGCCGCCAAGTCCGACGAGGAGCGCGCCCATTACGACTGGATGGGTTACGTCGGCAACTTCATCGCGATCGGGGCGCTGATCATTCTACCGTTCGCCGGCTACTACCTGGGCCGTGAGATTTATGAGTACAACCAGCAGATGGGAATCACGATGATGGGCGGGTTCATGAGCTGGTTGTGGATCATTCAGGCTTTCCTGATCGGCGTCCTATTCTTGGCTGGCAACTACTACTTGTGGGTCGGCATGACTCGCATCCCTGGCGCCGAACGTTTCCTGCCGTACACCAAGTGGATGCTCGTGGTGCTGGTGCTCGGTTTTATCGTCTGGGCCACGCCGCACACGATGATCGCCAACCGCGCCGAGCTCGAGGCGATGGGCGGTTCACACCATCCGTTCCTGGGTGTGTTGGGCGTCATGAGTGCCAAGAACACGGCGGTCAACCTGATGATCTTGACGACGTTCCTGTCGTTTTTGATGTACCGCCGGGCGAACAAGCAGCCAGTCGTGAAGTGGGCTAAGACGGGAACGATCATACAGGCAACGCTGTTCGCGCTGTCCGCGGCCATCGTGCTCTTCTACGGGATCTACGGCTACTTCGTGACGGCGATCGTGCGGATCGGATTTAGCGTATACCAGGTGATTGCGGTCCTGGCAACGATCATCGGGGTCATGGTACTTGATGTGCTCATGCTGCGCGGTGCTGAATCGCGCGGCGCGATTCGTTGGGGCAACATGCCCGCCCGATCGCAATACGCGCTGTTCGTTTTGGTGGTCACCTTTACGTGGCTCATGGGGTTGATGGGCTTCGCCCGTAGCGGTATCCGCCAACACTGGCACGTGTGGGAGGTCATGCGCGACACGAGTCAATGGGCAGCCACGCCGGCACTAGGTCCCGCGGCGCAGATCATCAGCGCCTGCGTGCTGATCTTCCTCGTGCTGATCGCATTCATCTTCTGGCTGGGTGGGTTGGTCGAAAAGCCCCAGCTCGTGCCCGAACGACCCGCGACCGGGGTCACCAAGGGATGACGAACTAGCCAAGATGTGGGCGACGAACCTCAAGATCCTAAGTATCGTGCTCGGCACGCTGGGCCTGTACACGTTGATTGCCAACGGTATCCCACAAGTCGAGTCCGAGGTGCCTCAAGAGCTGTCGTTTACCGGTGACGTGAGTGCTGCGGAGTTGGTATCGGCTGGTGAGGATCTCTACGCCGGGGCTGGCGGCTGCACCGCCTGTCACGGGCTCGGGACACGAGCGCCCAACTTGTTGAGCGATGCCGCTGGTCAGGGAGCGATCGGCGCGCGGTGTGGCCAGCGTGTGGAGGGTGAGTCGTGCAAGGAGTACCTGCATCGCTCGATGATCGAGCCCAACGCGTACGTCGTCGAAGGTTTCCAGCCGATCATGCCGGACATTCGGCGAGCGCTGTCCGAGGTGCAGATCTGGGCCGTGATAGCATACCTGCAGAGCCTCGGCGGCGAGGTAACGGTGACCGGCGACGACATCGCGGCCGCGCAATCTGCCAGCGATGTTGAGACCGCGGACTCTGGGGCTGCAGCGGCGACTGTTGCCACGACAGACCCGCTCGAGCTGCTGCGCGAAATGCAGTGTTTGGCGTGTCACATGCTGGGCGACGAAGGGGCTCAAGTCGGGCCGCCTTTTACCGGCGTCGGCAGCCGACTCGACGCCGACCAGTTGCGCGAGTCGATCCTCGACCCAAACGCCGCAGCATCGCCCGGCTACGAGCAGTTCACCGGGATGATGCCGACCAACTTCGGCCAACGGCTGACGGCACAGCAGCTCGAGGTGATCGTGGCGTTCCTGGAATCCCAGCAGTGAGCGGATCGTGAGCGTCAAGCGGTATCTGCATCATCCGTTCTGGCAGGCGATTCTGGTCTTGCTGGTCGCGTACCTGCTGGTTGAGTACGGCGTTCCGTATCTGCCGCCGCTAATCGGGGTCAGTAGCGCTCCGGTGCCACAGTCGGTTGTGCTGCAATACATGCTGACCGTGTTGGCAGGGATCCTGATCTGGGTAAGCGACAACGACGAGCGGTGGGCACGGTTTCGGCAGCCGATCTACGCGGCGCTCGTCGATCACGACAAGAAGTTGCTGAGGATTGCGCTGATGGTAGCTATCCCACTGTTGGCCGGCTGGCTGACCTTCCGCGCGGTGCGCCAAACGGTAGCCGCGCCACCAAGCCTGCGGTCGATCCACCCGGCGCCACCCTCGTCGATCACGTTTCGAGGCGAGACGATGACACTCGCTGGACTCGGGAACCCGCTGCGTCAAGACGACTCAATTGCTGAGGCCTACGCTGTCGGGAAGCGGGTGTACTACCAGAACTGTCTGCCGTGTCACGGCGATGCGCTGAGCGGGGACGGTCACTATGCGCACGGCTTTACGCCGACTCCACTCGCATTTACAGGCTCCGGTACCATCGCCCAGCTGACCGAGAGCTTCGTGTTCTGGCGGATCGCCAAGGGCGGTCCGGGGCTCCCCCGCGAGGGAACGCCGTGGAACTCGGCCATGCCGGCGTGGGAGGACATCCTGACGGCAGACGAAATCTGGTCAGTGATCGTGTTCCTGTACCAGCAGGCAGGGGTTTCGCCCCGGACTTGGGAAGAGGAGGAAGGGTCGGGTGAGCAGTAGACGACTCACCTGTGGGATGTTGCTGCTCGCGCTCGGCGTGGTCCCTCAAGCCGAGGGTCAAGAAGCGCCTCCCGGCAAGGTGACGTACGAGAAGTGGTGCGCCGGGTGCCACGGGGATGAGGGCGCCGGCGACGGTGTGGCAGCCGCGTACATGCTGCCTCAGCCGAGGGACTTCACCACCGGGCTGTATCAGATTCGCACCACCGCCAGCGGAGAGCTCCCAACGGATGGCGACATCCTCACGATGATCAACGAGGGGATGCCCGGATCCGCCATGCCGGGGTGGAAGGATTACTTGAGCAACACCGAGCGCAATGACCTCGTTCAGTACCTGAAGACGTTCTCTCCATTTTTCGAGGACGAAGTCCCACCGCCCGTTGAGTTCGGCGGGCCCCCGGGAGTCAACGAAGAGGGGCTCGCGGAGGGCCGCGAGTTCTACGACAAGATCGAATGCTGGAAGTGCCATGGGCAGGCCGGCCGCGGAGACGGCCCCTCGGCGCCGACCCTGGAAGACGATTGGGAGCTTCCGATCCGCGCAGCCGATCTCACCGAAGGCTGGAGCTTCAACGGTGGCCACACAACGGAAGCGATCTTCTCCCGCCTAATGACCGGGCTCAACGGAGCGCCGATGCCGTCGTTTGCGGACTTGATCGATGCCGAGTTCATGACCGAGGAGCAGCTGTGGCGGGTGGCGCAGTACGTGGAGAGCCTGTCGCCCGAGATGCCCGAGGTGCGAGAGGTTGTGCGCGGAGCCCTGGTCGAGACGCTCCCCTCGACTATCGACGATCCAGCGTGGAACCAAGTCGAGAGGTTCTACGTTCCGTTGGTCGGTCAGGTAATCGTCGAACCCAGGTGGTTCGCTCCGACCGTGGACGGTGTGTGGGTGCAAGCGGCCCACGACGGCGAGCGTGTCGCGCTGCGGCTTACATGGAACGATCCGTCTGAAAGCCCAAGTGCTGAGTGGGAGGAATGGCGCCAGCGGGTCGTTGGCGTGATGGAGCCAAGCGTTGAAACCACGGTCTCGACTGCCGAGGCGAAGGCTACCGGCGATGGAGAACCAGAAGTCGGCGAGCTACTGCCCGATGCGCTCACGGTTCAGTTCTCGACCACCATCCCAGAGGGGATGAAGCGTCCGTATTTCTTGATGGGTGATCAGGACGAGCCGGTTTACTTGTTGAGTTGGAGCAGCAGTGGTAGCGCAAGCGAGGCGCTCGGTCGCGGGATGAATGCAATCGAGCCGATCGCTGGCGAGACGATCCTGGCAAGCGAATCGACGTTTGATGAGGGGCAGTGGCGGCTCACGCTGAGTCGCGCGCTCACTGTGGAGGGTGAAAACCGGCTGGCTTTCGAGACCGGCCGACCGATTCCGTTGGCGATCTTCGCTTGGGACGGTTCGAACGGTGAATCCGGTACACAGGGTGCGATCAGCACGTGGTATTTCTTGTACCTCGATCAGCCAACCGAGAATATCACGTACGCGTTCCCGATGTTAGCGGTGCTGTTGACTGCTGTACTGGGCTTGGTGATCGTCACGCGCGCCCAACGCGGAGCGCACGGCGCTGGCCCTGGGCCCGGGTCTGATTAACGTCTAGCCGACATTCAAGGGGTCGATAGCTTCGTTAGATTGATCAACCACGCATAAAGGAGAGGGACATGAACCATCCACTAAAGCAGATCCTTGCCCTGGTTGTGGTGTTGGGGATCTCTGTTGCAACCGCCTGTGGCGGGGGTGGTGGTGGCGAAACAACCGATGGTGAGGCCGACGGCGGCGCTCCGGCGGGAGCCGGGCCCGTAGTCAGTCCGGACAGCGCAGCGACGATAACGGGGACGGTGTCATTCGAGGGCACGGCGCCAGCGGCCGAAACGATTGACATGAGCGAGGAGCCGACCTGCGCCGAGAAACACCCCGATGGTGCCATGCGGCAACAAGTCGCGGTCACCGACGGACGGTTGGCCAATGTTTACGTGTACGTCAAGTCGGGACTGGGGGACCGGGCTTTCCCGACACCTTCGGCGTCGGTCACGCTGGATCAGGCCGGTTGCCGTTACAACCCCCACATTGTGGCGATACAGGCTGGACAATCGCTGGCGATCATGAACAGCGACGGGATTCTCCACAACATCAACACGCAGCCCACCGAGAACCGCGGCTTCAATATCAGCCAGCCGGTTGTGATGGAGACATCGAGGGAGTTCTCGCGACCCGAAGTCATGATCCCGGTCAAGTGTGATGTCCACGGCTGGATGGAAGCGTTCATCGGCGTTCAGAGTCACCCTTATGCAAGCGTCAGTGGGGCCGACGGGTCGTTCTCGTTGGCTGACTTGCCACCTGGCGAGTACGAGATCGAGGCGTGGCACGAGTTGTACGGAACGCAGTCACAGACGGTCACCGTAGGTGTCAAAGAGACTGCGGAGGTCAGCTTCACTTTCAACTCTGATATGGCTGGGAACCACGTTCCCCTGGGCGAACCACTCGTTCTAAGATGAACTGGAGCTGGATGATGCCTGAGTCGGCGTCGACGTTTGGCACCGGCATCGACTCGATCTACTACATAATCCTGTGGATCACCGGGGCGATCTTCGTGTTCGTCGAGACCGCGTTGATCGTATTCATCATCCGGTACCGCCACCGCGAAGGTCGGGTCGCCGTCCACACCCACGGCAGCAAGAAGGCCGAGATCGTTTGGACGGTGATCCCGTTCATCCTCGTTCTCTTCATTGTTTACGCCAGCAACGACATCTGGTTGCAGGTCAAGCGAGCTGATCAGGAGGGCGCAGCTCCGGCGGACGCGCTGCCACTGAGAGTAGTCGCCAAACAGTTCGAGTGGAACGTGACTTACCCGGGGCCGGACGAAGAGCTCGACACCAGCGATGATTTCGTCAAGCGAAACCAGCTCCACGTCCCGATTGGGCGAGCGGTCCGGATCGACCTCGGCTCCGAAGACGTGATTCACTCGTTTTTCCTGCCCGATTTCCGTGTAAAGCAGGACGCCGTTCCGGGGATGACGATCCCGGTCTGGTTCGAGGCCACGCGGACAGGGGAGTTTCCGCTGGCGTGCGCCGAGCTCTGCGGTCTCGGCCATTATCGCATGCGAGCGTCGCTGACCGTCCACGAAGCGGATGACTTCGACCGCTGGCAAGCAGAGGAGCTCGCGGCTGGTACTCCGGCGGAAGTCGCGGACGGGCCCGAGGCGGACACGGCAGAGGAAAACAGGGTCAGCGAAGGGGAGGGAAGCGCATGAGCACGACCCAGCTGTTGGCTCCCAACGTTAGCGCGCAACACTGGGCCGATCCGAGCCATCCGGATGATCGCCCGTTTATCCGGAAGTACGTCTTCTCGACCGATCACAAGACGATAGGGAACCAGTTCATGTTCATGAGCTTGTTCTTTCTGCTGGTCGGCGGGGCGCTGGCGATGATGATTCGTTGGCAGCTCGGTTGGCCGGGGCAACCGATGCCCGGCGGCGGTGTGTTGCCGGAGACGATGGCGCCGGGCGGGATCCTGTTGCCCGAGTTCTATAACTCGCTGGTCACGATGCACGGGACGTTCATGATCTTTTTTGCGATCATGCCGCTATTGGTGGGCATGTTCGGCAACTGGCTAATCCCGCTTCACGTCGGCGCTTCTGACATGGCGTTTCCCCGCCTCAACATGATGTCATTCTGGACCGCGGTCCCGGCGGGCTTCATCATGTTGACGAGCTTCGCGGTCGAAGGCGGCGCGGCGGGTGCAGGGTGGACAGCGTACCCACCGCTGAGCGCCGTGCCGGAGTACAGTGGCGTCTCGACCGGGCAGCAACTGTGGTGCGTGAGCCTGGTGATTCTCGGGTTTTCCTCGCTGATGGGGGCGGTCAACTACATCACCACGATCGTCAACATGCGTGCTCCCGGCATGACCTGGCTGCGGCTGCCACTGCCGGTATGGGCGTTGTTTATCACCGCCATCCTCATCCTGCTGGCGATGCCGATCCTGGCCGGGGCGCTCATCATGCTGCTGTTCGACCAGACGCTCGGGACGACGTTCTTCTTGCCCGAGACCGGCGGTCAGCCGCTCTTGTGGCAACACCTCTTCTGGTACTTTGGACACCCGGAGGTCTACATCCTGATCCTTCCAGCGATGGGGATCGCCTCCGAGGTGATCGCCAACGGGTCACGGAAGCCGATCTTTGGTTACCCAGCGATGGTTGGCGCGATCATAGCGATTGCGTTTTTGGGTTGGATCGTGTGGGGGCACCACATGTTCCAGAGCGGCATGAACCCCCTGTTGGGGTCCAGCTTCATGTTGTCGACGATGATCATCGCCGTGCCCTCAGCTATCAAGGTCTTCAACTGGTTGGGCACGATCTGGCGCGGCGACATCCACTTCCACACGCCAATGTTGAATGCGCTGGCGTTCGTCGGGATGTTCGTGATCGGCGGTTTGTCGGGCGTGTTCATGGCCTCGACGCCCGTGGACATCTACATCCATGACACGTACTTCATCGTCGCCCACATCCACTACGTGCTGTTTGGCGGGAGCCTGTTCGCCATCTTTGCCGGAATCTACTTCTGGTTCCCGAAGTTCTTTGGACGGATGTTGAACCCAACCCTCGGTAAGATCCATTTCGCACTTACGTTCGTGTTCTACAACCTCGTGTTCTTCCCGATGCACAACCTCGGGTTGGGTGGCATGATGCGGCGCATCTACGACCCTAATCAGTATGGGTTCCTCGAGCCCCTGCAGCCCATGAACACGTTCATCTCCGTGTTTGCGCTGGCGCTTGGCGCGAGCCAGTTGGTGTTCATCATCAACATCCTGTGGTCGCTCTGGCGAGGAGAGAGGGCGCCTGAAAACCCATGGTCGTCAAACTCGCTGGAATGGGATCTGCCGTCGCCGCCGCCACATGGCAATTTCGAAGCGATGCCGGCTGTCTACCGCGGTCCATACGAGTACAGCTACCCTGGGCGAGGCGAAGACTTCTGGCCTCAAAGCGAGCCGCCGGATGGGCAGCAAGTTTCCGTGAAGACCGGTGGATCACCGGTGGCCGAAGGGGTGCCCCAATGAGCCGGGCGGCGGCCATTCACGCCCAAGCACCACGCCCTATGGAAGGGATTAGGGTCTACAACGTCAAACTCGGGATGTGGGTCTTTCTGCTCTCCGAGGTGATGTTCTTCAGTGGACTGATTGGGGCGTACATCATCCTGCGGTTCGCACACCCAGAACAATGGGCGGCGCCGGGTGAGGTGCTCAACGTTCCGCTGACCGCGTTCAATACATTCATGCTGATCTGTAGCAGCGTGACGATGGTCAAGGCGTTCGCCGCGATCGAGCACGGGGATCAGGCCGGGCTCAAGAAGTGGCTGCTGGCGACGATCGTGTTGGGTGCGGCGTTCGTCGGTATTCAGATCTTCGAGTACATGAAGCTGGCCGAGCACGGTTTCGTCCCCATCGCCAGCCAGTACGCCGCAGAAGGCGGGCCGTTGTATGGCTCGACCTTTTACACCATGACCGGCTTTCACGGAGCGCACGTTTCGATCGGCGTGCTATGCTTGATTTTTACCGCGTCTAAAGCGTTCCGCGGTCAGTACACGGAAGAGCACTATGCGGGCGTAGAGATCATGGGACTATACTGGCACTTCGTGGATCTAGTGTGGATCATCCTGTTCACCATCGTTTACTTGATCTAGGACGTCGACGTGGCTCACAAGAAACCGAACTACTACCTGGTCTGGCTGTATCTGTTGATTCTGACGGTCGCCGAGGTGCTGGTGGCGTTTGCGTCCGGGCTGCCGTTTGAAGTGCTGGTCTTTATTCTGCTGGGGTTGGCCGTCTGGAAGGCAGCTCTTGTGGCGATGTACTACATGCATCTGAGGTTCGAACCGCCACGGCTCGTAGTGCTAGCGCTGGCTCCGATACCGCTGGCGATCCTGATTACGATCGTCGTGGTGACGATGGAGGGATTCTGAGCGGCGGGCTTATGGAAGGGATGCTCTGGGCGGGGCTGGTTATGATCGGGGTTCCGCTCTTGATCGGCATCGGCGTCGCGGTGGTCATCGTACGCCACCGCGCTCGCTACCGTGAACAAACTCGTACCCAGTCAGGCTCAAGCTAGGCCAATGGCGATGGCTCGCTCTTCACTGATCGCCTTTCACCGCGTGCTAATCAGCGCCGGCATCGTTTTCTGTGTCGGGTTCGCGGTTTGGATCTGGTCGGCTGGACACGTGGTGCTGGCTGTCGTTTTCGCTGTGCTCGCGCTGGCGCTGGGCTACTACCTCAAGAACCTTTCTCGATTCCTCGACTACGGGGAAGACCGCTAGCCCCGCTCTCCGGTTACTACTCGTCCCAGATCCGGTTGAAATGCATCAGGAGCCGCGGGTGGCGGTACCAAAGCCAAGCCGCCATGCCGGCTGCGGCCAGCAGGTTCGCGACCGCAACCCCCCAGAATGCGATGCTGCCGAGCAGTGGTTGCCCGATCGCCACCATGTAGACGTGGAAGGCGACCTCAAAGAAGATGAAGAAGAACACGAGCGCGATCCCGAGCGGTGGGATCCGTTCAATCTCGGTTACCAAGAACGAAGCCACGACGCCGACGCCGATGAAGGCTGCGTGGTGAACGATCGTGTACGCGGCGACCATGCCCGGATCGATGACCGTGTGTCCGGCGGCTGCATCGGCACCCTTGAAGAGGACAGTTCCAAGCAGCGACGGGGTGTAAAGAGCCTGGTGCTGGACGACGTCCAGGAAAAGGAACCACGCCGCAACGATGCCGGCTCCGATCATCCCGGTCACGAAGCCTTCGATCAGGACGTTGGGGGCGGAGAGTGGTGGCGCGACGGGTTTTGTTGCTGAGGAAGCGTTGGTCATGGCACCTCCCAGAGCGCAAAGGGCACGCAGATGATCGTCAGCCACGTACTAGGTCGCAAGCTGAACTCCGTCGATCAAGCCGGCGCCATCAGCCTCAGCGCACCGAACAGGAGCATGAGCGCCACGATAATGGCCGCTGCTACCACCAGACCGGTCGACAGAATCGCGGTCAGGATCGGCCGGTCGTATCTCAGGTGCATGAAGAACATCGCTACGAGCGCGAACTTCGTCGCGGACAGCACCAACAGGATTGGCGCGATCGCCGAACGCACGAAAGGTACGTAGAACACCGCCACCTCGAGCAGCGTGATGATCGCCAGGATGAGCGCCACCAGCCAATACGTGCTGCGAGCGGCGTGCCCACCGTCCTGATGCTCAGCGATCTCGTTCATTCACGCACTTCCTCACTGGATGAGGTAGACGACCGTGAAGATCACGATCCACACCACGTCTACGAAATGCCAATACAACCCAGCGACCTCTACGTCAAGGCTTTGCTCTGGGCCGAGCTTTCCGCGGAACGCCATAAAGAGCAGCGTGGCCATCCAAATCACGCCGACAGTCACGTGAGCGCCGTGAAACCCGGTCAGCACGAAGAACGTGGAACCAAACAGGTTTTGCTGGAGGGTCAGCCCTTCATGATAGAAGTGCGAGAACTCGTAGACTTGCCCAGCCAGGAAGAGACCTCCGAGGACGATGACGCCACCGAGCCAGAGCTTCGCCTGATCCGTGTGATCGCGCTGGACGGCGTCGAGCGCTAGGACCATCGCCAGGCTCGACATCAGCAATACGAAAGTCGAGACCGAGGTCAGCGGGATATTGAGGATCTCGGCCGGTGTCGGACCGGCTACGCTCTTTCCCTTGTAAGACAGGTAAGTCGCGATCAGCGACCCGAAGAACATGCATTCCGAGCCTATAAACACCCACATCGCCATCTTGCGGTGCGGGACCGCGAATGTCGTCGCGTGTGCGCTCATCCCGAGCCGCCTCCGGGTCCGAAGACGGGGTTTCCGGGCCGTTCGAGCGGCTGGAATGCCCACCGGTACACGGCAACAACGAGCACGGCCGCGCCGATCAGGACGGGCAACAAACCAATCATCGTACCACCGCCAGCCAGCGTCAGTCCGGCTGCGGCGATCAGCGGCCAGTGGCTAGGCGAGGGCAGCTCAACCCGTTCGACCGGGTGATCGGGTTGTGGCGGGGTGCCGTCTTCCTTCGTGTGCTTCGAGATGTCCCTGGTCGGCCCGTACTTGTGGAGCCATAGCGGGCGCGCGCTGTTGACGGTCGGGATAACGGCGAAGTTGTACTCAGGGGGTGGCGAGCTCATCGACCACTCGAGCGTGGCTGCATCCCACGGATCCGCTGCCGCGGGCTCCCCCGATCGCAGACTGCGCACAACGTTGATATAGAACAACAGGACGCCGATGCTCAGGACGAACGCGCCTATCGTCGCCACGATGTTCCACTGTTCCCACCCGACCCCGGCAGGGTAGGTGTAGATCCGCCGCGCCATGCCATCGAGACCGAGGAAGTGCATCGGGAAAAACGTCAGGTTCATGCCCAAGAACATGACCCAGAAGTTCAGCTTCCCGAGCCCTTCACCGAGCATCCGCCCGGTGACCTTGGGCCACCAGTAGTAGACCCCCGCAAAGAGGCCAAACACGGTGCCCCCAAAGAAGACGTAGTGCAGGTGTGCGACCACGAAGTACGAGTCGTGCTGTTGCAGGTCGATCGGCGTTGACGCGTGCATGATTCCCGACAACCCACCGACGATGAACAGCGCGATCATGCCGACCGCGAAGTAGAGCGGTGTTCGCATGACGATGGTCCCGCCCCACAGCGTCCCGATCCAGTTGAAGATCTTTACACCTGTGGGGATCGCGATCAGCATCGTCCCGAGAGAAAACGCAGTGTCGGCGATCGGTCCCAAGCCGGTTGTGAACATGTGATGGCTCCACACGCCAAAGCCCAGGAATCCGATCAGGATCCCGGAGAAGATCACGAACGGTGCGCCGAAGAGGGGTTTTCGCGAGAAAGTCGGGAGGATCTCCGAGACGACGCCAAACGATGGAAGGATCAGGATGTAGACCTCGGGATGCCCGAAAATCCAGAACAGATGCTGCCAAAGCACCGGCGTTCCACCCGCGGCGGCGACGTAGAAATTGGTATCGAAAAAGCGGTCGAAGAGCAGGAAAACGAGCCCTACCGTGATGACCGGGAACGCCAGCAACATGAGGATCTGGACGATCAGCGCCATCCAGACGAAAAGCGGCATCCGCATTAGCGACATGCCCGGTGCACGCATGTTGAGCGTCGTCACCGTGAAGTTGATCCCCGACGCGATCGACGCGATGCCCATGATCTGCAGGCTCAAAACCCAGAAGTCGATGCCGAGTCCGGGGTTGTACTGTTTGGAAGTGAGATTGGCGTACCCGAACCACCCCGCGTCGGGAACCTGATTCACGAAAAACGCCAGGTTCAGCAAGATGGCGCCGAAGAACCAGGTCCAGAACGAGAACGCGTTCAGTCGCGGGAAAGCGACGTCTCGAGCCCCGACCATGAGTGGGATCAGAAAGTTGAACATCGCCGCCGCTAACGGCATGAGCACCAGGAACACCATCGTGGTCCCGTGCATCGTAAACATCTGGTTGTAGACCTCTGCGCCGACGACCGTGCCCTCGGGAGTGGCCAGCTGCAGTCGAATAATGAGCGCCTCCACTCCGCCGACGATGAAGTACAACAAGGCGGTGACCCCGTACATGACTCCGATCCGCTTGTGATCGACCGTGGTAAGCCACGACGCGATCCCGCCGGAGTAGATCGACTCGTGGTGCATGGTGCCCGCCGGTGCAGCGCTCATCGTAAGCTCCCGAGATAGGCGACCAAACTCGCGATTCGCTCTTCTGAGAGATTCAGGTTTGGCATTCGGGAGCCCGGTTTGACGCGCTCGGGGTCGCGCAGCCAGGCGGCCAGTTCGTCCGGTTCGTTTGCGAGGATCCCGGCGGCGATCGTCGATCGGCTTCCGAACTTCGTCAGATCGGGGCCGATCTTACCCTGCGCGGGCGTGCCAGCGATCGCATGACAGGCAACGCAGCCCGAAGCGAGGAATGTCTGGACACCGACGGAATCCTCTACTGCGGGCTGTCGCTGCTGGTCGACCCAGACATCAAACGATTCTGCTGTTTCAACAAACACTCTCAGCCGCATGTTGGCGTGCGACGTGCCGCACAGCTCGGCACACTGGCCATCGAAAACCCCGACCGAATCGGGCGTGAACCAGAGCTGGTTCTCGCTGCCCGGATTGAGGTCGCGCTTGCCACCGAGTCGTGGCACCCAGAACGAATGGATGACGTCGGCCGACGTGAGCGTCAGGCTGGCCGCCCGACCGACCGGGATGTGGAGTTCATTGGCGGTCCTGATCCCGAGATCCGGATACTCGAACTCCCACCACCACTGATGACCAGTGACGATTATCTCGATCGCATTAGCCGGCGGTGGGCGCTGGACATCGAAGATCGTACGGACGGTTGGAATCGCGATGAAGAACAGAATGGCCGCCGGTACCAGCGTCCAGGAGATCTCGAGCGCGGTAAAGCCATGAACCTGGTCGGGCACGCCAGTATCGTCGGGCCGACGCCGATAGCGGATCAACACGTAGACGAGCAACAACTCGACGACGACAAAAATCCCCGCCGTCCACCAGAGCACGATCTTGTACAGGTCGACGATCGATCGGCCCATGTCAGAGACCGGCTGTACAGTCGACCAATCGGGGACGTCGGCGACACCGCACCCCGTGAGCGCGATTCCTAGTGTTAGGATCGCAACCGCACGACAGATCGAGCACCCTGGCGAGATGCGCCCAAGCTGTGCGGACCGCGGCTCCACGTGCCTCCTTCGCTGTGCAATGGTTGTCAAAGGCGGAAAAAGCGTCCACACTCTACCCAGGCACGCCGGGCACCGTCAAGGTCCGGAACCTCTCTCCGCCTCGGGGGGTTTACACATTGGTGGTCCACAGCAAGGCTCGGGGGATATTTTCCCGGACGTCATGGATCGAGATCATACCGGGAGGAACACAATGCTCGCTCGTCGTCTAAAACAGACACTCATAACGCTCGTCGCGCTGCTCCTGCTTGCCGGCGCTGGCGCGGCCTCGCTCCAGGCCCAGACCGAGGACACCGATCGGTTTGTGATCGCGGTGCTGCCGTTTGTCTCTGCAGATGACGGGAAGGCCAAGGACCTTCAGGCAGAGGTCATCGCCGAGCTTGATGATCTTGGCCCCTACACGTTGGTCACCGAGGACGAAGTCAACGCAGCGGTGGAACAGCACGGATTCAAGCCGGGCTCGCCGATTCCCGACGTCAAGACGCTCGAGATCGCTCAGTCGCTGCAGGCTAAGATCGTCGCGCGTGGCACACTCGATCGCCACGGTGACATGTGGGCTGCCAAATCCACGTTTGTCGACGTCGCGACCCGCAACACCCAACACCTGCCCGAGGTCACCGATTCTGACATAGACGATCTGGGTGAAAGCCTGGTGCTGGCGTTCAACGCCCGGAACCAAGCCGACAAGCACATCATCTTCGGCCGCGACTATATGCGATCGGAGAACCACGAGCGCGCGATCTCGAACTTCGAGCAGGCGCTCGAGTACGATCCGGGCCTGGCGTTGGCTTACTTCTTCATGGGCCAGTCGTATCTGGAGCGCGACATGGTCGATCAGGCGCTTGTTTCGCTGGAGAAGGCGATCGATCTCGACCCGGCGTACATCAACGCCTACCACTCGATCGGTGAAGCCTACCTCGAGAAAGGCGATACGACGCAAGCCCGCGACTTCTTTGAGGAGTTGATCCGCCGAAAAGGAGACGATTGCGATATCCAAGTCGCCTACGGGTATGTGATGGCGAACCAACTGGAGGAAGTCGAAAAGGGTTTGGCGGCGTTCGAGACGGCGACCACGCTCTGCCCGGGCAATGCAGGGGCTCATCAGTACCTGGCCTATGCGTTGCCGGATGACCGTCGGGACGAGAAGATAGCCAGCTTCAAGAAGTACCTCTCGCTCTCGGCCGGCGGCGCAACCGACCCCGAGGCATTGCAGTACCTGTTCGGTCTCTATTTCGCGGATGAGCAGTACGAGGAAGCGAGAGCCACCGCCGACGAGGCGCTGGCTGCTGATCCGGCCAATGCCAACCTGCTGGCCGCAGCGGGGTACGTGCGCTACAAGCTCGACGACTACAACTCGGCGATCGATTACTATGGCCGGGCGCTGGCGGTCAATCCAAATCTCGAGCGGGCGTACCTCTTCCGGGCGCTGGCGTACCAGGAGCTCGGCAACACGGTTGAATTCGCCAAGGACCTCGAGCGCGCCGGCAAGGGGCAATCGAGTGCGATCCTGGCCAATATCTTCCTCAAGGACGCCTCCACTGCGCTGAAGGGAGGCCGCTACGGTGCAGCGCTTGAGTTCCTGGGCCAAGCCTCGCGACTTGGCGGCAATTCGTGCGCGATCTCTTATTACCGGGGTGACGCCTACTATCGGATGGCAAAGGCGATCCAGGGGGAGGACAAGTCGATCCCCCAGAACGAGCGCTCCCGGTCGTTGTTTACGACTGCGATCGTTCACCTCAGGAACGCTTGTGGTGACTACGCGTCCTATGGGCAGGGCTTGATCGGTAACTCGAATCAGTACATCGAGCGGGTCGATCTGATCATCAAGAAGCTGAGCCGACAGGGCGGGTAGTTGCTGGTACCTGGCGGTTCAAGCCGAATGGGCTGCCCCTCCAGGGGGTGGCCCGTTTTGCGTTGACACCCTCGCTTGGGTTCCGTAGGTTCTCCACCCTGCATTCCTTAAGCGTTTGTTCGTCATTCATGCACGCGCGGGGCGGTAGTTCAGTTTGGTCAGAACGCCGGCCTGTCACGTCGGAGGTCGCGGGTTCGAGTCCCGTCCGCC
>JBDGYV010000028.1:0-54105 GCA_039588915.1 Gemmatimonadota bacterium
GAGTAGGCCAGCATGCGCTTGATGTCGTCCTGCCTGATAGCGGCCACGTTGCCGACGAACATCGTCAGCACCGCCAACACCCAGAGGACCGGGATCCACTGGCTGGCCAACCCGTCGAAGCTCGTCATAAGGAACCGCGCCAGCGCCGCAAAGGCGGCCGTCTTGACGCCTGTCGCCATGAACCCTGTGATCGGAGCCGGCGCGGCCTGGTAGACGTCGGGCGACCACATGTGGAACGGCACCAACGCGACCTTGAACCCGAACCCGACCAGCACCAACGCCAAGCCGACCAAGAGCAGCGGTGAGGCCTGTCCATCTCCAACCGCAGCCCCTATCGCAGCCAAATCGAACGTCCCGGTCAAACCGTAGAGCAGCGCGATACCGTAGACGAGGAACCCGGTCGAGAACGCGCCCAACACGAAGTACTTGAGGGCACCCTCGATCGCCCGAACCCGCCGGCGGCGAAAACCGGTCAGCACGTAGACCCCGACCGACATGAGCTCGAGCGCGGCGAAGATCATGACCAGGTTGCGGCTCTGAACGAGCAGCATCATGCCCACCGTCGACATCAGGATCAGGTAGTAGTACTCGGCTAACTGGATGTTTTCGCGCCGGCAGTAGCCAACGGTGACGAGCAGCGTGATCAGCGTGCCGACCAGGATCACGGCGGCCAGGAACAAACCGAAGCCGTCGACGACGATCATCCCGTTGAAGTAGGAACCAGCGACTTTCTCGAACCTGAGCGCCTGCCAACCGATGGCGATAAGACCCAGGACAACCCCGAGAATCGACAGGTAGGGCGCCATGATCGGCAGCCCCTCTTCCCCCTCCGCGGGACCGCGGGTCGTGCCCAACTCGAACAGGTCGGCTACCAGCGCAAAAATGGCGAATAGGCTTACAAGCACGACCGGTACGATGGCGCCCAGACTTGGGTCGGTGAGCCGGTACGCGTCGACCAGCGGCTGCAGCTCGGGGTTCACCGCGGTGTCTCCGCTTCGATCAATTCTTCAACCGCCAGTAAGTCGGTGGCCGCGACGTGCTCGACGAACCGCTCGACCGACGGAGCGGTCCGATCGAGGAACGGTTTGGGGTAGACCCCGATCCACACGATGACGATTACGATCGGGATCAAGACGGCGAGCTCGCGTCGATCGAGATCCGGCAGACCGCGGTTCGACTCGTCATCGATCGGTCCGAACATGACGCGACCGAACATGCGGAGCATGTAGTAGGCTGCCAAGATCACACCAACGGTCGACAGCCCGGCCATGTACGGGTGTGTCTGGAACATCCCGACCAGGATCAGAAACTCGCCCACAAAACCGTTCAATCCGGGCAGCCCGATCGACGACAGGGTCACGATCATGAAGATCGTGGCGAAAACCGGCATCACGCCCGACAGCCCGCCAAACGATTCGATCTCATAGGTGTGGCGCCGCTCGTACAACATGCCGCAAATAAAGAACAGTGCGCCGGTCGACAACCCGTGGTTGATCATCTGGATCACCGACCCCTGCACGCCGACGGTGTTGAACGCGAACAACCCCAACATGACGAACCCGAGGTGTGATACCGACGAGTAGGCGACCAACTTCTTGATGTTGGGTTGAACCAGCGCCACCATCGCACCGTACAGGATGCCGATCACCGCCAGTGTCGCGACCCAGGGCAGGAGCACCCGCGCGGCGTCTGGAAACAGCGGGATCGCGAAGCGGTAGAAACCATACGTTCCCATCTTTAGCATCACAGCGGCCAGGATCACGCTACCAGCGGTCGGCGCTTGGACGTGAGCATCGGGCAGCCAGGTGTGGAACGGAAACATCGGCACCTTGATCGCGAATGCCAGCCCGAAGGCGAGGAACAGACCGAGCTGGATCGTGAGCGGTACGTCGATCGCCAGCAGGTCAGCCAGCGCGTACGAGTAGGTCCCGGTAAGGTTGTGGTGATAGAAGTACAACACCAGGATCCCAACCAGCATTAGCAGTCCACCGACAAACGTGTACAGGAAGAATTTGACCGAAGCGTAGATCCGCTGTTCACCACCCCATATGCCGATGATGAAGTACATCGGCACCAGCATCAGCTCCCAGAAGACATAGAAGACAAACAGGTCGAGTGCGACGAAGACGCCCAACATTCCGGTCGTCAGGAGCAACATCAACATGTGGTACTCCTTGACGTGCCGGTCGATGTAGCGCCACGAAGCGAGCACCGCGAGCGGCATAAGAAACGTCGTCAGCAGCACCAGCAGCACGGTGACGCCGTCCACTCCGAGGTGGTAATCGATGCCGAACGCTGTAACCCATGGTCGGCGCTCGATGAGCTGATAAGGCGCTCCAGACGTCTCGTACAGCCACCATAGCGGGACCGACAGCGCGAAATGGGCGATCGTGACCGCCAGCGTCGTCTTGCGGATCGCGTCATGGCTGGTCCCCGGAATCGCCGCGAGTAGCGCCATGCCGAGCACGGGCAGAAAGACGATCAGGGTCAGGTACGGGATGCTCAACGGAATAGGTAGTAGTAGGCGAGGATCGCAAACACACCACCAAAGAAGGCCACCGCATACCCCTGGACGTAGCCCGTCTCCCAGCGGCTGACGATTCGGCTTCCGCGCTTGACCAGCGCGCCTGTGCCGCCGACGCCCAATCCGTCGATCAACCCGTCGTCGATGACCCGCCAGGCGAAGCGCGAGAGCGCATAAAACGGCCGCACGATCAGAAAGTCGTACAACTCGTCGACGAAGTACTTCCCGTTGAGCAGCGTGTACACGCCGCGTGACCGGGTGGCGACGCGACCCGGCAGGTCGGGGCTCCTCAGGTACGCCCAGTAGGCGACCAGGATTCCTAACGTGGCGATCGCCACCGACGCGGTCATCAGCCCGTATTCAATCGGCGGGATCGCGTGCGGCTCGTGAGCAGCGTGCTCACCAGCCTCGAAGACCGGCGCTAACCACCCCTCGAACCGGTTGGCAATACCGCCCAACGGCTGCCCCAGCGCCATCGGCAAACCGATCCACCCGCCGATAACCGACAGCCCGCCAAGAATCACCAGCGGTAGCGTCATCGACCATGGTGACTCATGGGCGTGCGCCCACTGATCCTTCGTACCGCGGAACGACCCATGGAACGTCAGGAAGAACAGCCGGAACATGTAGGCGGCGGTCAGCCCCGCGGTGATGAACCCGATCACCCACAGCACAGAGTGCCCGCCATCCCAAGTGCGCCACAGGATCTCGTCCTTCGAGACGAACCCGGCCAGCGGCGGGACACCGGCGATCGCCAGCGTCGCCGCCAGCATCGTCCAGTACGTGATCGGCAGCTTTGACTTGAGGCCGCCCATCGCACGCATGTCCTGCTCACCGTGCAGCGCGTGGATCACGCTGCCGGCGCCCAAGAACAACACCGCCTTGAAAAACGCGTGCGTCACGAGGTGGAAGATGCCGGCGCTGAACGCGGCGACACCGACGCCCAGGAACATGTAGCCCAGTTGGCTGATGGTGGAGTACGCCAGCACCTTCTTGATGTCGTTTTGAACGATGCCGATCGTGGCCGCGAACAGCGCCGTCGCGGCACCGATCCCGGCCACCACCGCCAACACCTGGGGCGCCATTTCGTAGAGTGCGTGCGCCCGCGCCACCATGTACACCCCGGCGGTGACCATCGTGGCGGCGTGGATCAGCGCCGAAACGGGAGTCGGGCCGGCCATCGCGTCGGGCAACCACACGAAGAGCGGTATCTGCGCGCTCTTCCCAACCGCTCCGACAAACAGAAACAGGCAGATCCAGAATGCCAGATCGCCGCCCAGCGTCAAGCGCGTGGCGGCCTCCGGAAGAACGTCCGCGAACGCCACCGAGCCAAACGTCCAGAAGATCAGGAAGATGCCGAGCAGAAAACCGAAGTCGCCGATCCGGTTGACGATGAACGCCTTCTTGCCGGCCTCGGCTTTAGCCTGGTCCTCGAACCAGAACCCGATCAACAAGTACGAGCAAAGCCCGACACCTTCCCAGCCTACGAACAGCAGCAGGAAATTGTCGGCCATGACCAGCAGCAGCATGGCGAACGTGAACAAGTTGAGAAAGGCGAAATAACGCGCATACCCGCCGTCGCCGTGCATATAACCGACCGAGTAGAGGTGGATCAGGAAACCGACACCGGTGACGACCAGCACCATCGTCATTGACAAGGGATCGAGTTGGAACCCGATCGACGCTGAGAACTCGCCCGCCGGGAGCCAGTTGTAGAGCGTCTGCTGAAGCAGCCGTTCGGCCGATGGCATCGACCTGAGGGAGACAAATGACGCCGCGGCTAGCACGAACCCTGCTCCCACGACGCCAGGGCCAATCACCGACACCACGCGGTCGCCGAGTTTGCGACCGAACAGCCCGTTGATCGCAAACCCGGCCAACGGCAATGCGGGGATCAACCAGAGAAGGCTCTCCATCCCGGTCACCCGCGCAGCACGTTGAAGGCTTCGATGTTGACGGTCTCGCGGTGGCGGAACATGGCGACGATGATCGCCAGCCCGACCGCCGCCTCGGCGGCCGCGACCGCCATCACCAGCAGCACCATGATCAACCCGGCGACATCGCCAATCGTCATCGCGAACGTCACCAGCGCCAGGTTCGCAGCATTGAGCATTATCTCGATCGCCATGAACACGATGATGGCGTTCTTGCGTGTCAGGACTCCGATCACGCCGATCGTGAACAAAACCGCACTCAGCGTGATATAGTGGGCTGGCCCAACCATCCCGCTAGCGCTCCCGACTGGCGATCGCTACAGCCCCGACCATGGCCAACAACAGGAGCAGCGCGATAGTGATGAAAGGCATGAAGTAGGCGGTGTAGAGAGCGGCCCCCACAGCGCCTGTGGACCCCAATAGATCGGGTGAGATTTCGGCTGCCGGCCCGCGCACTGTCGGTGCTAACCCGCTGATCCCGCCGCCCACCAGCAGCGCCAAGAACCCAGCACCGAATACCACGGCGGTCACCCGTAGCGGATTGTTGGATACATCGAACCATTGTTGCTGCCCAAGGTTTAGCAACATGATGACAAACAGGAAAAGCACCATAATCGCGCCGGCGTAGATGATCACCTGGATCGCCGCCAGGAAGTGACTGTGGAGGGTGATGAACAACCCCGCCAGCGCGAAGAACGCCACCACCAGAAACAGCACGCACGCAACCGGGTTACGATTGGTGATGACGGCCAGGCTCGCACCGACGGCGATCGCCGCGAGAATCCAGAACGCGACGTCGGCGCCGGTCACAGGTTGCCCCTTGACATGCGGTGCTTGTCGATGTCTCCCTCGAACGGCTGGTAGCCGTCGTCAACTTCTTTTTCATCGCGCCAGTTCAGCAGGTACTCCTTATCCCAGATAAAATCCTCGCGCTCGTAGCTGGCCCACTCGTACTCCTTCGTCATCGCGATCGCGTCCTCGGGGCAAGCATCGACACAGTAGCCACACATGATGCACCGCAAACCGTCGATATCGAACCGCACCGGATACTTCTCGATCTCCGGGTCGGGGTGCTCACCGCCTACGATGTAGATGCAGTCCGCGGGACACGCGGTCGCGCACATCATGCAAGCCACGCAACGCGGCTCGCCGCTCGGACGCTTCTTTAGGTAATGCCGTCCGCGGAAGCGATCACCGTAGTCGCGTCGCTCTTCCGGATACTCGATCGTCGGCATACCCTTTCGGTTGAGGAGATTTCGGATCATGTTCCGAAGCGTCACGGCGAGTCCACCGGCAACGGCCGGCAAATAGAACTGCTTCCACCACTCATCGCGGTTCGTGCCGACGGCGGTCTCGTCGCCGCGCACGACGACGACGTCCTTCGGGTCGATCGTATCCGGTGTCCAACTCATGAAAGGAGCCCCCGACCGAAGTAGAGAACGAGCGCGGTCACGAAGACGTTCGCCAGCGCAAGTGGCAGTACAATCTTCCAACCAAGATCCATCAGCTGATCGTAACGAAACCGCGGCAGCGTCCAACGCACCCAGATGAACAGCCATAAGAAGAAGCCCAGCTTGGCCGTGAACGAACCCAGCTGAAGCAATACCGCCGGGATCGGTCCGACGGCCGCGCGCAGCGCCTCGCTCGACACCCACGGGATCTGCCAACCACCGAAGAACAGCGTCACGATCAACATCGCCCCGGTGACCATCGCCATGTATTCAGCCATGAAGAACAGCGCGAACTTCATCGCCGAGTACTCGGCGTGATACCCGGCCACCAACTCGTTCTCCGCTTCCGGGAGGTCGAAGGGCAACCGGTTAGCTTCGGCGAACACGGCTATCGTAAACAGAACGAAGGCCAGCGGCTGTGTGACGACCCCCCACTTCGGGATGACCCCAAACAGGAGCTCGCCCTGTCCGTTGACGATCTCGCCCAACTGGACCGCGCCGTAGATCATGAGAATCCCGACGACCGAGAGGCCGAGCGCCAACTCGTAGGAGATCATCTGCGCGCTCGATCGGATACCGCCCAAGAACGCGTACTTGTTGTTCGACGCCCAACCCGCCATCACGATGCCGTATACCGACAACGATCCCAACGCGAAAACGTACAGGATACCGATGTTCAGATTGGCGACCTGCATGTGGATCGTCCACCCACTGAGCACGAGCGTATCTGCCAACGGAATAACGGCGAACGCCATCGTCGCCGGCACCAAGAACATGACTGGCGCGAGCAGGTAGAACGCCCGATTGGCGTGAGCCGGGACGTACTCTTCCTTCCACAGGAACTTGACCACGTCGGCCAATGGCTGGACCAGCCCGAACAGCGTGATCCCGGCGATGTTGACGCGGTTGGGGCCCAACCGATGTTGGATGAACGCGCTGCCGCGGCGCTCGGCCCAGACCAGCACCGGCACTGCGCTCAACACCATGACGAACACCACAGACGCCTTGAGAATCGAGATCCCGACCCCGGTCCAGTCCATCGCTACTCCGGACTCGGGCGCCTGACGCCCGGCATGGTGTGAATTCCGACTGGTGGCATCGTCTCTTTCTCCCAACCACGAAGCCACGACCCTTGATCTCCGACGGCAGCGTACGAAAGGCCGGCGAACGAAGCGACCTCAGCTGCCAAGCGATCGAACGCTTCCAACGCAGTGCGCGGCGTGGCGTTCCCTGACAACGCGGCATCGATGTTCCCGAAAACGCGCCACGCCGGACGGCTCTCACCGTACAGCGAGACGCTCTGCCAGAACCGCTGCACGCGGCCGGCGTGGTTTGTGAACGTGCCCTCACGCTCGACGTGCACAGCGGTCGGGAGAACGACGTCGGCATAATCGAGCGTGTCGACTCGGCGCGGCCCGACAAACCACACCCAGTCTGCCGCCTTCACCGCCTCGTGACCGGGCTCACCAAGTGCTTCCAGGTCCCACCCGCACACGACAAGACCGCGCGTCTTCCCGGCGGCTACATCCGCAAGGATCGCCGGTACACTGTTCTGCGCGCTATCGGCGATCCCGAGCACCTCGAGCGCGCCGCGCGTGTTGGGGTAGGGGTCGCGACGAATCAGGACGTTGTCCACCAACTCGTCGATCTGTTGCCACGAATCGGCGACCCGGAAGTCGACCTGGCCCCCGGCGTGCGATACGAGCTCACGCAATTGATGCAAGTCCTCGTTTGACAGATCTGGGTGGGCGATGACCGCGATCTCGCCTCCCGTCCGCTTGATCGCGTCTGTGGCTTGCGCGATCGCTGCGTCCCACTCGACCTCGACGAGCGCGCCATTCACCCGTGCCATCGGGGCAACGATCCGGTCGGTCGTATCGGCCAATGCGTTCGACGAGATCCGACCTGGATCACACATCCACGAGTCGTTGACGTTGTCGTTGTACCGCGGCCGGTAGCGATACAACGCGTCCTCCGACTGCTCGGCGTAGACGTTGCAACCGGTCGAGCAGCCGGGACAGATCGACTTGACGGTGTTCAGGTAGTAGACCCGTTTCCGGAACCGAAAGTCGTTCGACGTCAGCGCGCCTACTGGACAGATGTCGGCGTAATTCAGCGCATAATCGGTTTCAATCGGGCGTTCGTCGAAAGTCTTTATCTCCGAGCGGTCCGACCGGTTCGCGATCACGAAATCGGCGCTCCCTGTAATCTCCTCGCCGAATCGCACGCATCGCGAGCACAAGACACACCGCTCGGCATCCATCGTGATCGGTCCGAGGTCGACGACCTTCGGTTTTCGAATCCGATTCATCGGCAGCGGCTCGTATTTCCCGACCTCGAGGTAGTACCGCTGCAGGTGGCACTCGCCCACCTGATCGCAAACCGGGCAATCGAGTGGGTGGTTCTTGAACTCGAACTCGAGGACACCCTCTACGGCTTCCTTGACGCGCGGCGTATCGAACTTGACAACCATGCCGTCGGCCACCGAGATCGAACATGATGTCTGGAGCTTCCCCTGCCCCTCGACCTCGCACAAACACATCCGACAGTTCGCCGGTATCGAGAGATCGCGGTGGTAGCAGAAATGGGGCGGCGTATATCCCGCCGCCTCAGCGGCCTGGAAGATCGTCGAACCGGCCGGGACGAGAACCTCGACACCGTCGACCGTCACCGACCGCGCGTCAGTGGCAGGTTCGGCCACGGGGCTCGGCTCGACCGCTTCCCGCGGCGATCCCGGCGGCAGGATTACGGCCAGGTTGACCACTTCGCGATCCCGAGTCCCGCCCGTGGCGGTGTTTTTTTCGGCTCCAACGTTGCGACGCATCGCTATCTCACTCGTCTCTAGACCGTTACGAAGCGCGTGGAAGAATGTGGTCGTGGCGCGACACCGCTTCCTCCAGGGCTTCTAAGTCGACGCCCCCCTCGCACATCTCTGCGAAATCCTCAGGGTAGTTCTTGATGAATGCGACTGCGGGCCAGGCCATCGCATCGGCCAAGGCGCAGATCGTCTTTCCCGCCATTGCGTCGGCCAGCTCGAGCACCTTCGTCAGATTCGCCTGCTGACCGTTCCCGTTCCGGATCTCCCCAACCAGTTGCTCGATCCAGCCGCACCCCTCGCGGCAGGGCGTGCACTGCCCGCACGACTCGTGGGCGTAGAAGTGGGCCAGATTGAGCAGACAGTCGACCGCCGAGACGTTGTCTCCGATCACTATGAAGCCGCCCGACCCGACCAGGCTCCCGCGCTCGAGCAGCCCCTCGTAGTCCATGCGCGCGCCCTGACACTGCTCGGGCTTCATCACCGGCACCGACGATCCGCCGGGGACGATCCCCTTGAGGCCGATACCCTCCATCAATCCGCCACAGTGCTCCTCGACGAACCCCATCATCTCGACGCCGAACTCGACCTCGTAGACGCCGGGCGTATTGATCGGCCCGCTGCACGACCACATCTTGGTCCCCTTCGACTTCTCAGTGCCGTACTCAGCGTATGCGTCACCACCGTTCTCGATGATCCACGGGACGGCGGCCAGGGTTTCCGTGTTGTTGATCACCGTCGGGCACCAGAAGAGCCCCTCGACCGCCGGGAATGGCGGCTTGTTGCGGGGCATCGCCTTTCTCCCCTCCAGCGACTCGAGGAGACCCGTCTCCTCACCGGCGATGTACGCGCCGGCACCGTAGTGGACGACCAGATCGAGATCGTAGTCGGAGCCAAAGATCCCTTTGCCCAAGTATCCCTTCGCGTACGCCTCGTCGACCGCCCTTTGGAAGCACTGCCCCTGGTACGAGTACTCGCCGCGGACGTAGTTGAACGCGAGGTGACAGTCGATCGCGATCGCCGCGATCATGATCCCCTCGATCACCGTGTGGGGGTCGTTCTCGAGAAGCCAACGATCCTTGAAGGTGCCGGGCTCCGACTCGTCGGAGTTGCACACCACGTATTTTGGCTTTTCGGAGTCACGCGGGGTGAACCCCCACTTCATGCCGGCTGGGAAGCCGGCTCCACCGCGTCCCCTGAGCCCCGACGTCTTGACCTCCTGTTGAATCGCAAGTGGGTCCATGTCGAGGGCTTTCCTCACCCCACGGTATCCGCCGGTCGCCTCACACGTCTCCAGCGTGTGGCTCTTCCCGGGATGATCGAGCCCGCGCTGCATGAGGATCTTTGGCGCGCTCATCAACTGGTTGCCGGAAACATCTCGCGGTACGCATCGCGGCTCGGTCGCTCGTGAATGATCGGGATCACGTCGTCGGTGGGCTCTGAACCACGCAATTCATCGAGCAACGCGTCAACTCGTTCGGGCGTCAGGTTTTCGTGGTACCGAAAGTTGCATTGCAGTAACGGGCCAGTCCCGCACGATCCGAGACATTCGACCTCTTGAAGCGTGAACATCCGGTCTTCGGTCGTGTCGCCGGGCTCGATCCCCAACCGTTCACGCAAGTGGTCGATCACCTTGCGGGCGCCCATCAGCTCGCACGACAACGTGCGACACACTTGAAGCTTGTACTTCCCGACCGGCGCCGCGTCGAACATCGTGTAAAAGCCAACCACCGCTTCCACGCTGGCAGCCGAGCAGTTAAGGCGGTTCCCAACCCACTCCATCGTTTCGGGAGAAATCCACCCCAGCTCGCCTTGCACGATCCATAGAACCGGTAGCATCGCCGCACGCGACGTCGGGTAGCGAGCGACGATCTCGTCGATCCGGCGCGTCGCTTCGGCACTCAGCGTGACGGCGGCCGCCACGTCGCTACCGATCGAGCTCACCGGCGATGACGTTGAGTGATCCAACGATGGCGACGATGTCGGCGAGCATGTGCCCCTCGAGGGTTGGTCCGATGTTCTGGTAGATCGCGAAACATGGTGCGCGACAGTGGATCCGGTAGGGCTTCCCCTCCCCATCGGATACGATGTAGAACCCGAGCTCGCCGTTGCCGGCCTCGGTGTAGGAGTAGACCTCGCCCGGCGGAACCTGGATCCCCTCGAACGTCAGCTTGAAATGCGCGACCATTCCCTCGATCGTGTTGTACACGCGATCCTTCGGGGGCATCGAGATCCCCCAGTCGTCGACGTTCACGGGGCCGTCGGGCAGATCATCGAGCGCCTGTTCGATGATCTTCAAGCTCTGCCGCATCTCCTCCATGCGCACGAGGTACCGATCGTACACATCACCGTTCGTCCCGACGGGGACTTGCCAGTCGAACTGATCGTAATCGTAGTACGGGTGCATCTTCCGCACGTCGTACGGGACGCCGGTCGCGCGCAAGCAGGGCCCTGTCCAACCCCAGTCGATCGCGTCCTCGGGCGTAGTCGCGTGAATCCCTCGGGCGCGATCGATAAAGATGCGATTGTTGGTAATCAGCTTATCAACGTCGTCGATATAACGGGGCAGCGATTCGAGCAGCACCCGAACTTCTTCCTCGAACGTGTCGTGAACGTCGCGCATGAGGCCTCCAATACGCGCATACGACATCATCAGCCTTGCTCCCGAGACGTGCTCGAGCAGTGAGTAGATCTCCTCGCGTCCTCGGAAGGTGTACCAGAAATTCGTCAGCGCTCCCAAGTCGACGAGATTCGTGCCCACGCACACGAGATGATCCATGACCCGCGACAACTCGCCAAGAATGACGCGGATCCGTTGCGCGCGCTTTGGGATCTCGATCCCGAGCATCTTCTCGACCGCCAAGGCGTATCCGACATTGTTTAGAAACGGCTCCATGTAGTTGAGGCGATCCGTGTACGGAAACACCTCCTGCCATCGATGGATCTCGCTCATCTTCTCGAAGCAGCGATGGAGGTATCCGATCTCGGGGATCGCCTTGACGATCGTCTCGCCATCGAGCCAGCACTTGAGCCTGAACGTCCCGTGCATCGCCGGATGGCTCGGCCCGATGTTGATCACCATTAGCTCGTCGGCGAGCGGATCTACCTCGAGGTCGGCGTCCTCCGTAATCGGCATCCGCTCCATCGTCACCCGTGACGCGCCCGTCCCCTCGCGCGGTTCGAGCGGGTCCCACGACACACCCGTCGGCGGACGACCGTGCTGCTTCGGAACCGGAGTCGTTTGCGGAACGATCTCCGGGTTTATCGATGCGTCACGGTAAACCAGCTTGGGCCTCGAAGTTTGCTCGGTTAGTGACTCAGCCGGTGACGAATCCGGCTGCGGATCCGATCCATCTCCTCGGGCGCGATCTCATCGGCCAGGCCATCGGGGCGGAGGTTCCGCCACCTGAGATCGGCCGGGTAGTCCTTGCGCAGCGGGTGCCCCTGGAAGTCTTGGTGGCACAGGATGCGCTTCATGTTCGGGTGTCCTTCGAAGCGAATGCCGAACATGTCGTAAACCTCGCGTTCAAACCAATCGGCTGCCTTCCACACGTCAACGGCGGTATCGACAACCGGATCTTCTTCCGGCACGCCGACCTTGATCCGTACTCGTTTTCCAGTTGTCAGTGAATACAAGTGATAGACCACCGCGAATCGCGGGGCGCCTCCCAGCGGCTTGTAATCGACGGCCGTCACGTCCATGCAGAAGTTGAACACCAGCTTGTCATCGTGCTTGCAGAACGCGAGCACGTCATGCACACGATCACGAGCGATCCAAACGGTGAGGTCACCGCAGTCGTCACTCACCTGCTCCACCGCTGTACCAAATTCTCCTACCAACCGGTCCGCGATGAATTGCGCCACGTTACGCTCCCGCCGGTTCGAGCACGGCATCGGCCTCAGACGCGCGTTGGATCTCTTGATATCGCGACGGTGCGCCGCGCTGGATCTTCTCCTGGAGCTTGATGATCGCGTAGATCAACCCCTCGGGCGTGGGCGGACAACCCGGTACATAGATGTCGACGGGGACGACTTCGTCGATCCCCTGAAGCACGTGGTAGGCACGATAGAACCCCCCCGACGAAGCGCACACGCCCATCGAGATGACCCATTTTGGCTCGCACATCTGCTCGTAGATCAGCTTGAGCACCGGGGCCTGTTTGTCGGTCACCGTGCCAGCGACGATCATCAGGTCTGATTGCCGTGGACTAAAGCGCACAACCTCGGCGCCAAACCGCGCCAGGTCGTAGTGAGACGAAACCACCGACATGAACTCGATTGCGCAGCACGCCGTGCCAAACGGCAGCGGCCACAGTGAACCCGATCGGGCCCAACTCACCATCTTGTCGAGTGCGGTCGTGAATACACTCTGGTCGGTTGGTTCGGGGCTCAATCCCACTCCAGCGCCCCCTTCCTCCACTCGTAGACGAGTCCGATCGTGAGGATCAGCAGGAACAACAACATCGCGAAGAGCCCAAACCCGCCCAACCGCTGAAACTGGACTGCCCACGGGAAAATAAACACAATCTCCACGTCAAAGAGGATGAACAGCATCGCAATGATGTAGAATTTCACGTTGAACCGGCGGCGGGCGTCACCGGTCGGTACGATACCCGACTCGTACGGTGAATCGTGGGCTGGATCGCGCGACGTCTTGGGGCCCAGCCAGTACGACAGCGTCACAAAAGTCACGCCGACAGCAACCCCGAGAAAGAGGAGAAAAACGACCGGAATATATTCACTCAACATCGATTTCGAATGTATGTGAACGTTTTCACAATGGCCACAGGGATTCGGCTTTCGCTAGCCGCTATCCCGTTTCCCATCAAGGAGGCATAATGTGCTTTGGTAACGCTTTGCGAACGTTGTCGGCAGTCGCGGGTTGGGGGTTGATTTGGGCCACGTCTGTCGCCGGGCAGGAGGCTCAACCGGACCCCGTTTGGGTGTCCGAGATCGAGCCGCTGGCAGCGGATGTGGAATCGATCGATGGCATGATCACCGCGTTCTACGACGTCATCTCAGGGCCATCGGGCGAGCCACGGCAGTGGGACCGGGACGCGACGTTGTACCCGTCCAACGTCCAGTTCACCCCGACCGGGGTCAACCAAGAAGGCGAGATCTACGGTCAGCTCATGACAAAGCAGGAGTTCATCAACCGGTCCAACAGCTACCTCGTCGAGTCGGGCTTCACGGAGCGTGAGATCCACCGGGTCACGCGTCGCTTTGGCAACGTCGCCGATGTAGCCAGTACCTACGAGTGGGGGACCGAGGATGGCGATACCGGCCGGGGCATTAACTTTATCCATCTCTTCCATGATGGCGTGCGGTGGTGGATCACCCACGCCACTTGGGACTCGGAGCGAGTCGACAATCCTATTCCGGTGGAGTTCTTGCCCTAGTGAGCGAGCCGCGCTTCCTACCGTTGGCCCAGTACCGGGAGTACACCCCGGCTGAGATGCAGGAGCGAGCTCACGCGTTTCGTGTCGACATGGAGCGGCGCCGTACGGTGCGAGAGTTCTCCGACCGCGAGGTCCCGCCGGCCGTCATAGAGGAATGTCTGCGGGCCGCCGGGACAGCGCCGAGCGGCGCAAACTTGCAACCTTGGCACTTCGTCGTGATCACCGATCCCGAGACCAAGCGCAAGATCCGTGATGCCGCCGAAGCGGAAGAGCGCGAGTTCTACGCCCACCGGGCGCCGAAGGAGTGGCTCGATGCGTTGAGGCCGCTCGGGACCAACGACAGGAAACCGTTTCTCGAGACCGCTCCGTGCCTAATCGCGGTTTTCATCCGGCGCCATGGTGTGCGTCCAAACGGCACGACGTTTCCGCACTACTACGCCACTGAGTCGGTGGGGCTCGCGACCGGCATCCTCATCACCGCCCTCCATCACGCCGGGCTCGTGTCCCTCACCCACACACCGAGCCCGATGGGGTTCCTGAACGAGATGCTCGACCGCCCCTCGACGGAGCGACCCTTCTTGTTGTTGGTGGTGGGTTACCCGGCCGAGGACGCGGTCGTGCCCGACATCGAGCGCAAACCGCTCGACGAGATCGTCACCTTCGTCGACCCCTAGCTCGAGGGCGTTCCCGGCAGATTTCTCCCGCTCCAGTCGGGGTGTATTCCCGTCGCCCCCGGCGGCCTCTTTAGGGGTGAGTCAATCGAACCCACTCCGGCGGACGAGCTTCTCCCAGGCACGGGTGTCCCCGTCCAGGCATGCTTCAACGAGCTTAGTGTCGGAAGGATCGGTCAGCGGAGTGGCGGGCCTACCCTACCTTGCGCTGCGCGTTCAAGTAGTCGCGGTTGAGCCAGGCGATGAAGTCGACGCTGATCTCCTTCGGACACGAGATCTGGCAGGCGCCGTGGTTGGTGCAACTGCCGAACCCCTCGGCCTCCATCTGCTCGACCATTCGCACAACGCGCGACCACCGTTCCGGCTGACCCTGTGGCAGCATGTTGAGGTGGGCGATCTTGGCGGAGGTGAAGAGCATCGCCGAGGCGTTGGGGCAAACCGCGACGCACGCGCCACACCCGATACACGTGGCGGCGTCGAGCGCGTCGTCGACGTCGTCCTTGGGAATCGGGATCGCGTTAGCGTCGGGCGCGGCGCCGGCATTGATCGAGATGTAGCCACCGGCTTCGATGATACGATCGAGCGCGCTGCGGTCAACGACCAGGTCCTTCTTGACCGGGAAAGAGCGCGCTCGCCACGGCTCGATCCACAACTCATCGCCGTCGGCAAAGCTCCGCATGTGGAGCTGACACGTCGCCGCGCCCTCGTGCGGGCCGTGCGGGCTGCCGTCGATGACGACGCCGCACGATCCACAGATCCCCTCCCTGCAGTCGTGCTCGAACGCGATCGGCTCGACATCACGCACGATCAACCCTTCGTTAACGACATCGAGCAATTCGAGGAACGACATGTCCGGGCTGACGTCGTTCGCGGCGTACGTCTCGAAGCGACCCTTGGCCTCGGATGACTCCTGCCGCCATACGTGCAGGGTGACTTTCATCGCGCGTTCATCCCTTCCGATTGGGTCTCATTTGTAGCTCCGTTGACTGGGCGCAACCTCGGTGAACGACAGCGACTCGCGATGCTCGCGTGCTTCGCTGTCGGGACCCGTATACTCCCAGACGGTGACGTGCGTGAACCGCTCGTCGTCGCGTTGGGCTTCGCCCTCCGGCGTCTGATGCTCCTCCCGCAAGTGGCCGCCGCACGACTCCTCACGCGCCAGCGCGTCGCGGCACATGAGCTCGCCGAGGTCGAAGAAGTCGGCTACCCGTCCGGCCTTCTCGAGTCCCTCGTTGATACCCCGATCGGAGCCCACGACCTTGGCGTTGTTCCAGAACTCCTCGCGCAGCTCGGGGATCCGGTCCAGGGCCTTCTCCAGCCCGCTCGCGTTTCGCGACATGCCGCATTGCTCCCACAACAACCGTCCTAGTTCGCGGTGGATCGAGTCGACCGTCCGCGAGCCGTCGAGCCCCACCAGTTTGGCGATGCGGTCCCGCACCTCGTCCTCAGTGCGCCGCACGTCGGGGTGATCGTCGGGGATGTCGCGGAGCTCGTGGCGCGCGATGTAGTCGCCGATCGTCAACGGCAGCACGAAATAGCCGTCGGCCAATCCCTGCATAAGGGCGCTGGCACCGAGCCGGTTGGCGCCATGGTCGGAGAAGTTCGCTTCGCCGATCACGTGCAGGCCGGGCAGCGTGCTCATCAGATTGTAGTCGACCCACAGCCCGCCCATCGTATAGTGCGGCGCGGGGTAGATGCGCATCGGGAGCCGATACGGGTTCTCGTCGGTGATCCGCTCGTAGATCTGGAACAGGTTGCCGTATCGCTCCTCGATGGCGTCACGGCCGAGTCGCTTGATGGGGTCGGTGAAGTCGAGGTATACGCCCCTTCCGGTGGGGCCTACGCCGTGCCCGGAGTCACACATCTCCTTGGCCCGCCGCGAGGCCAGGTCGCGTGGCACCAGGTTGCCGAACGCCGGATACATGCGCTCCAGGAAGTAGTCGCGCTCGGCCTCGGGGATCTCGTCCGGCGACCGTTGCTCACCCTTCTTTCTCGGCACCCAGATGCGCCCGTCGTTGCGCAGCGACTCGCTCATCAGGGTCAACTTCGACTGATACTCGTCGCTCTCCGGGATGGCCGTCGGGTGAATCTGCGTGAAGCACGGGTTGGCGAACCCGGCACCGCGCCGGTAGGCGCGCCACGCTGCCGTCACGTTGCACTTCATGGCGTTCGTCGAGAGGTAGAAAACGTTGCTGTAGCCACCGGTGCCGAGCACAACCGCGTCGGCCGTCCAGGAGCGGATCTCGCCGTCGTCGAGGTTGCGGGTCACGATCCCCCGGGCCCGCCCGTCGACGACGATCACGTCGAGCATCTCGTGCATGCTGTGGGTGCGCACCCGGCCGGCCTGAACCTGCCGCTCGAGCGCCTGGTAGACCCCGAGCAGGAGCTGCTGGCCGGTCTGCCCGCGGGCGTAGAAGGTGCGCGACACCTGGGCCCCGCCAAACGACCGGTTGTCCAGCAACCCGCCGTATTCGCGGGCGAACGGCACCCCCTGCGCGACCGCCTGGTCAACGATCTCGTTGCTCACCTCGGCCAGGCGGTAGACGTTTGCCTCGCGCGATCGGAAGTCACCGCCTTTGATAGTGTCATAGAACAGCCGAAACACACTGTCGCCGTCGTGCTGGTAGTTCTTGGCCGCGTTGATCCCCCCCTGGGCCGCGATGCTGTGCGCGCGACGCGAGCTGTCGTGGAAGAAGAACGCATCGACCTCGTAACCGAGCTCGGCCATAGTGGCCGCCGCCGAGCCGCCGGCCAGGCCGGTGCCGACAACGATCACCCTGTGCTTCCGCTTGTTGGCCGGGTTCACCAGCTTCATCTCGAAGCGGTGCCGCTCCCACTTCTCAGCCAGCGGACCATCGGGGATACGAGCGTCGAGCTTCATCGAGGACCTCGCGTTTCGATCACGTGACCCAGCCGGCGAGAATCGAGACGGGAACCGCGACATAGCCGACGACGACGACGACCGCCAATATCAGCGCCGCCGGGCGTCGCACGCTTTCGATTCGGGCGTTGTTGACACCCAGCGTCTGATGAAAACCGAGCATGATCACGGCCGCAATGTACGCCAGCGACACCGGCCACGACTGGAAGCCGACGACGAGATTATGATAGGGTTCACTGGGGATGAAATCGCCGTGAACGGTGCCCGCGGTGAAGTGCAGAATGTGATACACGACGAACAGGGTGATGATCACGCCGCCCCAGCGCATCGTCCGCGAGGCGTAGCTGAATTCCTCGTGCGGTGTGTTGCGATAACCGACGGGGCGCGCCGCACGGCTCTGAAGGGTGAGTTGTGCAGAGGCCATGATATGGATCGCGACCGTGGCCAGCAGGACGATCCGCACCACCCACAAGAGCTCGCCGTGACCGAAAACCGGAGCTCCGGCCTCGCGGAAGAACTCGGCGTACGAGTTTAGCTTCTCGGGTCCCTGGAAGATCTTGAGGTTGCCCAGCATGTGGCCGACGACGTAGGCGACCAGCAGGATGCCGGTCGCCGCCATGGCGATCTTCTTGCCGACGGTGGTGGAGTAAAACGATGCGATTTGCTTCACTGGCGCACTCCGAGAGGCGACTACAGGTTCAGCTTCGACATCGTCTCCTTGACGTGAGTGGCGGAAGCGTGCAGCGCTTTCTTCTCCTCGCCCGTAAGGTCGATCTCAACGATCTCCTTGATTCCGCCCGCGCCGAGCTTAACCGGCACGCCCACGTAAACGTCCGACAACCCGTACTCACCCTGTAACCACGTCGCGCAGGGTAGAATCCGGTTCTGATCTTTCAGCACTGCCTCGGCCATTTCGACCACTGCCGCTGACGGGGCGTAGTAGGCGCTCCCCGTCCCCAACAGCTGAACGATCTCACCACCACCCTTGCGGGTTCGGTTGACCAGCGCCTCGATCCGCTCATCCGATAGCAGGTGAGGCAGTGGGATTCCGGCCACCGTCGAGTAGCGTGGCAACGGCACCATCGAATCGCCGTGACCCCCGAGCACAAACGCAGTGACATCACGAACCGACACGTCCAGCTCGAGGGCTATAAAAGAACGGAATCTCGCGGTGTCGAGCACACCGGCCATGCCGATGACCCGTTGGCGATCAAAGCCGGTCGTTTGAAAGGTAACGTACGTCATGACATCGAGCGGATTTGACACCACCAGCACGATGGCTCCCGGGCATCGGTCACGAATTTCGGTAGCCACCCCCTGAACGATTTCGGCGTTCTTCTTTAGCAAATCGTCCCGGCTCATACCCGGCTGTCGAGCCAACCCCGCCGTGACAATCACCAGATCCGATCCGTCAGCTAGAGCGTAGTCGGTGCCGCCGACCAACCGCGTGTCATAACCTAGTACCGGCGCCGTCTCCCACAGGTCGAGCGCCTTCCCCTTCGGCATGCCCTCGATGATATCCAGCAGCACGACCTCACGGCCGAGCTCCGCCTCAGCCAGGCGCTGCGCAGTAGTCGCGCCGACGTGGCCGGCTCCGACGACAGTGAGTTTTGAATTGGAAAAGTCTGCCATTAGTCTACGGCGAGAACGGATACCCGGCGTCGATTGCCGCGCACGCGATCGAACTTCACCGTGCCATCGGTCAACGCGAACAATGTATCGTCCTTGCCCCTCCCAACGTTCGGTCCGGGGTGGAATGTCGTGCCTCGCTGCCGAACGATGATAGACCCAGCCGAAACCGCCTGACCGCCAAACCGCTTGACGCCGAGACGGCGGCCGGCACTATCACGACCGTTCCGCGATGCCCCCTGTCCCTTCTTATGAGCCATTTGAACTCCTCCTGGCGACTACTTGTGGGATCGGGAGTGGTGCAGCTTCATGCCGCGCTTGGTTTCAAACCCCCGACCGCACTCTGGGCACGCGAAAGCACCTTCGCTCTCGGCGTCCGTCGCCTTCGCTCGAGCTTTGGAAGTGCCAGCCGTCACTGACACGTCGGTGATTCTCAGCTCGGTGAAATTCTGCCGATGCCCCTGTTTTCTCTTATACCGCTTGCGCCGCTTGAACTTGAACACAATGATCTTCTTGCCCCGCCCGTGCTTTACGATCTCGGCCGTCACCTGCGCCCCCTCCACCCGGGGGGTCCCGAACCGCACGTCTCCGTCCTCGGCGGCGTACAACACGCGATCAAAGGTCACGCTCTCGCCTGGTTCTCCACGCAAGGATGGAACGCGTATGGTGTCGTCTGGAGCGACGTGGAACTGCTTGCCGCCCGTCTCGATAATGGCGCGCATCTCTCTCAACTCGATCTGGGTCCCGAAAATGACGTAATGAGGATTTTCAAGTTAGGCCCCAACAGAATGGCCGTCAAGGACTTGGGTCAGCCAAGGTCGACCTTTATAGGGCGTCTACCGGGCATCGCCAGCAGGTCGAAATCGTCGCGTCTCAGGAGTGGGTCGTCCCGAACCTGAACCTCGAATCCAAAGTGCTTTTTGATGCGATCGAAGGTGTCCTTCTCCTCCTCGAGGAGGAACAAAGCAACCGCCGGATGAACCTCAACCAGGATCTTCTTCTCTTTGCCCTCCAACCCGACCCGGCGCAGCTGGCGCTCGACCTTTCTGGCCATGGTCCCAAACTGGAGTATGCTGCCAGCACCATCGCACTCCTCGCACACTTCGGTGGCGCTCTGGTGCAGGCTTGGACGCCGACGTTGCCGGGTCATCTCGATAAGCCCCAGCTCGCTCACCTCGAAGGCTTTGGTCTTGGCTCGATCCCGACCCAGCCAGCTCTTGAACTCGTGCAACACCTTCTTGCGATTGGCCGCCAGCTCCATGTCGATAAAATCGCACACAATGATGCCGCCAATGTCCCGCAACCTTAGCTGTCGCGCGATCTCTCGCGCCGCATCGAGGTTGGTCTTCAGGATCGTCGCCTCGGGGTTCTTCTTACCAGTGTAGCGCCCCGTATTGACGTCGATCGACACCAGCGCCTCGGTGGCTTCGATCACGATCGATCCACCCGACTTGAGCGGGACGGTTCGTTGAAACGCGACCTCGATCTCGGGCTCGATACCCATGGCGTCAAACAACGGGATACGGTCAGAGTACAACTGTACCCGACTGACGAGATCGGGTGAGACCTTCTTCAGGTATCGGCGCACCTGGGTGTAGAGTTGCCGATTGTCGATGACCAGCCGGTCGACCTTCTCCGAGAAAATGTCTCGGATGAGGCCACTGGTCAGCTCAGCCTCCTGATGGAGCAGCGAAGGCGCTTTCACGCGACCTGATTTGTTACAGACTTTCCGCCACGTGTCGACCAGGCTCCGGATCTCCCGTTCGAATCCGGCCTCGGTCGTCTCCTCCCCGACGGTGCGCACGATCAGTCCACCTTCCTTCGGCTTGACCTCGTGCAGCAACCGCCTCAAACGTGCACGCTCGGCTCGATCGTCGATCTTTCGACTCACGCCGACATGGTCGATACCGGGCATGAAGACCAAGAAGCGTCCGGGTAAGGAAACCTGTCCGGTCAATCGCGGGCCTTTGGTGGAGATCGCTTCCTTGGTGACCTGCACGATGATTTCCTGGCCGCGCTTCAACTGGTCCTGGATGACCGGCCCGTCATACCCCTTTCGACCCCGTCCCCGGCGCCCCCGGCGCCCCTGGCGGCGACCGCTGTTGCCGTCGTCATCGTCGTCTTCCTCACCCTGAAAGTCACCTCCAGCCAGATCCGACACGTGGAGAAAGCCACTCTTGGCCATCCCAATGTCGATAAACGCCGACTGCATCCCGGGAAGAACGGCGGTTACCAACCCCTTGTAGATGTCGCCGACGTGGCGCTCCTCCTCCTCGCGGTCAACGAGGAGTTCGACCAGCAGGTCGTCCTCGAGGATCGCGACTCGGGTCTCCTTGGGGGTGACGTTGACAAGTATCTCGCGCTTCATGGGCGGCGGACCCGCCCGCGCGTATGGTGGGACATTATGGTTTTCTCCGGCTTGGACACTGCCACCCGAGGGCGACAGTGCGAGCCGTCACACCACTACACCGTTATCAGAAACCCGGCCCGGTCTGCAGACAAGCTCCGTGTGGAGCGCGTGTCGAGCCGTGCGACCTCGTTCGTGTGCCGGCGTCGCGATGCATCTCGGCGACGTTCGAACCCAGAAAACGATGCGGGTGCATTCGAAACCCGCGAGTCGCGTCGTACGGTAGTAGGTAGTGAGAGCTCAATGTTCTAAACACTCTTTCGAATCGAAACGATGACATCGTGCCCCCGATCGATCTCAAGGGAGGCACAGAACGCTTTGTAGGGCAGCCTCCAAACAATCAACGCTGCCAAAGTAGCACCAAAGGTAGTCGTCTCAGCTCTCGATTACCAGCATCATCGTCCGATAGTCGAAAACGAGTCGCTTTCCGCGAAAGAACGGAAAACCCAGGATGCCCTGGGCGGCCACGCTCCACGGGTAACCGACCGGCAGATCGATCAAGATCGCCCGAAGGGCCTCGCCCGTATGGTTCCCCGCCGAAGCCACGAAGCTATCCGGATCGACGCGTAGAACGCCCGCCGTTCGCCGGCCGATCAGGATATCGCTCGCACCGGTGTCGATGATGAACGGCAAGCTTCTGGCCCCGTCCAGGCTGACCGGGATCAGCGGCCAAACCGAGTTGGCATCGAACGTGAACGGGACAACGGTCTTTCTGAGTCGGGTGGTTCGTTCGGCGTAGGGCTGGCTTTCGGCATCGTTGCGGCGCAGCTCGATCCGCCGGTGGGCGTAATCCAACACCACGATAAAGTCGCGAAACAGAAGCGCCGGATTCAGGACCCCGGCGATGTAGTATTCGCCCTGACCGCGCAGGTTCAGCGCCGCAAAATCCCCGACCGCAACCGGCACTCGCTTCACCAGCAAACTGCCGAGTCGAAGGCTGTCCAGGATCGCGTATCCGCCCGGTGATGGCCGGTATGGACCACGAAGGCGACCACCGGGCAGGATCGACCCCACCCCGATCGACTGCGCGTATTCGAGATCGATGACATTGCGCTCAGCGCCGGTATCGAGCAGTACATACGCCGGCTCCCGACCGTTGATCGAAACCGCCAGATAAGGGATCTCGTCCCCGGGTTTCAGATCGAAATTGAGTTGAACACGGCTTACCCGCTCATCGATTTGGTTGGCCGCCTCGTCCCCAACCTGACGGTAGAAACGGAGCAACCGACGATACCCCTCAGCGTGTGACCCGTCTGGCGCCAGCTCGAGGTAGTCGTCAAGCGCCGCCGCCGCGGTCTCGTAGTCACCCCATACCTCAGCCCATCGGGCCAATCCAAGCGCGAACATGGGCCGCGGCGATAAGCCGTAAGCCCGCTGGGCGTGCTGACGAGCAGAGATTGGGTCGTTCTCGGCGATCGCGACCAGCGCCGTGCCCCAGTGGGCGTCAGGGCTCTGAGGATCGAGCCCGATAGCGCGATCGAGCGCATCGCGTGCGAGCTCGAGCTCGCCCAATCGATACCGCGCCAATCCCAGCAGCATCCAGAGCCGTGCATCATCATCGACCACGTTGATGCCACGCTCGGCTTCAGCGGCGGCTGCGTACGGATCACCGGCTTCGAGGTACGCATGAGCCAGACCGCGACGCAGCGTCACTCTTTCGGCGCTGTGATCATCCGCAGAGTCGCCGTACACCAGCGTCAGACCGAGTAACCCCTCCGCGCGACGGTAGTCGTCGATCGCACGATCCGGGTCACCGGATTCGAGCGCTGCCGTGGCGGTGCCCAACGCGGCGACAAGCGAGTCAGCCAGCGCATCGGGTTCCTGTGCGACAACTGGAGCGATCGAGATCGCGATCGTAGCCAGCGCAAACAACACGCGAACCATCCGGTTCCTGATCACGCTCAGCGACTCTCCGGGACGAGCGGCAGGATTTCGGCCAACTTGCCGGCGGCTGCAAAGACGAGCCCCGACAGGAGTTGCTGGAAGCGAACTTCCTGGGTGCCGGTGGGGGGTGAGAAGTTGAAAAAGTCCGGTGCCACCCTCGGGTCCCAGTCGACGTTTACGTCGCTCGTGATTTCGCCCCTATCGGCAACGCGGCTGACGACATGGATCTGCTCAACGCGTCCAACATCGTCGTAGCGTAGTGACGCGGCCACCTGTATGTCGTGTTCACGTTCAAGGTAGGCCTCGACGCGCGTCGGACGCGGGCTGGCACCGTAGTGGAACTCGATCCGGGCGTCCTTTCGGCCTGGTCTCGCCAACTCGACGCGACGCGGCAGGTGCGTGGCCGCATCGATCCAGAACGTGGCGGTTGTGCCGGGCGCCGGCGTGTCCTCGATTCGGTGGGTGAGCGCTCCGCCGACGGTCTCCTCGCCCATGTAGCGCAGCAAACCGTAGCCCTGATCGAGACGCCGTCTCGTCTCGGTCAATTGACTGCTCAGCCCATCCCCCAACCCTTCCGCGGGGGCCAGAATCCCGGCGGGCTGGCGGGCGAATTGCTCCAGGTCGGGGGCATAGAGCGCCATCTGTTCGCGATCGACGTAGAGTGTCACGGGGCCGACGTCGCCGCCGGCGTCCACCCGCCATCGTCGAGCGGTGCGATCCATGACGAAGTTGGATGTGATCCCAATCGATGTTGGGGTTCGGCCGCGAGCGTTTATCGCCGCCCGAACGCGCTCAGCACGATCATAGTGCGTCAGAGCCCACCCTGATTCGATCGCATCCAGCGCCTCGCGCGCGATCTCGATCGCCCGATCGTCAGAACCAGCGTTCTGCTGAGCTGCAACCCCTGTCGGGGCGGCAACCAGCAGCGAAACCACTATGGCCGCCGCGTAGCGTCGGCGACCAAATCTGAATACAAAATGTCGTCTTGGCATGCGGATACTACGACCGATCGGACGCAAAGTTCCGGCGGCGCCCCGCGACAACGTCACTGCGTTCGAATGATCGTCACCTGAAGCTCGGAGCTTTGTTGGCCGCTCACGACAATCGGGAACGTGCCCGACTCGTTGGCGCCAACGTCGTAGTACCCGGCACCGGTTCCGCGAATTGTCTCGGACGTCGTCGCCCCGTTCGCGGTCAAGACCTTGAGCAAGATATCCAGAAACGGACCCAGCGGCGGGTCGAAACCCGGCGCAGCCAACGCGTATTCGTTGCGAGGGTTCAGGTTTGAGAAGTTAAAGTTGGGATCGTTGGAGATCCCCTGCCCGTCCAGGACCAGCGCCGCGTAGAACTGGTGTAGCAGAAACTGGAACGACGTGTTGGCCTCTTGCTCGACGTTGGGGATACCGATGAAGTTGGTTTGCACCAAGTCGCCGACGATGTCGGGACCGAACCGATCGACTAGGTACATGATGAGCAGCCACGCGCCCCCGCGTCGCTCCAGCGTATCGTCATCGGGGGTGTTGGTGCCGACCAGTATTACGGCGCTCGGAACCTCCAGAAACAACGCCGAGCGGAGTCGGTTCTGCAGGTTGAAGTTGTTGAGCGTTTCCGCGTAGTGGGCCAGCCCCTCATCGAGCCACACATCCTCGGCTTGCCCAAGTCGAATAAGGATGTGCTGGTTGGCGCTGATCATGTGCTCCAGCTCGTGCGCAGCGGTCGCCAAGATCGCCTCCACGAAACCGTTGATCGAGAATACCGCTGGGCTCCAGTCCATGTCCGGATCGGGGATCGGTCCGTAGAAGATCTCCGCCTCGTTGCTGGTCGGAAACAGCACCGCCGGGAGGAGATCGAGGCCGAAGAAGAACCCGCCTATAAAAGCACCCTGGTCGACGATTTCCTGCGTGTTGAGCGCGTTCACCGTCGGGCTCAACAGGAAGATCACGCGACCGTCGGTGTCGACATCGCTGACGCCGCCGAAAGCGGCCACGTCGGCCGGAAAGATGTTGTCGTCGAACCGAGGGTGGAGTCCGATCGTCGACGTAGAGCAAAACGTTATCACCCTGAAACCGAAGGACTGCGTTGATCTCGTCGAAATCGTCAGGGTTACTGATGTCACCGCCGAGCTTGTTTGAAACAAAGAACATGCGTTCGGTCGCTTGCGCCAGTGCAAGACCGTGGCGCTGATACATCTGCGGTGTGGCCTCGCGCAGCCGCGGGAAGATCTCGGCCCGCTCGATCCGTCGGATGCGAGCTTCTGGCGACGGATCGATCTCCGGCCTCGCCGCCCCAGCCAGCCGGCGCGTCGAGACTCCCTTGGACCCGGTTACCTGGATCGAGAACAGGTCGCCACCGGGATTCTGGGGCTCCGCGATCACCGTATAGCGCTCGGCACCGGTCGGAAACGGCAGATTGACGGCGACGGTACCACCCAGCACGGTCTTGAGCTCCACAGTGCCGACCCCACCGCTGAACGGTTGCGGCACCGGCCCAGCGGTGGTCGACGATGGAACGCTCTCGTTGCCGGCCTCGTCGGTAGCGGTGAGCGCAAGCTGGTCACCCAATTGGGCCGAGATCGATAGCGAGAAGGTGCCATTTCCAGCCGCACTATTTGAAGCCTCGATGGACTGACCACCGTTGCGTTGGGTGGCGTCCACGTTCACGACCTTGACGGTCGACGAACCCTCGACCGCCCCGTTGGAGCCGACGATCTGCGACGTTGTGCCCGGCAGCGGCGAAGTAACGCTGATTAGACCGAGATTGGGGGCCGCGGGCGGGGTCGTGTCGGGTCCGGGTCCTCCGCCACCACCACCCCCACTGGAGCCACCGCAGCCGGCTGCGAGCGCGGTGATCGTCAGCAACGTCAGGAGCCGGCTACTGGCCATCGGAAACCTCGATCGGCTGTTCGACCACCAGCATGCGGAGAGCCGGCAAGCGGCGACGCTGGATGTCGCGGAGCGCCATGAACGCGGCGTGAGACTGATCGTCGAGCGGTTCGGCGATCGGAAGACTGACTGAAAGTGGATCCACATATTTGCCGTTCCTCATAAAGCTGTAGTCGAGATGAGGACCCGTGGCCAGGCCGGTCGAGCCGACAAAGGCGATCACGTCCCCTTGTTGAACCCTGGTCCCGGGCTTAATCCCACTCGCAATTCGCGACAGGTGGCCGTACGCCGTCATGTATTGCCGGCCGTGCTGAAGCCTGACATAGAGGCCGTAACCTCCATAGCGACCGGCACGTACCACAACGCCGTCCCCGGAAGCCTGGACCGGTGTCCCGGTCGGAGCCGCATAATCCACGCCATTGTGGTGTCGGCGTCTGCGCAGCACGGGGTGCATTCGCATCCCGAACCGCGACGAGATCCGCGTGTACTTGAGCGGTGAGCGCAGAAACATGCGCTTGAGCGACTGGCCCTCGCCATCGTAGTAATCGAACCGCTCGCCGTCGCTCGAAAAGCGGTACGCCTCGTAGGCTCGATCGGCGACCTCGAGCATTACCGCATCGATCGACGCGAGCCGGTACGAACCGTCCGGACGCTCGTCAACGGTGAATGCGAGCGCCACGCAGTCACCCGCACGAAGATCCGAGTAGAAGTCCAGTTGGCCACCCATGATTTGCGCCAACGTCAACACCAGCGTCGGATCCTCACCAGCCTCGCTCAAGGACCCCCAAAACGAGCTTTCGATGCACGTCGAGACCTGCCGGCGCTGGCGCACGAATGACGTTTCGACGACTCGAGTTCGGAACCCCTCACCGCGCTTGTCAGCCACCAACCGATGGTCGCGACCAATCTCCAGATCGATGCCGCCGAGCACGCCTTCCGACGTGAGCGAGATCAACACCTGTGAGCCTGGACGCAACCGGCGCCAAGAGAAATCGGGGGTGCTCGACCCCGCCTCGACGAGCGCCTGGAGATCAGCCGGGTCGAGTTCGTGGTCCTGCCAGAGGTCGGAGAACGTTTCGCCGGACTCGAGCGTATCGACGATCGCCGGTGGCATCTCGGGCGCTGCCGCCACCACCGGAGGCGGCGCCGGCGGTGCCGGATCCGAAGTCAGCCACCAAGCCACACCAGCTCCTGCCAGGGCGATGAGAAAACCCGGGCGGACCCGATGCCAACCTCGCTCATGCGTTTTGTTGCGTGACCCTTGCCGATCGATCAATTCATCTGTCGACGGATAAAGGCCGGTATCTCGAGATCATCCTTCTTCGCCCCCGACTTGAGGTCCAACACCGAGAGAAGATCCTCCAACTCCTCGGGCGAGTCGCCATCGCTGGTGTCGGCGGAATCGACCAAGGTCGTTAACCGATTCTCGCCGCCGTTGGCATCGACCGTGACGGTCGCCGGCTGGGGCATCGTCAGTGGCTGGCGACGAATCTCCGGCTGGGAAGCATAGCCAACGCCGCCCCCGATGCCGGTCGCGATCACCGTAACCCGGATCTCGCCCTTCAGGCTCGGATCGATGACGGCACCGAAGATAATGCTGGCGTCCTCTCCGGCGGCATCATGAATCACCGACGAGACCTCGCTGACCTCATGCAGCGAGAGGTCCTCGCCACCGGTAATATTGATCAGTACGCCGCACGCGCCGGCGATCGACATGTCCTCGAGAAGCGGGCTCGAGATGGCTTGCTGCGCGCTCTCGACGGCCCGATGCTCGCCGCTGCCAAACCCGGTGCCCATCAGGGCCTGGCCCTTCTCGGTCATGATCGTCTTGACGTCGGCGAAGTCTACGTTCACGAGGCCGGTCACGGTAATCAGGTCCGATATCCCCCGGGTCGCGTTCAAGAGAACCGAGTCGGCCACCCTGAACGCCTCCTGTACGGTGGTGCCCTTGTCGACGACCGAGCGCAAACGTTCATTGGGAACCACGATCAGAGTATCAACGACCGACTGAAGCTCGACGATCCCCTTGTCGGCCACCGTCAACCGCTTCTTTCCTTCAAACGTGAACGGTTTGGAGACGATTCCGACCGTCAGCGCGCCCAGCTCGCGTGCGAGGTCAGCGATCACCGGCGATGCGCCGGTTCCGGTACCACCACCCATTCCGGCGGTCACAAACACCATGTCGGCGCCCTGCAGAGCCTCGGCCACGTCGTCCTGGTCCTCGAGCAATGCCTCCCGACCGATGTCCGGCCTCGAACCCGAGCCTAGGCCGCGGGTCAGCGACTTGCCGATCTGTATCTTGCGATGTGCCTCGGAGTGCCCAAGCGCCTGCGCATCGGTGTTGATCGACACAAACTCGACCCCCACCAACCGCTCCTCGATCATCCGGTTGACCGCGTTACCGCCGGCACCTCCGACGCCAACGACTTTCATCCGTGCGTTCTGTTCTTCTCCGTCGGCGAGCTGAAACCGCATGGGGATCTCCTCCTGGCTTGTCCTGCGTTGTGTGTCGTCCCGGTCGTATCCAGTAATGGTTGCGAATGTGGCCCAATCGCGCAATGCCCCCGGTCTGGTGGCACCAGCTCTGTAGTCTCAGATGAAGTCCTGGAGCCACTCTTTCATCCGGTCAAAAACCCTATCCCACAGCGAATCGTCGTCACCCATCGCGAACTGATGCTCTGCCCGCCCCTTATCGCGGCCGTACAGAACGAGCCCAACACCGGTAGCAAAACGCGGATCGTTGACCGAGTCGACGAGCCCTGTGATGTGGATCGGGTAGCCGATGCGAACCGGCAACTCGAGCGCCTCCTCAGCCAACTCGGCGGTGCCAGGCAACGCTGAAGCACCACCTGTTAGAACGACTCCCGAGGGGATCCGCTCGTACCATCGGGTCTTGCCGATGTCGTTTCTGACGAGCGCCAGGATTTCCTCCATCCGGGGCTGAATGATCGACGCGATGATCCGGCGACTGACCCGGCGCTCACCTTGTCCAGCAACGCGAGGCACGACGACATCTTCGCCGGCATCGACCAGTCGGGTAAGCGCCGCGCCGAACCGTTCCTTGATCCGCTCCGCCTCACGCCCGGGTGTTCGCAACCCAATCGCGATGTCGTTTGTAACGCTGCTGCCACCCAGGCCGATCACCGACGTATGGCGGATCGACCCCTCATTGAAAACGGCGATGTCAGTCGTCCCACCGCCGATGTCGACCAACGCGACTCCGAGGTCCTTCTCGTCTTGCGTCAGCACGCCCTGGGAAGATGCCAAGGGCTCGAGCACCAAGTCGCTGACTTGATAGCCCGCCTTCTGAATCGCCTTCACGAGGTTCTGGGCCGACGACACCGCCCCGGTGACAATGTGGACATCGACTTCGAGCCTCGTGCCCGCCATCCCAGTGGGGTCCTTGATCCCCTGTTGCTCGTCGACGATGAACTCTTGCGGCAAGATGTGAAGGATTTCGCGATCCATCGGGATGGCCACCGCCTTGGCGGCGTCGATGACCCGATTGATGTCACTTCGCGTGATCTCGACCCCACCACGCGACACCGCGATCACGCCGTGGCTGTTTATCGATCGGATGTGATCGCCGGCGATACCGGCAAACACGTTGCGGACTTCGACCCCGGCCATGAGCTCCGCCTCTTCGATCGCCCGCCCGATCGAAACCACGGTCTTTTCCAGGTTGACCACCACGCCACGGCGCAGTCCATCCGATCGGCTGGTGCCCACACCCACGATCTTGGCGTTGAGATCGCCATCCAGCTCGGCGATTATGCAGCCGATCTTGGTTGTTCCGATGTCGAGCCCAACGATGATGTTCTCGCGTGCCATCACAGTTCCCTATCCGCCTCGAACCACGATTTGATCTTCGAAACGTAGATCGAGTTGGAAAAACGAATCGCCCTTCTCCGCCAGGTCGCGCAAGACGTCATCGAGCAGCGCTAGCTTTTCGAACGGCGTGTTGTGATCGAGCAGGACCGTACACTCCGACCGCGTCAACCGCAATCGGATCGTGCCATCGCCATCCAGCTCTACGGTCGAGATCTCTTGATACAAAGTTGGCATCACCAATTCGACCTCGCTCAGCCAGTCGAGCGTCCAGCGTACCGGACCGACCTGAACACGACCATCGAGCACAACCTCTTCCGTCGGCCAATCAATCGTCATCACCGGCACGTCCCAACCACCGTGAAAGGCCGATACCGGAAGCACGCGACCGTCCGCGTCTACCGGGGTTAGTCGATCGAGTCCGAGCAGCGCCACCGGTTGACGCTCGACGACCACAAGCGTCAAGCGATTTGGAAGTCGGCGCTCGAAACTGGCCTCGACGATCAGCGGATCGCGCGTCACCAACTCGAGATGGTCGTCGAGACGACTCCAGTAATGAAGCCGCTTGCCCACCAAGCCGGCCTCGGCTACCAGCACCTCGGGGTGCGCGACTTCGGCACCGACGACGCGCACCTCGCGCACCAGAAAGGGTGACAGCCATCCTCGCGTGTGGGCCAGCTTCCCGACATGAAAAGTCGCCAGGCAGCAGGCCGCCGCGACCACCCCCCAGCGCAGCCCGCGCTTGATCGACTGTCGGCGGGCAGCCATCTGCTCGCGGTCCACCCAGCGGTTCTGGCGCCGGCCAACCTGCAGTCCCGGCTTGCGCATCATCGATCCTCCAAGAATGCGAGATCGGACGGCGCGAAACCGATCAGACAAACCTCGGGCTCGAGCCGGATCTCGAACTGGTCGCGGACGACCTGATAGGCTTGCCGGATACACGCCAGCGCGTCGGCAGCCGTGGCGTTACCGCGATTGACGATGAAGTTGGCGTGCACTTCCGATATCTGAGCATCCCCCACTCGGTATCCCTTCAGTCCAGCGGCATCGACCAGCGCGCCGGCGGTTCGACCAGTGGAAGAAGCTCCGGACGGATTCATAAACGTGCTACCCCACGACGGCAACTGCAGCGGCTGTGTCTCGCGTCGCGATGACGACAGGGTGCGAGCAGTGGCTTGAATCGTGTCAGGGTCACCGACATGCACTGCACAGGTCGCGGCCGTCACGATGACGTCGGCCGGTACATTACCCTTCCGGTAACCAGGTTTGAGTTCTTCTCGGGTCAGGGTATGGCGCTCGCCGTTCCAATCGATGCCCTCGATCTCGATGACCAGTTTCCACATCGAAAGCTCTCGAATACCGGCGTTCATGACGATCGCGCCGCCGAGTGAACCCGGCACCCCGGCCAGAAACTGAAACCCGTCCCAGCCGCGCTTGGCCGCCTCGCGCACCAAACGTGGCGTATGGATCCCCGCTTCGATGCGCGCTGTCTGCGTAGTCTCGTCGTACCGTATCGCATTAAACCGCTGACTCAGCTTCAGCACCAAGCCGTAGTCGCGGGTGTCATTGATCAACATGTTTGCGCCGCCTCCCAATACGAAAACGTCCTCGACAGGGAGCGCTGACGCTTTGCGATACTCGATGGCTTCCATTACGTCGGCTTCGCTCTCCGCGATGCAGAGAGCCCTAGCCACACCACCGATCTTACAATACGTCATCGGCGCCAGGTCGACGTCGGAGCGGCAACAACCCGGGAGGACATTGTTGAGTCTAGTCCGAGCCATGGTTTCCTCGTCCCCCCGCTCGCCGCTCTTCCGCCAACCGGCGAGCGACTCGATCAACGTCACCAGCCCCCAGGGTAACCACCAAATCGCCGTCGGTTAGCCGCGCTGCGACGATATCACTGACCGAACCGTTCTCTACGTACGTAACATCGTCGGCGCCGGCGCGCTTAACGGCATCACACACCAACCGCCCACTAACACCTGCGATTGGTGCCTCCCGGGCCGGATACACATCGGTTACGAACACGACGTCGGCATCCGCCAACGCGGTCCCGAACTGGCTAGCGAAGTCACGCGTCCGGCTATAGAGATGGGGCTGGAAAACGGCCACTAGACGGCGACCTGGCCAACCCGTCCGGGCGCTAGCCAGAGTGGCCGCCACTTCGGTCGGGTGATGCGCGTAGTCGTCGACAATCATCACATCTTCGTCCTCGTAGACGATCTCGAACCGCCGCTCGACACCGCGCACGGACGACAAGCCGGCGGCGAGCATCTCTGGCTCGAGGCCCAAGGACCAACCCATCGCTGCAGCGGCCAGTGCATTGAGAACATTGTGTCGACCCGGAAGCGATACTTCAACGTCCTGGCGACGTCCGTCCGGAAGTCGCATTTCGAATCGAGTGTCGAGTTGACGCGGTTCGATCTCGGCACCACGCACGTCCGCATCTGATGAGAGCCCAAAGGTGACAACACCTAGCCCGGTAGGTGGTTCGAGGCGCCGGGCGCCCGGGTCGTCGATACCGAGCACCAGCGTGCCACGGTCGCGAACGCGAGCCGCGAATTGCGTAAATGCAGCATCGACTTGAGCCTCCGATGCGTACGTATCGAGGTGATCGGGCTCGATGTTCGTGATAACCGCGTAGTCTGGTTCGAGCGCGAGGAACGAGCGATCGAACTCGTCGGCCTCAGCTACGAACCACTTGCCGGCGCCCAGACGGACGTTGCCGTCCTGCCCACGAATCCGCCCACCGACCAGCACCGTGGGGTCCCAACCCGCGGCTTCGAGGATAGCGCCGATCATCGTCGTGGTAGTTGATTTGCCGTGCGTGCCGGCGACCGCGATTCCCTTGGTACCGGACATCACCGCGCCCAGGAGCTCGGCGCGCCGAATGATCTGGCAACCGCGATCACGAGCCGCGACCAGCTCTTCGTTGTCCATCGGGATTGCGGACGAGATGACGACCGTCTCGGTCGAGCTCGCGTGATCGACCCCGTGTCCGATGTGGACTCGAACCCCCAGTGCCTCGAGCCGATCGGTAGTGGCCGAGCGACGTAAATCGCAGCCAGTCACGGTGTAGCCACGGTGTACCAGCAGCTCCGCGAGGCCACTCATCCCAGCCCCACCGATTCCCATGAAGTGGAGCTGGCGGTGGGTGTCCAAAACACTCACGAGTCACCCGCCGGCGTTCGTCCAGCCAGTTCGAGGATCTGGTCGGCGATGACCTGCGCCGCCTGAGGTTGGGCGAGCGTGCGCGCTGCTGCCGCCATGCGTTCCCGTCGCGATCGGTCATCGAGCAAACCGGTAATCAGATTGCCGAGCCGTCGTGAGGTGGCTTCGGGCTCGGGAATGGTAATCGCCGCGCCGGCCGTCTCGACGGCTCGCGCGTTCACCATTTGATGGTCGGCGGTGGCGTGCGGATACGGCACCAGAATCGCCGGGACCCCCCACGCGGCCAGTTCCGCCAACGTCATCGCCCCGGCACGACAGAGCGCCACATCGAGCAGTGGATAGACCGCCGCCATGGGCGAGAAAAAGGGCTCGATCACGACCCGCTTAGGCCAGCGGCTGGCCGCCAGTACGTGATCGTAATGGTGTTCTCCGGTTTGCCAAATCAGGTTCGGAACCGCATCTGCCTGGTCGGCGAACAGCTCGATGATCGCCGTGTTGAGATCCTGTGCGCCCTGGCTGCCCCCAAGAACACCAAGCGTCGGACGATGCGCATCGAGTCGTCTGGCGAACTCCGCTTCAACCGATTCCTGTGGCGCGATCGGGTTACCGGTTATCGCGACGCGAGAGCCTTCAGGCAGCACCTCGTCGACACCCGAGTAAGCCACGCACACCCGATCGGCCCACCGCGCCAGGAATCGAGTCGCCAGGCCCGGCTGGCGGTTCTGCTCCTGTAGAAGCAGCGGCCGGTGTGCCATCCGAGCCGCCACGCCGATCGGCACCGAAACGTAGCCACCCGTTCCCACTACCACGTCCGGTCGGAAGCCATTGATCGCCTTTCGCGCGGCGCTGACGGCCCGCCCGAGCCGCCACGGCAGAGCTGCGTTTCTGAGCCGATGGTGGCGATCCACGATCGGTGCATTGATCAGCTGATACCGAAATCCCGAGGCCGACAATAGCTCGCGGTCCGGTCCGCGTTGGCTACCGATCAGCATGATCGTCGCCGGGTGCTGCCGCCGTACCAGCTCGCGAGCCAGGTTCAGCGCCGGTACGAGGTGGCCTCCAGTGCCACCACCGGCGATCAACACGCGGGCCGCCGTCTCGTCATGCTCGCCAGCGTCCAACAGGGACTAACCTCCTCCACCACCGCCAGCGCTTGATCGCGGGTTCCGCTCGCGGCGGGTCGACGCCATCACGCGATATGCTCAACAGAATCCCGATCGCGGCCATGTGAACGATCAACGCCGTGCCGCCATAAGAGACGAACGGCAGTGGCAATCCGGTGGTCGGCAGAACCGCGGTCGCGACACCGATGTTCACCAGCGCTGAAAACAGAATCAGTGTCGTCAGCCCGGAGCCCAGCAAGAAGCCAAAGTCGTCCGGTGCGCGACGGGCGATCCGGTACCCAAGGGCACCCAGGTAGACGAACGCTACCAACACCACAAGAGTACCAATGATACCTAGCTCCTCACCGACGATTGACAGGATGAAGTCGGTGTGTGCCATCGGTAGAAAGGCAAACTTCTGCTTGCTGGATCCAAGTCCGACACCAAACCACCCTCCGGACCCCAAGCTGATCAATGATTGATTGATCTGGTATGAGATCCCTTGTACGTCTTGGGTGGGGTCCAAGAACGCCGCCAGCCGGCGCATCCGATACGGCTCGAGCACCATTACCACCGCCGCCAATGGAATCCCCGTCGCTCCGGCTTGGATTAGGTATCGCCACTTGACGCCGGCCATGAACAGCAACACCGCAGCCAACACGCCGATCATGATCGCGCCTTTGAAGTCCGGCTGAAGGACGACAAGACCGGCCATCACCAACGGCAGCAAAAGTAACGGGACGAGCTGGTCAATCCCCTGGTCCAACTTCTTTGCCTTCAGTGCCAATATCGCTGACATCCACACAATGATCGCCAGCTTGGCCAGTTCGATCGGCTGAAAGGTGAGCCCGGGGAAGGCGATCCACCGCCTCGCACCGTTGATCTCAGGCGTGAGCGCAGTCCCAAACGGAAGCGCCAAGAACACTAACAATGCGAGCACCACCCACATGAGCGGCTTCGAAACCCGCGCCCAGATCCGGTAGTCGACCCGCGATGCAGCCGCCATCAACATGACACCGAGCAGTGCCTTGGCGGCTTGGTTCTGAAAAAACGTGGTGCTGCTCCCATGACGGGCTAGAGACAAAACCGAGCTAGAGCTATAGACCATCACGAGCCCGAACCCAACCAGCAGCAACACCAGCGTTCGGAGCCGTCGATCGGCTTGCCCACGTGGTGCTCTAGGCGGTCGTTTTGACTTGAGCACGCGCTCCCGACGACGATCGGCGCGCTCTCGGCGGCGGGCGATCACCGTGCAACCTCCCGTTCGGCCCCGGCCACCACCAGCTGACGAAATCGCTCGCCTCGCACCTCATAGTTATCAAACTGATCGTACGACGAGCACGCTGGGGACAGCAGCACGAGATCGCCGGGTCGAGCCAACTCGCGAGCCCGCTCGACAGCTCGCTCGAGCGTACCGACATCGGTCACGTCTCCGACTTCGTCGAGCTCGCTCGCGATCCTGGGCGCGGCCTCACCGATCACTAAAACATGGCGCGCGCGCGCTGCCAATAGTGGAGCCAACGGTGCGTAGGGGGAGCCCTTATGGCGGCCGCCTAGGATAACGATCAGCGGTTGATCGAACGCTCTCAGCGCAACCGTGACGGACTCGACATTGGTCGCTTTTGAGTCGTTGACGAAGGTGACCCCGTCGATGATCGCCACCCTCTCGAGACGGTGCTCCACACCGCCAAACGAAGCCAACCCCGAACCGATCGCAGTTGGCTCGATTCCCATGAGCTCAGCCGCCAGCGTAGCCGCTAATGCGTTCTGGACGTTGTGCTGACCCGGGATCTTGAGTGCGGCTGTTTTGATGATCGGCCCCGAGTATGCCTCGCCGGCCAGGGTGATCCACCCATCGTCGACCCACGCACCCCGGTCAACCGACTGGTAGCGGTGAAACCAGTGTCGCGTTACCGGCCGATCGGATCCGAAGCCGGACAGGGCTTCGTCCTCGGCGTTCAGACACAGGTGGTCGTCCCGGCCCTGGTTGAGGGTGATGCGCGCCTTGTCCCGGGCGTACGCGTCGACGTCCGGGTACGTGTCAAGGTGGTCAGCCGTCAGGTTGAGCACCACCGCCACGCGCGGTCTAAACGTCTCGATTCGCGCCAGCTGGAACGACGACACCTCGAGCACGTACCACTCGACATCCGGATCCTCGAGCACCGCAGTCGAGAAAGCGCGCCCGATGTTGCCAGCCACACTGACCGAGACGCCGCCCGTCTGGGCGACCGCCCCGAGCAGCGCAGTGGTCGTGGTCTTGCCGTTCGTGCCGGTCACTGCGGCCACGGGTGCCCGGGCAAACCACGACGCGACCTCGATCTCACTGAAGATCGGCCGGTCACAGACAGGCGGTGTGTTGAGAATCTCCGCGTCGGGCGGGATTCCGGGGCTTACGACGATCCAGTCGCAGTCGGCCAGCAATTCACGATCGTGCCCTGCGGCGCTTGCCTCGATCCCTTCAGCTATTAGCGCTTCGGTCGCGGCCACAGTCCGATCGCAGCTCGCGACGTCGGACGCGTACACGCTCGCCCCCCTCCGCGAAAGCAGACGCGCGGCTGCCGACCCGGAGCGCCCGAGCCCGAGCACCGCGACGCGCGCGCCGTCGACCTGGACCGGGGAGTCGATCACCGCAGCTTCAGCGTGGAAGCCGCCAACAACGCAAACAGGATACCCAGGATATAAAAGCGCATGACGATCTTCTGTTCGTCCCACCCCAAGAGCTCGAAATGGTGGTGGATCGGACTCATCTTGAAGACCCGCTTCCCGCGCAGCTTAAAAGACGCCACTTGGATGATCACCGACAGTGTCTCGAGCACGAACACGCCGCCCACGAAGATCAGCGCGAACTCCATCTTGAGCAGCACCGCCAGCGTCCCAAACGCCCCACCCAACGCCAGCGAACCAGTGTCGCCCATGATGATTTCCGCCGGATGGGCGTTGTACCAGAGAAACCCAAGAGCGGCACCAAGCAGCGCGGCGCAGTAAACGGTCAGCTCACCGGCACCGGGGAAGTACGGGATTTGAAGGTAGCCCGACCAGTCGGCGCGCCCGATCACGTACGCAAAGATGGCGAATGCGGTCGCCGCGATCGCTCCCAACCCGATCGCCAACCCGTCGAGACCGTCGGTCAAGTTGACAGCATTGGTGGCAGCAATCACCACCAGAATGATGAACGGGACGTACAACCAACCGAAATCGACAAAACGCTCCTTGAAGAACGGCACCGACGTCAGCGTGGTGAACTCGCCGTGGACAGGTTGCATGTACAACCATATGCCCAGAACAACACCCAGTAGAACCTGTCCAACGACTTTCTGGATCGCGATCAGCCCCTCCGACTTCTGCTTCACGACCTTCAGGTAGTCGTCGAGAAAACCCAGCCCGCCCATCCAGAGCGTGGCCACGAGGATCATCTGGATGAACGGCTGACTCAAATCGGCCCAAAGAAGGGTCGGAACGACGACCGCGAGGATGATCAGCACGCCCCCCATGGTCGGGGTGCCGGCCTTCAGTTGGTGCGCTGCGGGACCTTCTCGACGAATCGGCTGCCCTGCTCCAAGCATGTGCAGGCGCCGGATCAGCCACGGACCCAGTATGAACGCCAGCGCGAGCGCAGTAACGGTCGCGTAGGCGGACCGAAAAGTGATGTACCGAAAAACATTGAAGAACGTGTGCTGATCAGCCAGCGGGACGAGCAGGTCGTAGAGCATCTACCGCCGCCTCACCGATTGATCTCGACCGAGCAACCGAGACATGCCTCGCGAACTGGTTCTACGACGTGCTCTAGTTCCGCGCCTCGACTGGCCTTGAAGAGGACTGCGTCACCGGGCCGGAGATTGTCGACCAGCCAACGGATCGCGCCAGGCTGGTCATTGAATCGAAATGCTGCCACGCTGGCATCCTCCGCGCCGCTGGCGATCGGTGCCGCACCAACGCCAACGGTCGCAACGACGTCGACACCAGCTGGACCCAGTTCGCGCCCAACCTGTTCGTGCAACGCTTCGCTTTGGTCGCCTAACTCCAGCATCTCACCGAGCACGACGACCCGTCGACTCGCGTCATCGAGAGCGACCAGGGTGGTTACTGCCGACGCCACACTCTCGGGGTTGGCGTTGTAACAATCAACCAGCGCGACCACGTCTCCCCACCGCTCCAACTGCATGCGAAGCGGCAGTGTGTCGGGCTCGGCAATGCCTACAGCGATCGCCCCGGGTGAGATATCGACCTCGCGGCCCACGGCCACCGCGGCCAGCGCATTTACCACGTTGTGCCGCCCAACCAGCCGCAACCGGTAGATCCGGCCATCGACCTCGAACATTCCGCGTCCTTCGCCGTCCAGCTTCCAGCGTGTGGGCCGAACGTCGTTCGACGACTCGATGCCGTAGGAAATCAAGCGACAAGCCAACCCGGAAACCGCGGCCGCCAACCGCGGGTCGTCACCGTTGTAGAACAGGACCTCGTCCGGTGCCAGAGCTCGTCCAAGGGCCAGCTTCTCATCGATCACTGCCTGGACCGAGCCCAGTCCCTCCAAATGGCTCGCCGCGACGCCAGTGATGACTGCGATCGACGGCTGAGCGATGCGCGACAGAATGGCGATCTCCCCAGGCTCGCTAGTTCCCAGCTCGACCACTGCCCAGTCGCTGTCGGGCTCGATGTCGAGTAGCGTAAGCGGGACACCGATCTGGTTGTTCAAGTTGCCACTGGTAGCCGATGTCGAGAACCGCTGCGCAAGCACCGCTGCGATCAACTCTTTGGTGGTCGTCTTTCCGTTCGACCCGGTAATCGCAATCACCTGCGTGGAGAGGCTTTTCCGATAGTAACCCGCCAACGCCTGGAGCGCGGCCCGTCCGTCAGGCACCGCCCAAAACGCGATTTGCTCACGCTCCGCGAAGTCCCGATTCTCGCCGATCACTCCGGACACACCAGCGGCGACCGCCGCATCTGAGAAATCGTTGCCATCGTACCGGTCGCCGCGGATCGCCACGAACAGTTCTCCCGGCACCGCTCGCCGAGTATCGATCGTCACGCCACTGAAGAGCCGAGGAGATCGTCCACAGGGTTCCACGCCAAGCGCGGCCGTCACCTGATCGGCAGTCAGCTTCGCGCTCACGCCGACCCATCCCGAGCCGCCAAGGCCCGCTGAACAACGTCCCGATCGCGAAACGGAATTCGCTGGGTGCCGATCAAGATGTGTTCCTCATCGCCCTTGCCGAGCACACACACCACGTCGCCTGACTCAGCCTCGCCGACCGCGTACTCAATCGCTGCCGCGCGATCATCGATCCGCTCCCAACGGGCAGCGGTATCGTCGAATCCGGCCACGGTGTCAGCCACGATCTGATCGATTGGTTCGCGCCGCGGGTTGTCAGTCGTCAGAATCGCAATGTCCGCCAACGTTCCGGCCACCCCGGCCATCTTCGGTCGCTTGGTGCGATCGCGCTCACCGCCGCAGCCGAAGACGCACAAGATCCGCCGGGCTCCGGTATCGCGCACGGCCAGCAGAATGCGTTCCATCGCCTGCGGGGTATGGGCGTAGTCCACGATTACGGTGATGTCCGTCCCGCGGTAGACCTCGTAGCGACCAGGCACATGGTCGACCGCAGCCAGAGCAAGACCCGCCGCCTCCGGCTCGGTTCCGAGTCCAACGCCTAGCGCCGCTGCCGCCAGCGCGTTGGCGGCGTTGAAGCGGCCAGCCATCGACAAGCGGGTTGTAAATCGCCCGCGCGGAGTACGTACGTCCATCGTTGTACCGTCGCGCTCGACGTCGACTCGCTCTGCATACACCTCGGCAGCGGAATCGCGCGCGCTAAAGCGCCATGTCTCCGCTGGTCCCGCAACCCAAAATCGCTCACCCCATGCGTCATCCGCATTCACAACCCCGAACCCTTGCTGCTCACGAAGCAGACGAAAGAAGTCGAGCTTCGCTTCACCGTACTCCTCCATCGTTGGGTGAAAGTCGAGGTGATCAGGACTCAGGTTCGTGAACGCCCCAGCTGCGAAATGAATCCCGCCGATCCGCCCGAGCGCGATCGCGTGGCTCGAAACCTCCATGACGACCGATATCACTCCCTCCTGCTCCAAGTCAGCGAAAAGTCCCGCCAGCTCGGGGGCCTCTGGTGTCGTCAACCCGGTCTTAAAAACCCGACCCCGTCGCCGGACACCAAGCGTTCCCAGCGTGGCCGCCTCATCGTCACCCAGCACCGCCGCCGTCATGAATGACGTCGTCGTCTTGCCGTTGGTTCCCGTGATCCCAATCACGCGCATCCGGGTCGTTGGATCACCGGCGATCGCGTGGGCCACGGGTCCAATCGCACGGCGTACGTCGTCGACGACAATCGCCGGTACCGGCCACGGACCCTCCCGCTCTACCAACGCCGCGGTGGCGCCCGCCTCGGCGGCCGAGTGGATAAAGCGATGGCCATCGGTTTCAAAACCGGCGATGGCGGCGAACAGATCACCCGATCGCACGCGGCGGCTATCGTGTGACACCCCGGTGACACAGGAATCGGTGCCGCCAACGACCCGCCCGTTGACTCGCTTGGCCAAGGCGGACAGTCGCGACGCCTCGATGGCCACTGTCACTATCTGTCCCGAACCCGTACGACGCCGCCGCGGGTTAGCACCTCCCCCGGCTCGGGCTCTTGGCCGACAATCGTCCCGGTCCCACCAAATGTCAGTTGAATCCCTAAACGCGATGCGCGACGCACCGCCTCGCGTAAACCCATACCGGTGAAATCCGGCACCTTGACGTGCGTGCGCGGATCGACGCCTTCCGGCCACTCGATCGACTCAGACGGCGCGAGGGTATCTGGCTCTGCCACCGGCAGCGCGCCAAATCCATCGGAAACGCGCTGCACAACCTGCTGGGGGGAACGGAACCGCTCGACCAACGCGGGTGACCGGTCCACGGCTCGGGTCAATAGCGTGTTCTCCACTATCTCGTGAAACACCGGTGCCGCCACTAGTCCCCCGTAAAATTTGCCGACCGGCTCGTCGATGCGGACGAAAACCGCATACCGCGCATCGTCAGCCGGAAAGAAGCCGGCAAACGATGCGGTATGACGACTGCTGTCGTAGCCACGCTCACCGACCTTGCGAGCAGTGCCAGTCTTTCCCGCCACTGGCAGCATGTCGATCTGCGCGCTCTTCGCAGTACCAAACTCGACCACGCGAACCAGTGCCTGGGTCACGAGGCGCGCCGTCTCCGGCTCCATGACGCGACGAACGTGCTGCGGACCACCCTCGAAGTCGACATCGCCGTCGACATCTATGATTCGCCGCACCAGGTAGGGCCGCAGGAGCTCGCCTCCGTTGGCCACCGCACTGTAGGCCATCGCCATCTGGACTGAGGTTACCATCACCTCATACCCCATAGTTATCGATCCGGATGTCAGCGACGACCACTGGTCGGGGCGTTTGAGTAGGCCGCTTGGCTCGCCCGGAAAATCGAGGCCGGCAGGCAGGCCGAACCCGAACTTGCGCGCGTACTCGTAGAGCCTGTCCTCACCGAGACGATCGGCGAGCTTGACCGAGCAGATGTTCGAGGACGCCTCGATCACCTGTTCGACGGTGAGATAGCCGTACGGGTGGACATCGCGTATCGTGCGCCCGTTGTGTCGCCACGTGCCCCGCTCACAGAACAACGAATCGCTGGGTGCCGCCAGCGACTCCTCGTACAACCCGGTAAGCGGCACGATCTTAAATGTCGACCCGGGCTCGAACTGATCGACCACGGCTACGTTTCTCCCCCGCTGGTCACTCTTCCTGGGTCCACCACGAGTGGCCATCGCCAACACCTCGCCCGTCCGCGGGTCGACAACCACCACGCTCCCGGCTTTTGCGCCCGTCTTGTTCATAGCCGTTTCGAGCGCACCCTCGACGATCTCTTGAACCCCTAGATCAATCGTCAGATACACATCTCGACCGTGGACCGGAGCGTCGACTGGAAACGTAAAGTTCGAGTACTCGTGTCCTAGTGCGTCCCGCTGGTGGATGGCGTAGCCAGGGGTACCGCGGAGGACCTCGTCGTAGTACAACTCTATGCCGTCGAGGCCTTCGTTGTCGTTGTTGACCTTACCGAGCAAGTCGGCCGCTAGTCCATCGTAGGCATACCGACGCACTCGGTACGATTCCACACCCACACCATCGAGGCTGGCGGCTTCGAGCTGGCGCACGATCCCGGGCGAGATCCCACGCGTCAGCCGTACGTACCACCCGCCCTCCTCCAAACGCCGGTGCACCTCGCGAGCGCTGACCCCGAGGATGGAGGTCAACGTCTCGACGAACTGTTCTACGTCGTCGGGATCGACGTGGCGTGGCACGAGGTAGACTCCGTACTCTTCTTGATTGACCGTCAGTGGCACCCCGTTGCGATCGTAAATCGTGCCCCGCTCGGGTGGAATGACGATCCGCTTCTTTTGCTGTTTTTGAGCAGTTGTTTGGTACTTATCGTGGTCGCGAATCTGGATCTCGAAGAACGCGACCCCAAGCCGAGCTGCGAAGATGAGGAGCAGCAAGAAAATGAACCGTTGGCGACGGCGTCCGATTCGAAGGCGATCGGACTCACCCACCTTCTTGGAGCGGATCCCCCGGGAACGAGCCACTATTGGCTCGTCAGCGCGAGAGCTTCCTCCTGCCAGAACGCATCAAACCAACCACCCACAGTGGCCAACGGTCCACGATCGACCTTCGCTAGCACTGACGGTTGGTGTGTGGGGGTTCCATCCGGGACCGGCAACCACACGACATCGACCTCGGTCGGGGTGACCATACCCAGGCGTCGGTCCGCAGCGCGTGTTACCCGGTCTCGGGCCGTCAACACCGCGATCGAACGCGTGAGCGCATCATTCGCGGCTTCTAGATCTCTCGCCGTCGTATTCAGCTCCACCGCGCGATCGGACCATCGAATCGCGACTGACTGAACGTAGACCTTGCCCACGACGACAGTAGCCGTGAGCAGAAGGAGTGTCGGCAGATAGTGCCACGCGAAGCTTGTCCGGCGACGGGTTCGGTGTTCGATCTTACGGTACTCGCGGACGTAGACGTTCACCGACTCTGTGCCCTCCGGCGCTAGGTCCGAGTTTGGTTCGCCGCTGAGCGGCGTCGCTCGATGGCGCGCAACCGCGCGCTCCGAGCACGAGGATTGGCGGCGACCTCGGCCTCGGTCGGACGGATCGGTCGGGGGGTGAGCACGTCCGCCTCGGAGACCTTGTCACACCGGCAAACGGGGAGATCCGGCGGACACTTGCAATCCGCCGCTAACTCGCGGAAGTACCGCTTGACTACACGGTCTTCCAGCGAGTGATAAGCGATCACCACTAGCCGGGCATCGGCGTTCAGCCGCCGCTCAATTTGTTTGAGACCTCTGTTGAGTGCCGTCAGTTCGTCGTTGACGGCGATGCGAATCGCTTGGAAAACCCTTGCTACGCTCTTGAGTCGGTGAGAGCTCGCCGGGACCGCTGATTCGACGATAGCTCGCAACCGATTGGTCGTATCGATCGGCTCACGCTCGCGCTCGCGCACGATCGTTCTTGCGATGCGTCGTGCGTAACGCTCCTCCCCATAGTCGCGAATGATCTGCTCCAGGGTCGATGGTGCGGCGCGCGACAACAGGTCCCGTGCAGGTTCCCCTCTGGGCCCCATCCGCATATCCAGCGGAGCGTCCTGACGGTAGCTGAAGCCGCGCACCACGTCGTCGATTTGTGCCGAGGAAACGCCGAGGTCGAGCAGAGCGCCATCAAACCGCGCTCGCTCGAACCTCGACGTCCGGTCGATCTCGGCGAAGTTCGTATTCAACAATTCGACCCGATCACCAAACCGTGCCAGTCGCTGGCTTGCGAACTGGATCGCCTGCGGATCCCGATCCAATCCCACCAATCGACCGGCTGGCGCCGAAGCCTCGAGAATCGCCTCAGCATGCCCACCACCACCGAGCGTGGCGTCCAGGTACGTCTTCCCTGTGGCTGGCCTCAGCATCGCGATCGTCTCCGTCAATAAGACCGGCTCGTGGAACTGCTGCTCGGGCACGGTCGCGCTACAGGTACTGGGTCAACCATCGGTCGAACTCCTCACCAGCTTTGCCAACGAACTGCTCGTAACGGTTCGGGTCCCACATTTCGATCACATCCCCGGCGCCCACGAAGGTGACCTCGTCGCCGATGCCGGCGAGCTCGGCGAGGTGGCGCGGGAGCAAGATTCTCCCCTGAGCGTCAACGGTCGTCTCGAGGGTGTGTTGCATAAGTTGGAGAAAGTGACGTCGCTGCTGGGGATCGATTCGTGCCTTCTGGCGATCGAAACGCGCCAGAACCCGATCCCACTCGGCCAACGGGTAAAGGAACAAACACGACCCGAGGCCACGGGTAGCGACAAAAGATTGGCCGGCCTCGCCGTCCCGAAATCGTGCTGGGAGGCTGACCCGACCTTTCTCATCGATAGAATGCGTGTACTGACCAAGAAACGACGTTTTGACCCCACAACGCTCGTGTCCACAGTCCACTTTCTCCCATTATTTCCCACCTGGTCCCACATTGTAGGACAAACGCTCCAGTGCTGTCAAGTATGGCCAAAAAAAACCGCCTCCCCGTGCAGGGAGGCGGTCATCTGGAAATATTGGTTAGGGACGTGTCTTACGCTTCGCCCGGCGCTTCGTCGGTCGGTTCTTCAGCCTCGGGCTCGGCTTCGCCTTCGGCCGGTGGCCCATCGGGTGCCGCATCTCCGGCTGGAGCGGCTTCACCCCCCGCCGGCGCGGCAGGTGGCGCCGATGTCACCGGGATTCCGGTCAGAACCGGGACACCCGAGATCGCCTCCGGGGCGCCATCTGGTGTCGCGGTGACGATAATGCCGAATGTCTCCAGCGCGGTCGTGCTCTCGAACGCACCGGTACCCTCCGGACCCACCGTGACCACGCCAGCCAGAGTCGACTCCTTGACGCGCTCCTTGCTGGGAACGATCCATACCGTATAAGCGTTGACATCGCGGTCTTCCTGGTCGAGCTCATCGATCAGCGGTAGCCCTTCGACCTCGACCACCAAAGCCTGTCCAGCGTCGCCCTCAGTCACCTTGACCACTCCCGCGCCGCTGGGCGCGTGCTGGGTCGGCTGGAGCGCGAACTCCCAATCGTGCGTCGACACGACTTCCTCTTCGGCTACTGGCTCAGCGTCCGCGGCGACCTCGGGCTCGGCGTTCTCTGCCGCATCGTCCTGAGCTAGAACCGGCATGGTAAACGCGAACGTGGCGAACACTCCCATAATCGCTGTTCTAAACACCGTCTGTTCTCCTCTGAGGGTATCGACTATCGGCTGATGTCTCGGGTGATTCAACGGTTGGCCTTTGAGAACCGGTACCCGCCCGGCTGGCCGAGGTTCCTGGTAGAACCTCGTACTCGGCCTCGATCTCCTGACGCTCCAACTCGCGCTCCAGTCGGCGCGATTCGCGGCGCCACTTGAACGCGCCCCAGATCGCGACGGCCGCCAGCTTGGCGGCGATCGCCCAGGGCCCACCGCGGAGGAGCCAGCGCGTAAACCACCGCCCCAAGATCAGTCTGCCGAAAACGCTCAAGCTTCACCCTTTCGTTGCGACCAAGCTACGTTCCTCGAGCGGTCTCCCCAACTCCCATCATCCCGTCGAGCCCACCATCGCTAATCGATCCTCAACGATAGTCGCCAGAGCATCGATGAAGTCGGGATCGTCGTTCTGCATCATGGCGCGAGCGTAGGCGAGTCCGCGTCGCTCCGCCAACTCGCGCGCCTCGATGTCGAGATCGTAAAGCACCTCGAGGTGATCGGCTACGAACCCAATCGATTGTACGACAACGCCTCTCTCCCCCAGGTCCGCTAGCTCATCGATCGTCTCCAGGATATCCGGACCCAACCACGGCTCGTCGGTGCGACCGGCGCTCTGGTAGGCGAAAGACCAGCCATCCAGACCGACGGTTTTGGCTACCAAGTGGGCGGTGCGTCGGAGTTGATCGGGGTACGGATCGCCACGATCGAGCACCGCTGCCGGTAACGAATGCGCCGTGAAAACGACATGCGGGCCGTCGCCGGCGCGCGGTAACGCATCCCTGAGCCGCCGGGCGAGCCCGGTTATGAACCCAGGGTGGTCGTGCCAGCCGGAAACGATCTCCAACGTCATCTCCTGCCGTCGCTTCTTTTCCGCGTACGCCTGATACTCGGCGATCGAGCGCAACGAGTAGTGAGGTGCCAACACGAGGCCCACTGCGTGTGTGATCCCGTCGGCGGCCATGGCCTCGACCACCTCGCCGACAAACGGCGCCACGTGCTTGAATCCGACGTACAACCGAACGGCGGTGCCACGGTCGGCGAGCGTCGCCTTCAGGGCTGTCGCTTGGCGGCGTGTGATGCGGTTTAGAGCTGTCGGACCACCAACCGCCCGGTAGCGCTCGATCAGCTCGTGCAGCCGTTCCTCGGGGGGCGGGTTACCACGACGGATGTGGGTGTAATACGGCTCGACGTCCTCCAACCGCTCGGGAGTTCCATACGACATGACGAGCAATCCGGAAGTCACGCGGTCTCCTCATGTACCAGCTCAACCAAGCGCTTGAGGTTTTCGACCTCGGTGTGGGGCAGGACGCCGTGACCCAAGTTGAATATGTGCCCCCGGCGGCCACCCGCCGCCGTCAGGATTGCGCGGGTCTGGCGCTCGGCCACTTCCCAAGGGCCCGCCGCAACCACCGGGTCGAGATTCCCCTGCACCCCGCGGTCGCCGACGACCTCCCATCCGCGGTCGAGATCGATCCGCCAGTCGAGCCCGATGACGTCTCCGCCAGCCGCTGACATTGACGGGAGCAAGCCTGCCGTGTCGGTGCCAAAGTGGATCGTCGGAACATCCGGCAGCCCCCCGAACAACCTTTCCATGTGTGGCTGAATCGACTCGCGATAGTCACTCGGGCTGAGCGCACCGATCCAAGAATCGAAGACCTGGAGCGCTTGAGCACCGGCTTCGACCTGAGCCGTGAGGTGTGCGATCGTCGCGTCGGTCAGCCGGTCCATGAGCTCGCGCCACGCAAGCGGGTGTTGGTGCATAAAACCCTTGACGAGATGGAAACGTCTCGACGGCCGGCCCTCGACGAGGTACGCCGCAAGGGTGAACGGTGCGCCGGCGAAACCGATCAGCGGCACCGTGTTCGCGCGCCGAATCAGCGCGATCGCTTCCAACAGCTCAGCCACGTCGGATCGCGGGTCAAACACCGACAGCCGCTCGACGTCGGCCGGTTCCCGCACTGGACGATCGATCACCGGACCGACACCGGATTGGATCTCGAAGTCGACGCCCAACCCGAAGAACGGCAGCGTGATGTCGGAAAACACAATCGCGGCATCAACTCCGAGCCGATCGACCGGTTGAAGGGTGACCTCGGCGCAGAGCTCGGGCTGGCGCACAATCTCAAGCAGCGAGTGGTGTTTGCGGATCGCGCGGTACTCGGGCAAGCACCGCCCGGCCTGGCGCATGAACCAGACTGGCGTACAGTCGACTTCTTTACATCGGCAGGCGCGGAGGAAGCGGTCGCTCATGACGTTGGCTAGTTAGGCAAGCGCTTCCCGAGCGGCCGCCAACGTGGCGTCGACCTCGCCAGCACCGTGGGCGAGCGTCACAAACCACGCCTCGTAGGGCGATGGCGGCAAGCTGACGCCGCGATCCAACATGGCGTGAAAGAAACTGGCGAACGCTTCACCGTCGCCGGCTTGTGCTTCGGCGAACGAAGTCGGCGGGCGGGGGGTCCAGAAGAGCGTCAGTAGCGATCCGATCGTGGCCACGCTGGCGCACCCCGCGTGCGGGCCGGCGTCGATCGCTTCCCGGAGCCCGGCGGCCAAGCTCGCGGTCTGCCCTTCCGAGCGATCGAACACATCGCGACCGGTGAGCCGCGCCAACGTCGCCTCGCCGGCGGCCATCGCCAACGGGTTACCGGACAACGTGCCGGCTTGATACACCGGTCCTTCTGGGGCGACCAGGGCCATGATGTCGGCTCGGCCGCCAAACGCGCCGACTGGAAGACCGCCACCGATCACCTTGCCCAAACACGTTAAGTCGGGCGTTACACCGTACCGCTCTTGCGCACCGCCGGGCGCGACGCGGAACCCGGTTATGACCTCGTCGAAGACCAGCAGTGCATGATGTTCGCTGGTTTGCTCGCGCAGCAGCTCGAGAAACCCTGGCCTAGGCAGCACCAACCCCATGTTGGCGGCCACGGGTTCGACCAGCACCGCCGCGAGCTCATCCCCAAAACGGTCAAAGAGCTCACTCACCGAGTCGAGGTCGTTGTACGGCGCCACCAGAGTGTCACGAGTCGCATCTGCGGTGACGCCAGCGCTCCCCGGCAACCCCATCGTCGCTACCCCGGACCCCGCCGCCGTCAACAGCGAGTCGGCATGACCATGATAACAGCCAGCGAACTTCAGGATCTTGCTCCGACCCGTGTGGGCTCGCGCCAAGCGTACGGCGCTCATCACCGCTTCCGTCCCCGAGCACGTAAAGCGCATCCGCTCGACCGACGGCATCGCCGCTTGAATCCGCTCAGCGAGCGCGATCTCACCTGGCGTTGGCGCGCCGTAACTCGTGCCTCGACCGGCAGCCGAGCGTATCGCCTCAACGATTTCCGAAACGGCGTGGCCAAGGATTATCGCGCCCCATGAAGAGACGTAATCGATCCGCTTGACGCCATCCGCGTCCCACACGTAGGCGCCTTCGGCTCGGGTCACAAAGCGAGGCGTGCCCCCAACCGCACCAAACGCTCGAACCGGACTGTTGACACCTCCCGGGAAAAGCTCCCTGGCACGTGTGAACAAACCGTCGTTCACGCTTCGCGTCCGCCGATCAGCGCCATGATGTCGGCCAGCGGACGATGGACCCCAACCAATTGCGGAACGTCCCGCACCGTCGCCAGTCGACCCTCGGTCCCTCGCAGATCACGAACGAGATCCTGAAAGGCGCCCAGATCATCGGTCTCGTAGGCGACGATGAACTCCTGGTCATCGAGCCCAAACGAGTATGCGAGCAGCTGTTGGATCATCGGGTAGCGCCGTCCCACTCGGATGTGCTCCGACATCTGACGGCGCTGTTCATCTTCCGACATCAAATACCACTCGGTCGTCTTGACGAACGGGTAGACGATCAGGTATCGGGAACGATCGCCGGTGAACATCGCCTCTTCTTGCGGAGTTCTCTCTTTTACGTACTTCGAAGGTCGGACCAACCCGATCATGGAGTGTGAGATCGTGCACCATTTCCCAACACCCGAGCACAACAGCTGGCTGGCAGTCTCCTCGAGGTCCTCGAGCGATGCGCCAAGCCGCCAAAACAGCACGTCCACGTCGGTCCGCGTGCCGACCATCGAGTACGTGTAGGTCGTCACTCGCTCGGCCGCCTGCCGAGCGGCTTCAAGCAGCGCCTCGCAATCGACCTCACGCGCTTCACATGACTGTCTTCGCCACGCGGGATCGACCCGCAACGCCAGCACGTGGACGAAATTGCGACGGCTCACCTGAGCCAGCGGGCCGCTTCCAACGCGGAGTAGGTGATTACGATGTCCGCGCCGGCGCGCGCGATCGCGGTCAGCGACTCAAGCACGGTCGCCTTGTGATCCAGCCAACCCCGCTCGGCGGCCGCCGCCAGCATCGCGTACTCACCGCTCACGCTGTAGGCAGCAAGTGGAGCGTCAAATCGGTCTCGTGCGGCGCGAATCACATCGAGGTAGGCCAGCGCCGGCTTGACCATCACCACGTCGGCCCCCTCGGCCAGATCGGCGGCGATCTCGGCTAATCCCTGTCGAACGTGCGACGAGTCCATCTGGTACCCCCGCCGATCACCCGTCTGGGGCGTTGAGTCGGCGGCTTCGCGGAACGGCCCGTAGAACGCGGACGCGTATTTGGCCGCGTAGGCCATAATCGCCACGTCTCCGTAACCGGCCTCGTCGAGCTTCGACCGGATCGCCACAACCTGTCCATCCATCATCGCACTCGGCGCCACGATGTCGGCCCCGGCTGCGGCCAGGGAAGTGGCGGTTCGCGCCAGCAGCGGCAACGTCTCGTCGTTATCCACGTCGCCATCGCGGAGCACACCACAGTGACCGTGATCGGTGTAACCGCATAGACAGACGTCGACCGCCACGACCAGATCGGGGTCGGCTTCGCGAATCGCCCTGACCGCGCGCTGAACGACGCCACGTTCGTCCCACGCACCGCTGCCGACGGAATCCTTCTCGATCGGGAGGCCGAACAACAGAACCCCACCGATTCCGAGCTCGGAGGCGCGCTCGACATCCCGCACCAGTTCATCCACCGAGACTCGCTCCTGACCCGGCATTGACGCGATCGGTTCACGCACCGCCTGGCCGTCGCGAACAAAAATCGGATACACGAGCTGACGTGGAAAGAGTCGGGTCTCCGCGACCAACGCCCGTAACGCCGGCGTTCGTCGCAGCCTGCGAAAGCGCTCGAACGTGCGGTCAGACACGCGCTCGCTCACGATCTCGGTCGGAGCTGCCGACCAACACTTCAAACACTGCGGCTGGCGTCGGCTCGGCTGCCACGACCGGGGCGCCGAGTCCAGCTTCGCGCACCGCCACCGCAGTTACCTGCCCGATGCATGCGATCACTGCTCCACCCACCGCTCTCTGCGGGTCAGGCACCAGGCGCACGAAGCCGCGCACGGTCGAGCCGCTGGTAAAGACGATCGCCTGTAGAGGCTCGGCCAGCGCCGCCTCAAGCCTGGGACGCGCAGCTTCCGGCCCTTCGATCGTCTCGTACGCGACTACGTCATCCACGACCGCACCGCGCTGGCGCAGGATCGTTGGCAGATCCCGGGTGGCCCGCTTGGCCCGGACGAGAAGCACGCGCCGACCTTCGACGTCACCCATCGCGTCGGGGATCGCCGCCGCTCGCCGCGCGGATGGCATAACGCGTACTTCGACGCCCAACGACTCCAGCGCCTCCCCGGTTCGAGGCCCGACCACCGCCCAGACCGGCTTGGCAGGTATCGTCAGCCCAAGTGCCGTCAGCCGCGTCGCCAACGACGCCACGCCGTTCCGGCTGGTCATCACCACCCAGTCATAGATCTCGAGTCGGCGAAGTGCGCGGTCGAGAGGCTCACCGTTGAGCGATCGAATCGCTATCGTGGGCGCGTGAAACGGTATCGCGCCGTTTCGCTCGAGCCAGTCGCAGAACGGCTCGCCATTCGAGGCCGTCACTACAACGCGCCAACCCTTCAAGGCCACACTCTTCATGTCGGTCCCACCCCAACGATCGAATCGGCGCCGAGCGCCAAGAGTCGGTCAGCGAGCTGGCTCCCGATCCGAGCGGCTTCATTGGTCGGGCCCGTCGAGCGCTCGAAGAACGCCTGTCCCCCATCGGGATCGAGCGCTGCACCATCGATCGTGAGCCCACCGTTATCGCAAACCGCGTGCGCCGCCAGCGGCGTCCGGCAGCCGCCCCCCATCGCATTGAGGAAACCCCGCTCAGCGGTCACCGCTTGGCGCGTCATCGGATCGTCAAGCGAGCGGAGGTCACCCTCGAGATCGTCATCGGCGCGGATCTGAACGGCGAGCGCCCCCTGGCCGACAGCCGGGAGCATGCGCCTTGGTGGAAGCCGCTCGGCTGCCCGGCCCGCCAACCCGAGTCGATCGAGCCCGGCCGCGGCTACACAGAGGGCATCGAAATCGCCCCGATCCAGTTTCGCTAGTCGCGTGTCAACGTTGCCGCGAATCGGGACCACGCTGAGATCGTTACGTTCGGATAGCAAAAAAGCGCGTCGTCGGGGGCTCGAGGTTGCGACTCGCGCACCCGGTGGCACGCTGGCCAGTGGTCTCCCGTCACGGGTTACGATCGCGTCGCGGGCGTCGGCGCGCCGCGGGTAGGCGATCACCGTTACCACGGGTCGATCGTCGGTCGGCAAGTCCTTCGCGCTGTGAACAGCTATGTCGATCGAACGATCCGTGAGAGCACACTCGAGCGCAGCGACAAAAGCGCCCCTCCCCAATTCGGCAGGAGACGCATTCGGAGCCCGATCCCCGGCCGTTCGCACAACGACCTCTTCGGTCTCCCAACCCAACGCTTTCAGTGCTTCCGAGATCAGCCGTGTCTGGGCTCGGGCCAGCGCGCTGGCCCGGGTTCCGATCCGTAGTCGCCGGCCTTCACCCACTGTTGCCACGCCGCCCATTGCCGCGCTCGTCAGGAAACTCGAGATCGAGAGCGAAAAGGTCACGGGCGAGGTCGACGTAGGTTTCCCCTTCGGTAGCTGCGCGGTCTTTGAGCCTCGCCGTCGGGTGATGCAGCAGCTTGTTCATCACCCGGCGTCCAAAGGTGCGCAACGCTTCCCGGTCATCCAAGCCCGAGCGTTCCACTTCCGCCGCCACGATGCGTTCGGCTCTATCGCGAAGCGCGCGGATCGTTGGCACCGCCGAGCGACCCGCCAGCCACACATCGAACTCCTGCGCCTCCGCGGCGATGATTTCTCGAGCCGCGTCGACCGCTTTCCGGGGTACCGCCTCCGAGCTCCACCCGCGCAGATCATCGAGGTCGAACAGGCGCACACCCTCGATCTCACGGGCGGTAGGATCGACATCCCGTGGCACCGCGATGTCGATCATTACCAGCGGCTGCGGCGATCGGCGACGGCAAACCACCCGTTCCATCTGTTGCCGGCTGAGGATCGGCGTCTGTGAAGACGTGCACGATATGACGATGTCGGCGTCCGCAAGCAGCTGATCGAGGTCGCTGAGCGGCTCCGCCCGTCCGCCGATCGCCTGGGCCAACCGTTCGGCGGGTTCCGTGCGACGATTGGTGACCACGATATCGGCCGCCCCGGCCCGCTGTAGCGTTTGTGCGGTCAGGTCGCCGAGCTTTCCGGAACCAACGATGAGCATCGAACGACCGCTTAGCTCGCCAAGCGTCAGTCGTGCCATCCCAGTGGCGACTTTCGGGATCGACGGCAGCCCACGCCCAACCTCGGTTTCGCCCCTGATTCGCCTTCCAACGCGGACCGCGCGCCGGGTCAGCTCGTCGAGAACCGGGCCCAGCCGACCCGCGTCGCGCGCCGCTCCCATCGCGCGCTTGACCTGTCCCAGGATCTGAGGTTCTCCGAGGACCATAGAGTCGAGCCCACCGGCGACCTCGTACAGGTGTTGGACCGCCTCCAACCCTTCGCGAACGTAGAACGGCCCCTGGTCGGCGTCGGCCGCTCCCAACAACCTCTTTTCGAGCGTAGCCGCGCCGGCCAAACCGTACAGCTCCGTACGGTTACAAGTCACCAAGATCAGCGTCTCCTCTTCGGATTGCGAGAGGATCTCTCGGCATGTCACAGTGGGAAACGCAAACCGCTCCCGGCGGGCCAACGGCGCCGTCTTGTGGCTGATACCTACCAAGTTGACGGCGGGCCCGGTCATCGGCAGGAGGTGATTTGGGGCAAGCGTGTTTGCATGGCGGGGCGGACGGGACTCGAACCCGCGACCTCCGACGTGACAGGCCGGCGTTCTGACCAAACTGAACTACCGCCCCGCGCGTGCATGAATG
>JBDGYV010000029.1:0-27828 GCA_039588915.1 Gemmatimonadota bacterium
TAACGAAGGATAAAGCTCTTGCGAGAACTCGTTCCCGATACGCGCACACCAAAACCGTGCAGCGAATCGTCCCAAAACGTTTCTTGGGATTTTTCGGTTTCTAGCGCCCGCAGTGTGCGGTCAGTAAGATGAAGTCTTGGCACTCGATTTTAGGGTCCATATAGGGTCCAATTGGTACGAAACCAGACGCAACACGATGCTAAACCAGGATACGAGACCCTGGCTCTAACGTCAAGGGGTACAGTGGCTTAGGATACGTTATGAAACGGGCTGAGACGACCTGGAAAAGGGTCATTTTTTGAATGGGGTTCAGGTGGTCGCAGGTTCAAATCCTGTCGCCCCGACCAGCTTTAAAGACATCGACTAGATGGCACGCATCTACGACCCTGATAATCGCGAAGCGGCGGTTCTGGCCGGCCTGGTCTCTTTCGAGGGGCTAGAGGTGCTGGACGTGGGCTGTGGAGAGGGTCGTACGTCGCGCACCATCGCGCGGACGGCGGCCGCGGTGACCGGCGTGGATCCCGACGCAAAGCGCATCGAGGTTGCCCGCAGCACCGACCCCGAGCCGGGCTCGTGTCCGATCACGTTTCTCGCCGAGGAAATCATGGAGGTGGAGCTGCCGACCGCGAGTCACGATGCCGTGGTCTTCGGCCGCTCGCTCTGATGACTGTCGCGCCAGAGCGTCGGTGACGTTCTTCGAGATGTCCATCGCTGGTTGAGACCGCAGGGGTTGCTGATCAACCTGCAGCCCTGCACGAGTCCAATGCCCTTGGAAGCGCGTGTCGGCGACGATCGCCGATCCATCGGGATCGCCTGGGACAGCCCCGAGATGCGGAAGAACATGCTCTCGTCGCTCGCCAACATCGATGCCGCTGTTGACGCTGGCCTGTTCAGGTTGGTCGATTCCGCGAGGTGGGTCTTCTCGATGGTGTTTGAATCGCCAGAGGATTGGGACGACTTTATGGAGAGCACCGGGTGCGGGGGCGCGGATGCGGACCCAGGAGTAATCGCGGCCACACTTGCCAACCCCCACGGTCGCATCGTCGTGACTGAGGACGACGTGGCTCAGGTGCTGGCGCGCGCTTAGCGTGGAGCCCCGCAGTTTGATCAGGGGGGGTATTCAACGTGTTGGGGTCGTTCGACAATCCTTTCTCTTTCTCAGGGGAGCACGTGAAAAAGCGGATGACGTTTGTGGTGGCGTTTGCCTGGAGTCTGGCGCTCGTGATGTTTGCCGGCTCCGCCCAGGCGCAAATGGCGAAGAGCGGCAGCTTCGAGGGCGTATTCCCATGGAGTAGCTACGGCGAGACCACGGAGAGCGTGAACGGCAGTTCTTACTGGCACGGTGGGTTCAATGGGGGTTTCGTGAATAGTGCCGGCGCGGGATTTCTTCACGAAGCGGGGGTCACTTGTCCGGCGGCGGGAGCGACCGTCGGGGGCAGGCAGTTCTTTCAGGGGAGTTGCACCGTGACCGATGCGGATGGCGATCAGGCGATGCTCGTCTGGAATTGCGAGATGCAAGCCGATGGTGTGTGTTCGGGCCCGCAGACCTGGGTGGCCGGAACCGGAAAGTACGAAGGGATCAGCGGCAAGATGACCTTTGATGGCCGATTCATCGGGAACACACCGCAGGGGGTTTCGTACTGGAAGGGCGAGTGGAGTTTGCCCTGATCGATTGCGGCGAGGCAATTATGTGCCTTTGACTACAAAAGTGTTAACCTCTCTTCGATTTTCCCAGTCGCTAAAACTGCACCCGTGCAAAGTTGGAGGTTTGATAATGCGCAAGACGCTATTGTTGTTGGCCGCCTTGATGGTGGTCGGTGTTACGAGCACCGCCTGGGCCCAAGAGGCGGAGGAAGAGGAAGCGCCCGTCCTACGCCTATCCTGGTTCATGTGTGACTTCTCAGATGGGGCCGGTGATGCGGTCGAGGAGCAGGCCGAGACACAGGTCATGCCGATCTGGAAAGAGCTGATCGCAGAGGGAACAGGGATCCAGAACCACGGCTACATCTATCACTGGTGGGCCGATGAGTGGAACCTCGGGATCTACACGATCGGCGAGAGCATCCCGGCGATCCTTGCGGCCGTGGGCGAAGCGGGTGATCGGGCGGAAGAGCGGTACGGGGACGACGCCCCCGACGCTTTCGGCGATGCTTGTGGGCCCCACAAAGATGGTTTCTACACGCTCGGTCCCAGCGCGGGCGGGGACGAGGAGTAGCGCTCGAGCGTTTCGAAGACGAGGGGCTGGGCAGCCCTTTGAGAGGCTAAAAAGGGGGCGGCTTCGCTGAGGCCGCCCTTCTTTAATGACGGAGGTCGACATGGCCAAAGGCTCCTGTCTCTGCGGTGCAGTCCAATTCGAAGTCACACCCCCTAGCAGGTACTGTGGGCACTGCCACTGCTCGCTGTGTCGTCGGGCGCACGGCGCACCATTTGTCACGTGGGCGGGGTTCCGCGCCGAACAGGTCGATATCCAGGCCGGCCGCGAACGGTTGACGCGTTATCTCACCGTGTCGGGTTCGACTCGCACCTTCTGCGATCGTTGTGGTAGCACGCTTTTCTTCGAGGGCCCTGAGTACGAGGGTGAGATCCACGTGGCTCTGGCTAACATCGATGAGCCGATCGACCGCGTGCCCGAGGCGCACTTTTACGTCGACCACGGCGCCGAGTGGTGGACGATCGACGATTCGCTACCGCAGTACGGCGGTGAAACGGGATTCGAGCGAAAGGAATGAGCCAGGGCCAATTCCATCGAGCGTTGAGTTTGCGCGATGTCGTTCTGTTCAACGTCGTGGCGATCGTGGGGCTGCGCTGGCTTTCGACGTCGGCCCAGATGGGGCCGTCAAGCCTCGTTCTGTGGGTCCTGGCGCTGGTCGTCTTCTTCGTGCCGTCGGGGCTAGCGGTCATGGAGCTCAGCACACGCCTTCCCGGCCAGGGCGGCGTCTACCAGTGGGCCAAGCACGCCTTCGGGGACATCCACGGGTTCATCGCCGGCTGGTCGTACTGGATCAGCAACCTGGTCTACTTCCCGTCACTGCTGCTGTTCGTGTCGGGAGTGTTCCTGTTCATCGGCGGGAGCGCATGGCTGGGCTTGGGCGACAGCGTGCTCTACAACACCCTCTTCACGCTGGCGATCCTGTGGCTGGCGCTGGGTCTCAACTTGATCGGCCTCGAGCGCGGCAAGTGGGTCCAGAATATTGGTGCGATCGGGACGTGGGTGACGGCCGCATTGTTGATTGGTTTCGGGTTCTACGTGTGGCTGCGCTTCGGTAGCGTGACGTCGTTCGAGGGTGCATCGTTCGTTCCCAACTTCAGGCAGTTCGGCACGCTGGCGTTCTTGGCCACGATGACGTTCGGGTTCGCCGGTCTCGAGCTGGCGCCGATCATGGGCGACGAGATCAAGAACCCCGCCCGGACGATCCCCCGCGCGATCCTTATCTCGGGTCTCATCATCGCCACGGTGTACATCTTCGGCACAGCGGTGCTTCTGGTCGCGCTGCCGACGGAGACCGTGGACGTGATCAGCGGCGTTCCCCAGGCACTGGCGGCGGTCGGCGAGCGCGCCGGGGTGAACGGATTGGCCCGGCTGGGCGCGATCTTGATCACCCTTGGCGGTCTGGGTGGTGTCGGCGCGTGGTTCACCGGCGCGGCCCGGATTCCGTACGCCGTGGGCGTCGACCGTTACTTGCCCGAGGCGCTGGGTCGAGTGCACCCGAGGTGGGGCACGCCCCACGTCTCGCTTCTTGTGCAGGGCGTGTTGGCGAGTGCACTCCTGTTGATGGCGGTGGCCGGCTCGACCGTTGAGGAAGCGTACATCGTGCTCGTCGACATGACGATCATCCTTTACTTCATTCCATTCCTGTATCTCTTTGGGGCCCTGCCGCTTTTGAGGCGACGCCGAGTGGGGGACGAGGAGAACGTCGTGCGCGTGCCCGGCGGCGACGGGGTCACCTGGCTGGCCGGCGGCCTTGGACTGCTGGCGACGATTCTGTCGCTGGCCCTGGCCACCGTGCCGCCCGAAGGCTCCGAGAACCCCGGACTCTTCGTCCTCAAAGTCGTGGGTGGCTCGCTGGCGATCATTCTCGCGGGGCTCGTGTTCTATTTCCGGGGCAAGCGAGCCGTGTGACCAGGAATCTCGCGACGTCTACTTCATCTTCAGGCATTTGCAGAGCCAGATCTTCCTAGCGTTGGGCGCAGATGCCTGAACGCAGTGGGCTTGTGCGCAGCCACCGTTGGTGCACAGGTCTAGTGATTCTGGTAAGCTCTCGAGCCCTCCGCACAACCGGGCCTTCGAGGGGGCTTTGTGAACCTGGCGCCAGCGTTCACCAGTGAGCTCGTACAGGTGCCCTCTTTCCCACAGCGCCTCATCCGCGGCGAACACTGACTTCCAGGGACAATCGGCCTGGCCCACGATGCACGGGGCAACCTCTTCTGTTTTGACATCAGGTTGGGCTTGCTGCTGCGCCAGTAGGACGTCGCTTGTGCCCACAACGCCGGCCAGAACAAGCACGATCAGGCCAGACAACCGGAACGGCCACCGCGATGCTGTTCTCATGACACACTCCTTGGCCCGACTGATTCCGGGAATACCAGCGTTTAGTTTACTACTTGTAACGTATTGCTTTTGCGATGGTTTCGTCACCCGAGGTAGACTGGCGGTTGGATGATGTCAATGCGATTCGCGAAGAAAATCATCAATGCGATCTGCTGTTCAGTGCTGATGACATCAGTGGCGACAGGTTGTGGTGGCTTGTCGCCCGGAGAGGAGTTTCAGGCCATCCTCGATGAGCACTGGGAGAACGCCGAATCCGAGCAAGTGTTCTTTCGCACGGACCCAGATGCCTGGCGGATGAATGGCAAGCTCGCGGAGTTTACGGTCGAGGCGCGAACGAGAAGAAGGGGCTTCAATGAGGCGATCCTTACTCGCCTCGAGCAAATCGACATCGATGATCTCGATGAGAACGATCAGATCTCGTATCGGTTGTTTCTCTATGAACGACTGACCGAGCGCGACTCCTATTCTCAGAAGGATCACTTTTTTCCGTTCTCGAGCCTGACCGGCTATCACACCTACTTCGCCGAAGCGCCGGCGGCGATGTCTTTCCTGTCGGCAGACGATTACGAGAAGTACCTGGTTAGCCTCGCCGATTTTCCGCGATATAACGGCGAGCATATCGCGCTCCTGCGGGAAGCGGTTTCAGCCGGCTACACTCATTACTGCGAGAGTATCACGGGATACGAAGAAACGATCAGCGAACACATCGTCGACGATGTGACAAAGAGTGGCCTGTACGTCCCATTTGCCAGATTCCCCTCGAAGATATCGGATGAGCAGCGGGCGGATATCACTGCTCGCGGTGTGGGACTCATCGAGTCGAACGTAATCCCCGGATACGAGGAGCTGCTGGGTTTTTATCTCTCCGAGTACCTGCCGGCATGTCGTCAGACGGTCGGCATTACGAGTCTCGACGGTGGACGCGATTACTACGAGTACCTGATCCGTTATTACACGACGACAGACATGGCCCCGGATGATATTCACAAGTTGGGTCTCGCCGAAGTGAAGCGCATACGTGGCGAGATGGAGGAGATCATCCGTAAGCTCGGCTTCGAAGGCGACTTCCGGACGTTCCTCGATTACCTCAGGAGCGAGCCCAGGTTCTATGCAAAGAGTGAATCGGAGCTGTTAGGCAGAGCGGCACTCATCAGCAAGACAGCAGAGGGGCTGTTGCCGAAATACTTCGGCCTGTTGCCGAGAGGCACATACAGCGTTAAGGCCAACCCCAATCGGGGCACCTTTTACCAGCCCTCCTCCGGTGATGGAACGACCTCGGGCACCTATTTCCTCGGCGTCACGAATCTCGACAGCCGGCCCCTCTACACGCTGGAGGCTCTCAGCCTGCATGAGGCGGTACCGGGTCATCACCTACAAACCGCCCTGGCGATGGAGCTCGAGGTGCCGGAATTCCGACGCCAGCTTTATCACTCAGCCTACGGTGAGGGCTGGGGCCTGTATTCCGAGTTCCTGGGCAAGGAAATGGGCTTGTACCAGGACCCCTACAGCGACTTTGGCCGTCTGACCTATGAGGCCTGGCGCGCCTGCCGCCTCGTCGTCGATACCGGCATGCATGCCTTTGGCTGGTCAAGGCAGGAAGCGATCGACTACATGCTCGCGAATACGGCTTTGAGTGAACGCGGAGTCACCAGCGAGATCGACCGCTACATCACGTGGCCGGCGCAGGCGCTTAGTTACAAAATCGGTGAACTCAAGATCAAGGAGCTTCGCAACAAGGCGGAACAGGCGCTCGGCGAGGACTTCGATATCAGGGACTTCCACGATACAGTTTTGAGAAACGGTTCACTGCCCATCGCTGTGCTCGAAGATATCGTCAACGCGTGGATTGACAGTCGGTAATAACGAGGTCTAGGTGGTGGTCGGTTGGTCCGGTTACCTATCGCCAGCCAGACAGGGACTTCGGTTTCCAGTCCTTGTGCTTCAAATAGGCGGGCTCGGCCTCGACCATGTGCTGCCTCATCTGATCGTAGAGCCACTCGATCCATTCGTCGAACTTCCCGCGTTCCTGCGCCGCGCGGTGCTCGCCCGACCAGACGTGCAGTTTCTCCCAGGTCGCCAGCACGACTCCGCCCATCAGCTCCCAGACCATTTCGAGAGAGGTCATTCGGCGGTGGACCATGATTCCCACCGATTCCAGGGTTAGGCTGACCAGCATGGCGGCGTCCTCGTATTGAGGATCCATCCCTTTGAGCTGGGTTGTGCTGACGCCGTCTGGAAGTTCAAGCACCAAGCGCAGCGCGCGGGCGAACTCCGGGTTCTCGAACGAACGGGCCAGCTGGATGGCGGCCATGTCGTGCCGCTGACGGCGAAGATGCGCGAGCTGGATGAACGCGAACGCGAAGCCGCCGAGCACGATGATGGCGCCGAGCACCTCGGCCAAGTTCGCTAATGTGTTGAGATCCATGAGTTCCTCAATGTACGTCTGCGAAGTGGGGAACGGCCGCCCGCGTGCGTGAGAGCCTAGAAACGTCGGAGGCTCAATACATAATCAGATCACCGATCGATTGGCAAACCGCTGGGAACGCTCGGCGGCGGTAGGTGACCGAGGCTGCGTGCCCGCTCGTCGGTGAGCGCGAGAAGAAACGCGGTGATCCGGTCGGCCATCTCCGGTGGCAACACGATGCCGTCCAGCTCGGGATCGAGGGTTGCCAGGATCTGCTCGGTGTTGGCGAGTAACGTCGCTTGCAGAAGCGGGTCGAGCTGGCTCGCGTCGTAGGTCCGCAGCTTCGCGGCAGCGTTGCTGTAGTGATCGACGAAGTCCCGAAGCTCCAGGAACTGACCGGCGTGGCCGTACGGCGCGGTCAGCTCCACGTTCCGCAGCGGCGGCGTGCGAAACCGAAAACGATCCGACAAGGCGCCGGTTACGTTGAACAGACCGAAGTCATCCGTCCCGCTCGGTCCGTTTCCGTGACCCGGACCGAACTGGGGGAGAGCCGTGTTGTGGAACGCCTCATCGCTCAGCGTCGGACCCATGTGGCAGTTCGTGCATCTGGCGATGCCCAGAAACTCCTCCGCTCCCCGAAGCTGGTCGTTCCGCAGTGCGTCGTCGTCGCCGGCCAGAAAGCGGTCCCACGGTGTATCGACCAACGAGAGTTCGCTTACGAAAAAGGCAGCCATGGCGTTGGAGGCATGGGCAAACGTCATAGCATCGAAAGGGGTTCCAGGGTAGGCGTTCTCGAATAGAGTCCGGTATTCGTTGAAGCCGCCGAGGCGAACCATCAACGCTTCCCAGATCGCCGGCAGATCGTCGTCGTCGATGGTGGCGAGTTCGTTACCCCCGAACGCGCGCATCTCCTCTCGCGACAGTACCGGGAAAAGCCCCAGCGCCGAGATCGGGCCGAACTCGAAAACCCGTATCATGTCCAGTGTGAGATCGGGACCGGCGGGACTCGAGAACTCTCCGAAACCGTTGATAGACAGCCGACCGTCCCAGAAGTGGGTTCGCATCGCGCTCAGGTTGAAGAGCGGCAGAGCGTTGCGCGGAATGAACGCGCCTTGTGGGTGCACCCTTCCGGGTCCTAGTCCGAGGGCCCCCTGACCTATCGAGAGGCTCAGACCGTCGCTCGTTCCCTGGGACGGAAGATGGCACGTCATGCACGAGACGTCGCGGTTGCCGCTGAGGATCTTGTCGAAGACGAGCGCACGGCCAAGAGCGACCAACTCGGGCCCTACCCCGGCCGGGGGCGCCATCGGCGAGATGCCGGCGGCGTTGGCGAGTTGCCGAACCTCCTCCATGAGGGGGTCCGGCGGACCGCTGGGAGGTCCGACGACCGGATCGTCGCTGCAGCCCGTCAAGCCGGCAAAAAGAAGAATGGAAGCGACGAGAACCTTGACCCGCATAGCGCCTCTTTTAGACAATGTATCCTCGGTTGGTCACAGATCGTGAGCCTATCGAATCGTGTTGGTTCGGTCAACGCTGCATCGATTGTTCGTCTCCGTCTCGGCCTCTTCGTGGGGCGCAAGGCTCGGTAGTTTGGATTCACGTGGTCGCGGGTTCAAATCCTGTCGCCGCGAACACTCCAGCGCTATGATCTCCTCATGCTAAAGGGTTCCCGCGAGGCGGTTTTCCGGCAGGCTCGGCCGATCAGCATCCACGGCCAAGTGTCTTGGGAGGTTTATTTCAATGACGCCGAGGATCCGGACGGCCCGGTCGAGATGGCGCGCGTCAGTCCCGAAGCAGTGGTTGAGGGCCTCGAGCCCGGTGACCGGATTTGCCTCGAGTACCTCGTCGGCAACGTGATGAGCGTGACGCGGGTGGAGACGTGAGCACCCGACAACATTCCTTCACGACCACCGAGCCCGATCCCAATCCGGCACCGGAGACGAGCTACGCGGAGAGGTCGCGCACGTTGGTACATGTCATCAAAGTCGGAGTATTGTCGACACACTCTCATCGACAAGAGGGGTTCCCGTTCGGTTCCGTCATGCCCTACGCGCTCGATGCGGCGGGGAGTCCGCTGTTCCTGATCAGCAGCATGGCGATGCACACCCAGAACCTGGTGCGCGATCCGCACGCCAGCTTGCTCGTCACCGCGCCCGAGATTGCGCATGATCCGCTGGGAGCAGAACGCGTGACCGTGATCGGCAACGTGACGGAAGTGCCAACAACAGAGATCGATAATGTGCGAGAAGCGTATCTGAGTCGGCACGAGAGTGCGCGATACTGGGTGGATTTTGAGGACTTTGCGTTCTACCGAATGGAAGTCGTGGACCTCTATTTCGTGGGTGGCTTCGCCGTCATGGGTTGGGTGAACAAAGATGAGTTCCGCCAGGCCGAGCCGGATCCGCTGGCCGAGACCGCGGCGGGCATACTGACGCACATGAACGCGGACCACGGCGATGCGCTTGTGCTTATCGCGCGCAGCGTCAAAGGCATCGAAGCCGAGGAGGCCAAGATGACCGCCGTCGATCGTCTCGGTTTTCACGTCCGCCTCAAAACCCCTGAACGCGTGCGCAGCGTTCGGATCGGCTTCCCGTCCGAGGTCCGCTCACCTGATGACTGCCGCAAGGCCCTAGTCGACATGGTCCAGGAAGCCCGGGAGAACGTCGGCTAGAAAGCACCGGGCGTGAAGGGAAGCTCCCTACACTAGATGTCGCCTACTCCCGACAGACACATTTGTCTGTAGGGGCCTATGGTAGGGAATACGAGAGACTCTCCTAACACCACGCGTGACTACAATTCGGGGACGACGAGCGATGAAGACACTGATCACCATGTTGACGATATCAATCGGATGGGCGGGAGTGCTATCGGCCCAAGAGGTCGAGCTCGTCAGTACCGACCTCTTTGCCGGCCACCGCCAGGCGTTCATGGACCAGATGGACGGCGGCATGGCGCTCTTTACCGGCCAACCGCAGATACCGCGCAACGACGATGCGGATTACCCGTACCGTCAGGATTCGGACTTCTACTACCTGACTGGTTTCGAAGAGCCGGGCGCAGCCGCCATCCTGGTGCCAGAGGCCACGGACGGAGCACGCTTCGTGCTGTTCGTCCGTCCGCGCGATCCATTGCGGGAGACGTGGGACGGTTACCGGGCTGGCGTCGCTGGCGCGCGCGAACGGTATGGAGCCGATAAAGCGTACCCAATCGACTCGCTGCCGGTGGTCCTTTGGCGGTACCTGTCTGATGCGACGCGCGTCTTCTTCGATAGCTCGAACGACCATCCGTGGGCGCAGACGGAAGCGGTGGCAACGCTCCAGTCCTGGGCGGATGCAAACAGTGCAGAGATTCTTCCAACCGCCCCTATCCTCGACGAAATGCGAGTCATCAAGTCGCCGGCCGAAGTCGAGCTACTGGAGCGCGCGATCGACATCACCACCGATGCGCATCGAGCGGCAATGGCCGCCATCCAACCGGGGATGTACGAGTACGAGGTCAAGGCGCTGATCGAGTACGTCTTCAAGGTTTCTGGAAGTCCTCGCTTGGGGTTTGGCTCGATCGTAGGCGCCGGTCCCAACTCGACGATCCTCCATTATGAAGGCGGTGACCGAAAGCTCGAGGCCGATGACATGATGGTGATCGACATCGGAGCAGAGTGGCGTTACTACACCGCCGATGTCACGCGAACGGTACCGGTGGACGGCCGCTTCGACCCCGAGGAAGCGACGATCTACGAGATCGTACTTGACGCGCAGAATGCAGCTATAGAAGTCATTCGCCCGGGCACCAGCGTCCTCGAGATCAACCGCCTCGCCGTGAAGGTGGTAACCGAGGGACTCGTTGATGCAGGATTGTTGCAAGGCACAGTGGAGGAGAACATCGAATCGCGTGCCTACCGGCGGTTCTTCATGCACGGATCCCGTCACTGGCTCGGGCTCGACGTCCACGACGTCGGTGCGTACATGGTGTCGACGGAGGCGGACTCGGCCCAGCCGAGGACGTTGGAGGCGGGCATGGTGCTTACGATCGAGCCCGGTGTCTACATCGCAGAGGGGAGCGAAGGCGTGGATCCCAAGTGGTGGAACATCGGCGTCCGGATCGAGGACGACGTCGTGGTTACCGAGACTGGGTACGAAATTCTGTCGGCCGGGGCGCCGCGCGAGATCGCGGACATCGAGGCGCTCATGACCGGTCGTGGGATTCCGAGGGTGGTGCCGGAGGCAGCCGGCGGAGGCAGTCACTAGGCGGACCGTCACGACGGCTTGAAGCGAGGTGATCAGAGAGTAAGATTCTAAACGGGTACCGACGGTGAGTTTGACGCGCCCCGGGCCATTCGGCTGCGGGGCGCTGTCTCTTGTTGGGGGTCGAATCGATTGGCGGACGCTACGGTTTCGTTTTCGGTCGTCGTCGCGACGCGCAACCGGCCAACCTCGCTGGAACAGTGCTTGCGAGCAGTGGCGCAGCTCGATTATCCGCGGGAGGCGCTGGAAGTGATCGTCGTCGACGACGGGAGCGACGCACCAGTCGATTCGATCGTCGAGGGTATAGCGGACTCGCTTGACGTCGAGCTCGTCATTCAAGCTCCATCGGGACCGGCTACGGCTCGTAATACAGGCGTCGCCCGTTCTAGCGGGGAGTACGTTGCTTTTACCGATGACGATTGTACCCCCGCCTCGGACTGGCTAGCCAAACTGTCGGCGCGTTTCGCTGACACGCCGGATCTTCTCGTCGGCGGGTTGACGATCAACTCGCTGACAAGGAATCCGTATGCGACCGCGAGTCAGACGTTGATCGGGTATCTCTACTCCTACTACAACACGCCGCCCGATCAGGCGAGTTTTATCACTTCGAACAACATGGCGTTCTCGCGTCAACGGTTCGATGACGTCGGCCGTTTCGATACCAGCATTCCCCGTCCAGCGGCTGAGGATCGGGAGTTGTGCGATCGGTGGTTGCATCATGGGTTTTCGATGCTCTATGCGCCCGAGGCGGTCGTCTATCACCATCATGACCTGACGCCTCGGAGATTCTGGCGCCAGCAGTTCGGCTACGGACGCGGCGCGTATTACTTTCACGCAACCCGCGCAATGCGGGGTGAGACCTCCTTGGAGATCGAGCCGCCAGCGTTCTACGTGAATCTGTTTCGGTATCCCTTTTCGCAGCTGCCCGTCCGCAACGCGCTCAAAGTGGCTCCGCTGTTGGGGATCGCTCAGCTGGCGAACGCGGCTGGGTTTTTCTGGGAGCGCAGATGCCGTCGTAAGGCGGTGGCCGAGGGCTCGTTATGACGACGGCTTCGACCCCTGCGCTGTCGGTTGTGCTGGCCACCCCCGGTGATTACGAGATGGTTCGCAGTACGATCGGTTTCCTGCGCGCGCAAACCGTTGCTGACACGTTGGAGCTCGTGATCGTGGCCGCGTCGGAGATCAGCGTCCCAGGGGAGGAGCTGGAAGGGTTCTTTGACGCCCGCGTGGTCTCCGTTGGCCCGTTCGAATCGCACGGTAAGGCCAACGCTGCCGGCGTCCGTGTGGCGCGAGCGCCGGTTGTCGTCCTGGCCGAAGATCACGCATACCCGGACCCCGACTGGGCCGGGGCGTTGATCGAGGCACATGCACAGGATTGGGTCGCCGTTGGACCTGCGGTACGGAATGGCAACCCGCGCACGCGCATCAGCCGCGCCGACGTGCTCATCGGCTACGGGCCATGGCTGGAACCGGTGGCAGGCGGAGAGGTCGACTTTCTTCCGGGCCACAACACCAGCTATAAACGGTCACTGTTGCTCGAGTATGGCACAGACCTGGACAGTTTGATGGAAGCAGAGACGATCCTGCACTGGAACCTCCGCGCCGCGGGACATCGGCTCCGCCTGGAACCGCGGGCGAGGATTGCGCACCTCAACATCGCGCAGCTCGGAGCCTTCACGCAGATCCACTTCAATGGCGGCAGAATCTTCGCCACCACGCGCGCCCGTCACCGGCATTGGTCTGTGCTCAACCGGTGGTGTTTCGCGGCCGGGACGCCGCTGGTTCCACTGATCCGGCTGTGGCGAATCGTGCGAAACCATCTGCGAGCGTCGCTTTCGGTGTTGCCGATCCTCGCTTATGGACTCACGGTGGATGCTCTCGGACAGTTCTGCGGATGTCTGCTTGGTGCAGGCGAGGCGCGCGCGAAGCTCGTTCGGTATGAGTTCGATCGTGTGCGCTACATCGAGTCGGATTGGGATGCAGCGGGTGTGTTTTCGAGCGACACCCGGGTTCCGACGGAGACCCGATGACCCAGTCGGGAACGCCAGCACTCTCCGCCATCGTGATTACGCTGGGTGGGTTCGACGTGATCCGACGCACGGTACAACACCTGCACGATCAAAGCGCACGTGATCAAATCGAGCTGCTAATCGTGACGCCGTCACCGGATGCCTTGGAGTACGATCCGCAGCAAGTGGCCAGCTTTCACAGCGTGCGGGTTATTGAGACGGGATCGATCAACTCCACCGGTGAGGCGTACGCCGCGGGGGTCCATCAGGCGCGGGCCGCGGTGGTGGTCTACGTCGAGGAACACTCGTATCCCGAGCCCGGCTGGGCGGCGGCGCTGATCGAGGCCCATGACGGGCCGTGGGATGCGGTCGGTGGCGCCATGTTGAACGCCAATCCGGGCAGCATGGTGAGCTGGGCCAGCATGCTGACCGATTTCGGACCGTGGATAGCGCCGGCTCAGGGCGGGGAGGTCGATCGTTTGCCGCCGCATCATACATCGTACAAGAAGGCGGTCCTGGAGGAGTACGGATCGCGCCTGGCTCCGTTACTCGAGGCGGAGACGGTGTTGCTCTCCAACCTGAATAAGCAGGGCAGCGGGCTCTACCTCGAACCCAAGGCCGCTTCTCGCCACGTCAACATGTCCAAGGCGGCGTCATACATGAACGGCGAGTTTCTCGGTGGTCGTGTGTACGGCTCGGGGCGTGCGCGCTCGCATGCGTGGCACATGCGTCGGGTGGCATACGCCCTCGGAGCACCGGTGATCTTGTTGGTTCGATTGCAGCGCGTGATGGCGCAGATTCAGCGCTGCGGACGGGTGCGCGAGCTCATACCCAAGGTTCTGCCGCCGCTGATGCTCGGCCTGGTCTCGCACACCGTCGGTGAAATGGCTGGCTACCTGTTTGGTGAGGGACAAGCCCCCGAGCGTCGGCGCAGCATCGAACTCGACCGGTTCCGGCACGTCGTCGAACGGGATAAACCCGCCAGCCCGGAGAGCCCAGATGCGTAACGGCGCCGAGCCGATCCGCCTCGGCATCGTGGGCTGCGGACACGCCACCACTGGACTGCACCTTCGAGCTATCAAAGCGCACACCGATATCGACGTCGTCGCGCTAGCGGACATCGATGTCACGCGGTTGGAGCACGCGGCGGAAGAGTTCTCGGTTCCCGGACGGTACACAGAGCCCGAGGCGTTGATCGCGGATCCGAATGTCGATGCGGTAGCGATTTGCGTTCCTCCTGAACATCACGTGGGGTTGGCGATGATGACCCTGGATGCCAACAAGCATTTGTTCATTGAGAAGCCACTGACTCTCGATCTCGGTGACGCCCACCGCTTGATCGCTCACGCGGATCGATCCGATCGCACGGTGCTGGTCGGACACAACCTGCGCCATCACCATCACGCAGTGGAGGCGCGCAAGATGATCCGGCGGGGTGTTCTCGGATCGATCGAGTTTGTACACGCTGTGTGGAGCAGTCGCTACCGGATCGATCGGGACTTTCCCGATTGGCGCCGCCGTCGCGCCACGGGGGGCAGCGCGTTGCTCGAGTTGGCGGTTCACTACCTGGACTTGTGGCGCTACCTGATCGACAGCGACATCGAAGCGGTCGTTGCGTCGAGCCGATCGGCCGAAGCGGATGATTTGACCGCGACAGTGATCGCGCGCATGGCCAATGGGGCGCTCGTTTCGTCCGCTTTTTCACAGTATGCCGCCACTGGTCATGACATCGAGTTGTTTGGTCAGAACGGACGGCTTCGGCTTTCGCTCTGTCGGTTTGACGGATTGGAGCTCGCACCGAGCACCCAATTCCCGGGATCTCCCGGTGATCGGGTACAGAGCTTGGTGCATACGATCAAGGAGTTACCGCGAGGGGTCGCGAGCGCCACCCGGGGCGGCGGGTTCGCCGATTCGTATCGTAATCAATGGCGTCACTTTGCCGATTGCGTGCGGAGTGGAGAACCGGTGGCGTGCACGCTCGACGACGGTATGCAAGCGGTGCAGGCGGGACTAGCCTGCATCGCGTCGGTGGAAGCCGGTCGCTTCGTTCGGGTGGTTGACGCGCCGTTCAGCCCAGCGGTCGTTTGACATCGAGCGAGCGTTCTCGCGTAGCACTGGAGACGGCGTTCCTTACGAGCGGTTTGCCGGCCGACGTTCGGCTCGAGGTCGCCCGGGAGATGGCGAGTGCGGTTCGAGAGGAAGGCGCCACACCAGCGTTCATCGGCGTTCTCGAGGGCGAAGCGATCGATGGGCTCGAGTCTGCTGATCTCATACGGTTGGCCGGTTCGGGCACAAAGCTCAGCACCAGGGACTTGCCGTCTGCGATCGCTGTCGGCAGCAGCGGCGGCACGACCGTGGCGGCGACTTTGTTCCTCGCGCACCGCGCCGGGATCACCGTCATGGCGACGGGGGGAATCGGTGGGGTCCACCGGGCCACGGGATCGCCTGACGTTTCGGCCGATCTGATCGAGCTGTCGCGAACGCCTGCGGTGTTGGTCTGTTCTGGCGCCAAGGCGATTCTTGACCTCCCGGCGACGGTCGAGAAGCTCGAGACCTTGAGCGTCACGTGTATCGGTTTTGGAACCGAAGAGTGGCCGGGATTCTGGACGGTGTCCAGTGGTATAGGACTTGGACGATCGGTCGAAAGCGCCGAGCAAGTGGCGGCGATCTGGCGGGAGTCGCGTCGTTTGGCGCTACCAGGTGCGCTGTTGGTCTGCGTCCCGCCGCCGGCTGACGAAGCGCTGACCGAAGGCGAGTCAGCGAGCGCTGTCGAGCGCGCGCTTGGCGATGCACAGACCGAAGGCGTGGAGGGTCCGAGCTTGACGCCTTTTCTGCTGGACCGGATCGTCGCCCACACCGACGGGCGATCGCTAGCCGCCAATCGAGCGCTGCTCGTCAACAACGCTCGCGTTGCGGCGTTAATCGCACGAGCGATCAAGGATTGAGCTCGGTGACACGGGTCAAGGTGTGCTGCATCGCCAGCGTGGCCGAAGCCCGACTCGCCGTTCAGGAGGGTGCCGCCGCGCTCGGACTCGTATCCGCGATGCCCAGCGGTCCCGGGCCGATCGACGAAGCTGAGATCGCAGCGATCGCACCCCGTGTGCCCCCCGGCGTGACGACCCTGTTGCTGACGTCGCGCACCGATCCGGACGCGATCATCGATCAACAACGGCGGTGCGGGGTCAGTGGGATCCAGCTCTGTGATCGGCTCGAGTCGGGTGCCCACCGCGAGCTCCGTCGGGCGATGCCCGGCATTCGGTTGGTGCAGGTAGTTCACGTGACCGGTCGGGAGTCGATCGACGAGGCGCTATCCGTAGCGCCCGAAGTGGACGCGCTGTTGCTCGATTCGGGCCGCCTCGACGCGCCGGTCAAGGAGCTGGGCGGGACCGGCCGGGTTCACGATTGGACGGTCAGTCGAGCGATCCGCGATGCGGCACCAGTGCCGGTGTTTTTGGCTGGCGGATTGAATCCCGAAAACGTCGGCGAGGCGATCGCCGCCGTACGACCGTACGCGGTGGATCTATGCACGGGGATCCGCATCGATGGTCAACTCGACAAAGCCAAGCTAGTCGCCTTCATGCGGTGCGTGCGGCGAGCGTTGGCGTAATCGCTCCAGCTCGCGGCGATCCTTTTTGGTCGGCCGCCCCTTGCCTTCGTAGCCCTGTACGAGCGATTGCTTCATCTGCGCGCGTCGCTTCTCGCGCTCGGCGACGCTGTCGGGTGTTTCTCGGTACAACTTGATCGCCTCGCTCGCCGAACCGCGCTGTTCGGAGAGCGTCTCGACGACGAGCCGAAACTCGTACGCACCCTTGCGAACCGTCACTCGGTCGCCGATGTGCACCGCCACACCGGGCTTTGTTCGGCGGTCGTTCAGCCGGACTTTGCCGCCGCCGACCGCTTTGGAGGCCAGCGACCGGGTCTTGTATTGCCGGGCCGCCCAGAGCCAACGATCGAGTCGTACTCGCTGGTCGGTTGGATCTTCCTGTTTTGGTGCGTGCAAAATCGATCCTCGATCTAGATTGGCGCCATGAACCGTACCCCGAAAAAGCTAGCGACGTGACCGAGCCTCGGCTTGTCGTGCGTGGTCGACGCGTCGTTCTTGCGGACGGGATCGGGCCGGCGACGGTGAGGGTCGACCACGGCGTGATTACGTCGATCGACGGTCATGAAGCCGATTCGGAAGATGCGAATATCGTCGATGCTGGGGATGACTTCGTCATGCCAGGGGTGGTCGATACTCACGTCCACGTAAACGAGCCCGGCCGTACCGATTGGGAGGGATTCGAGACGGCGACCCGCGCCGCGGCTGCGGGCGGCGTGACGACGATCGTGGACATGCCGCTGAACTCGACTCCGGCGACGACCACTGTTGACGCGTTGCACGAGAAGGTCACGGCAGCGCGCGGGAAATGTGCGATCGACGTCGGGTTCTGGGGTGGTGTGGTGCCGGGGAACGGAGCTGAGCTCGAGCCACTGCTCGAAGCTGGCGCGCTCGGGTTCAAAGCGTTTCTGGTGCCGTCCGGTGTGCCTGAGTTCGAAGCGATAGGCGACGACGAGTTGGGCCGCGCAATGGAGATACTGGCACGGCGAAATGCGGTGCTGCTCGTCCACGCCGAGGATGAGCCATCGTTGGACACGATCGAAGGGCGGTCGCGGCAGCCTTACAGCGACTACTTGGCATCGCGGCCTCCAGCGTGCGAAGAGCGAGGCGTCGCGCGGTTGATCGATCTGAGCCGTGCGACGGGCTGTCGGGTGCACGTCGTTCACCTGGCGAGCGCAACCGCGCTCGACACGATCCGAGCCGCCAAGGAGTGCGGGACCCCGCTCACTGTTGAAACGTGTCCCCACTACCTGACGTTCGCTGCCGAGGAGATCGACGATGGTGATACGACGTGTAAGTGCGCGCCACCGATCCGGGAAACCGATCATCGGGACGCGCTCTGGGCTGGCTTGGCGGACGGAACGATCGATCTTGTGGCATCCGACCATTCGCCGTGCCCACCCGACCTCAAGCAGATCGAGAGCGGTAACTTCGTGACCGCTTGGGGTGGGATCGCATCGCTCCAGTTGAGCCTGGCGGCGGTTTGGACGGCCGCCAGAGGCCGGGGTTTTGATGTCGATGATATGGTGAGGTGGATGTGCGATCAGCCGGCACGTTTGGCCGGCCTCGAGTCGAGAAAGGGAGCGATCGCGATCGGTCGCGACGGCGACCTGGTGATTTGGGATCCCGATCAGGCGTTTACCGTCGACGCCGAGAAGCTTCACCACCGGCATGCGTTGACGCCGTACCAGGGTCGCACGTTGTACGGCAGGGTCGAGCAAACGTTTCTACGCGGCCAGTTGGTCTACGACCGCGGCGCCTTCGCTGTTCCGTCGGGACAGTGGCTCAAGATGGAGGGATGATGGATCACGAGCCGGAAGAGTTTGGCTTCGAGCGCTACTGCGATCTCGTGGCCGAGCGGTTGGGAGGCGAGGTGGTGGCGTTTAACGATGAGTTCTTCGCGCCCGCCGCAAACCTGCTAAAGCCAGGCCCGCCGGTGTTCGACCCCGACCGCTACACCGATCGCGGCAAGTGGATGGATGGGTGGGAAACGCGCCGTCGTCGCGAAGCGGGTCACGATTGGTGTGTCGTACGCCTTGGGGCTGCGGGTGAACCTCGCGGGGTGACAATCGACACGACCCACTTCCGTGGCAACCACCCCGCCCGAGCGTCGCTTGAAGCGTGTTCGGCTGAACAGAGGTCGACCGACCAACCGGAGTGGATCGAACACGCCGACTGGACCACGGTACTGGGCGAAGTCGATCTCGAGCCCAACACGCCTAACCCGTTCGAGCTCGGCGAGACCGAACGATGCACCCACGTTCGGCTCAACATCTACCCCGATGGCGGTGTGGCGAGACTGCGCGTGCACGGGCTCATTCGACCGGAGTGGGAGCGCATCGCCGGCGAGGTCGACTTGGCCGCCGCGCTGTGCGGGGGTCGCGTGATCGACTGCTCAGACGCGTTCTTCAGTCAGCCCGGGAATTTGTTGCTGCCCGGAAAATCGACCGGCATGTTCGATGGTTGGGAGACCCGCCGTCGCCGCGGTCCGGGACGCGACTGGGTCGTCGTTCGGTTGGGCCGTCGCGGAATGATCTCCACCGTCCAGGTCGATACACACTACTTCAAGGGGAACTACCCTGCGGCTTGCTCTGTCGAGGCATTGGACGTCGAGACCGACGTCGATGAGTTGGATGTTCCAGACGGCGAATGGGCCGAGCTGTTGCCGCGAACCGCGCTGGAGGCTGACCGCGGGCACCGGTTCGAACCACCCACGATCGTGCCCCATACCGCGACTCACCTGCGGCTCAACATCTATCCGGATGGTGGCGTGGCTCGCTTTCGAGCCTACGGGGAACTGGCTGAAACCAGGGTCCCGTGAGCGGCGTCGACCGCGTCAACGGACTTTCGTCGGAGGATGCACAAGCCGAGCTCCTTCGCTGTTGCGCGGTCGAACGCTGGGCACAGCGGGTCGTCGACGGTCGGCCGTACGACAGCGTCGACGAGTGGCGCCAGGCGGCCGACGAAGCGTGGCGCGAGCTGGATGAAGAAGATTGGCAATGGGCGATCAATCACCATCCACGCATCGGGGACCGTCCGGATGGAGACCGATTCCGCGCCACTCGAGATTGGTCGGCCGAGGAGCAAGCGGGGCTGGCCAAGGCCGGTGACGAAACACACGATCGGCTGGCGGTCGGACAGCAAGCGTACGAAGAGAAGTTCGGCTATATCTTTCTGATCTGTGCCACCGGCAAGAGCGGCGACGAGATGGCGGCCGCGCTCGAAGCGCGATTAGGAAACAATCCGGAAACAGAGTTAGCGGTAGCGGCCGAAGAACTTCGAAAGATCATGATCCTGCGATTGGAGAAGCTGCTCGTTGACGAGCGCGATTACGACCCACGTACTTGACACCGCGGCCGGGCGTCCGGCAGCGGGGATCGACGTTCGACTCTCGAACCGCGACGCGAACGGGGCGTGGCGTGAGATCGGGAGCGGCACAACCGATGGTGACGGACGGGTAGGCGATTTGCTATCCGACACACTGGAGTCGGGAGAGTACCGACTCCGGTTCGAAACCGGTGCTTACTTCGATCGGCTCGACATGGCCGCTTTCTATCCACACGTCGACGTGATATTCTCAGTCGCCGACCCGACCCAACACTATCACGTTCCGATCTTGCTCAACCCGTTCGGCTACTCGACTTATCGCGGAAGTTGACTCGTCAGCTCGGTTGACGGGCGGCGAAGATGTGAGCAAACGAGCGAGTTTCGATTTCGGCTAGCGTGAGGCCGGTGCGCTCGATGTCCTTGTCATCGAACGCGCCACAGTTAACGCCCCGCAAGAAGAAGTTGAGCAACGCTTGACCGGTGGCGGCGTCGTCAAACACGTCGCCGGTCAAAGTGGCCCGCGCAGCTTGCCCCACAAACTGACTCAACCGCTCGATCGCGGCGTCGCGCTCTTGAAGAAAGAACGTGTACAGCGCGGCGTAACGCGTCGGGAGTTGAGCCGGATGCAGGTCCCACCCTTGGAAGTAGGCATGCCTCAAGCTGTGCAGCACGTGGCGGAAATGGAGCGCCCATGCGCGGTGAACCGCCAGCCGGTTCTCCTGCTCCTGTTGGAGGGTCAGCGTCGAGCCCGGTACGGGTCGGTGAATCCGCGCCGGCAGGATGTTTGTGGCCCCGTCGGAAAGCCATACTCCAGTATCACGTAACGCCACTTGCATCATGTGGCGCGCGAAGTCGCACGCGGGATGATCGAGGTCCTGATGATGGGCGGTGATCTCGACGCTGGCGGTGTAGTCATAGACCCCGAAGTGAGCTGCGATGCAGCGACCGCGACCAGCGGCGACCAAGCCTGGCAGCGCGCACCGGCCATCGGGGCCGATGATCGACTGGGGTGTCTCGACCATGATCTCCATCTTGAGCGTCCCGGAAGGGAGAGAGAGGCCAGCTTCGAGCTGGTCGAAGAGGTCGGCCAACACAGCCACCTGCTCGGGCAGCACGACCTTCGGATTGGTGACCACGAAACCCGGCGGCAGCTCTCCGCCGGTAGCGTCCAACAGCGTGGTGACGAAGATGTCGAGCGTGCTGATCGCGCGATCGGCCAGTGCGTCGGTAAACGGTTTTATCCGAATGCCGATGAAGGGGGGCAGCGATCCGCGGTCGAGACCGGTGGCAACCTCGCGGGCGGTGCTTGCCGCGCAAGCGTCTTCCTCGTCATCGGGGCGATGGCCGTAACCATCCTCGAAATCGATGCGGAAATCCTCGAGCGGTTCCTTTTCAAGCTTGTCGGCGACACGCAGGTAAACGCGTTCGGCCAACCCGGCCGGCTCGTCGGGAATCCCGACCACCTTGGCAAACAGTTCGAAGTCCGGCGCGTACCGGTTTAGCGTTTGACGTGCAACGGCCCCCAGCTTGGCTGCCGAATCGGCTCGAAAGAGGTCAGCTCCGCCGTAGACGGTGTGAACCGGCTGCCGTCCGGGACGTTGACCGGGATACGCGGCGACGAAGTTTCGGTTGGCGGACGCGAGTCCGTCCAGAGCTGCGGCGACGGCCGCGTCTTTGAGCGTTCGTGGCGTATCGCTCATCGGTGGTTCATTTCCTCGATTGCGTAATAAAGGACTCGGCTCATTACTTGCTCGCGATACGCCGCCGTCGACCGCAGGTCATCGATCGGCGAGACATCCGTGCGTATCGCCGGCAGCAGATCATCGGGCGACTCGAGCGGCTCACCGTTCGAGATCCGCGCTTCGATCGTTGGACACCGACGAATCGTCGGCGCGACGCTGCTCGCGACCACACGCCACCCCGAGCCGTTTGATACCATCGCCGCACCCACCTTGGCGATCGCCTGAGCGCGACGCGACCCGACCTTGATAAACCGTTGATGCCGGTAGGTCCGCCTCGGAATCCGGATCGCGACGATGAGCTCGTCCGGTGTGAGATCCATCTCCTTGTAACCGGAGTAAAACCGCTCGAGCGGCACGTCGCGGCGCCCCTCGGACGAGGCGATCACCACCGACGCGCCGTACGCCATCAAGACCGGAACCCCGTCTGCAGCGGGGGAGCCATTGGCGATGTTTCCGGCCCACGTTCCGCGGGTCTGGATCTGGACCGCGCCGACCTGGCGTGCGGCGTCGACCAGCAACGGAAAAGCGGCGCCGATCACGGGGTCGGTGACGACATCCCAGTACGTCGTGAGCGCGCCGAGCTCGAGGGTGTCATCCGACCAGTCGATGCGACGAAGTTCGTCCAAGCCCCAAAGATCCAAGTAATCGCGATCGTGGCGCTCGAGCTGTTCAGGCCAGTGAACGAGCAAGTCGGTCCCACCGGCCATCGGCGTGGCGTCTTCGTCGCGTCGTATCTCGAGCGCCTCGGTCAGCGTGGTCGGCATGAAGACGGTCATCGACCCTCCTCCTCCAGCGTCTGACCCACGCCATCGATGATCCCGTCGTAACCGGTACAGCGGCACAAGTTGCCGGCCATGAGCTGGCGCAGCGTGTAGCTCCCAAGCAACTCAGGGTGCTCCCAAATCCATACCGCAGTCATGACGACGCCCGGTGTACACGCGCCGCACTGGGTCGCGCCGGACCCGAGTAGTGCGCTGAGATCGGCCGGATCGATCGATTCGACCGTGCGCACCTGGGTGCCGCGCATCTGGTACGTGGGGATCAAGCACGAGTTCACCGGTATGCCGTTCACGTGCACGGTGCACGCGCCGCACTCTCCCTCGCCGCATCCTTCTTTTGTGCCGGTCATGCCGAATCGATACCGTAGCGTGTCGAGCAAACGCTCGGCGGGGTCGATGGTGATAGCGACCTCCAGCCCGTTCAGCGTAAACGCGACATCGATCGGTGGTCGGTTCACGGGCGGCACTGAGTCAGCGTCCATTGGACAAGAGGCCCATGACTCGTTCGGGCGTCAACGGGATCTCACGCGGGTTAGCTTCGATCGCGCGAGCGACCGCGTTGGCGATCGCTGGGGCCGGTCCATCCATGGGTAGCTCGCCAAGTCCCTTTGCGCCATGCGGGCCATGAGCGAATGGGTTCTGAACGAAGCTCACCCGGATCGGCGGCACGTCGTCGCTGGTCGGGATGATGTAGTTGGTGAGTTGGTTGTTCTGCATGACGCCGTTGCTCCAGGCGCACTCTTCCATCAACGCCCAACCGATGCCTTGAACGACTCCACCCTGTATCTGTCCCCGGGCTAGTGTCTCATGAAGCACAGTGCCCACGTCCTGCACAGCGACGAAATCGATCACACGCGTGGTGTAGGTCCGCAGGTCGACCTCGACCTCAGCCACGTAGGTCGCCCATCCGTAGGTCGCGTAGGCGTCGCCCCGGTAGTTTTCTTCGTCCCAGTCGATTCCCGGCGGCGGCTCGTACTTGGCGTGGCCGAGTGGCGGCTCGCCGTGTTTCGCATGCCAATCGATGATCGCATGTATCACGTGCTCGCCGCGATCCGTATCGTCGAGCCCAAGTCGATGGCGAAGATCGTCGCAGGCGCGCTCGACCAAATGACCGACGACCATCGTGGTTCGCGAAGCAACCGTTGGTCCGCTGTCGGGGACTCGACCGGTGTCAGCGTCCGCGATGACTACCTGTTCGGGGTTCACACCCAAGCGATCGCAGACCAGCTTGGTGAACACGGTCAACGTGCCTTGGCCCATCTCGATGTTGGCGCTCAAGACCTCGACCCGACCGTCGACCAGCCCCGCCAGCTCGAGCTCGGACGCGAGCATCACCTCACCGCTGCCAGTAAACCCGGCGCCGTGGTGAAACGTGCTCATGCCGATCCCGCGTCGCAGGAAGGGATGGGACGCGTTGAGCGCGCGATGCTTGTCTTGCCGTTGTCGATAGCTCGACAGCTCGAGTGCACGATCGAGCAGTGCCACTCGGTCGGTGCCGTCGGTGATTCGCTGACCGGTGGCGGTGGTTTGGCCGTCTACGATCAGGTTGCGGCGCCTGAGCTCGGCGGGATCGACGCCGATGGTCGCCGCGACCACGTCCATGTGGCGCTCGTTGGCGAAATGGGTTTGCGGCGCGCCAAAGCCGCGAAACGCCCCGTGCGGGGGGGAGTTGGTAAACATCGCGCGACCGCGAATGCGGACATTGTCACACGCGTACGGCCCGGCGGCGTGGATCACGCCTCGGCTGAGAACCACCGGGGACAACGTGACGTACGCACCACCGTCGAGCACGACCTCGATGTCCTGGGCCAGTAGCCGTCCATCCGCGTCGACGCCCGTCCGGTGCCGGACCAGCGACGGGTGACGCTTGGTCGTCGCGCGCATGTCCTCGCCGCGGTCGTAGATGATCTTGACCGGCCGCTCGGCCTTTAGGGCGAGCAGCGCCGCGTGGAGAGCGATCATCGACGGGTACTCTTCCTTGCCGCCGAAGCCGCCGCCGGTCGGTGCATGAACGATCCGCACGTGATTTCGATCCCGATTCAACGCTCGGACGGCCGCCTTGAGCACGTAATACGGACACTGGAGGCTGCCCTTGATAAACAGCACGCCGTCCTCTTCCCAAGCGATCATGCCCTGGTTCTCTAAGTAGACGTGCTCTTGCGCCCCGGTTCGGTACTCGCCCTCGACGACATGTGTCGCCCGAGCCAGGGCCGCTTCGACGTCACCCTTCACGACGTCGATCCGTTTTAGGGCGTTGTCGGAGCCGTGTTGGATCTGGTCGTTGGTCGGCTCGGTGGTGAAGTCGAAGATCGGTGGGTCTGGGTCGATCGTGACCTCGATCTCGTGAATTGCCCGGCGCACCATCTCTCGCGATGGATGCGCGATTAGCGCGACGGGCTCTTCCGCATGCCGGACGTACTCACCAGCGAGCAGAGGCTGGTCGGTTTCGATCAGCAGCACCGTATTGTCGCCGGGGATGTCGTGGTGATCGACGATCACAAACTCGTCCCAATCGACGCCCGGTCCGAAACGGACGCCGGTCACCCGCCCACGCGGCGCCGGAGTGCGAACGGTCATCCCCCAAAGAGCGCCGTCGAGCGGCAGGTCATCCACGTACCGCTCGGCACCGGTCAGTTTGGCGAGTCCTTCGATGCGATCCACCGACCCCCCAGGCAAAACGACATGCCGCAGAATGCGAGAGTGGGCACTGGGTGTCCCCAGCGCCATTCGGGTGACCAAGTTGCCGTTCGGTGGGGACGGGAAGCAACCCGGCAGCCTCGGTTCGGACCCAGGGGCGGCCCACATCGTGCGATGGGTGAAGACCCTGCGACGATCGCGATGACCCATCGAAACGGGGACACGATGACCCGCACCGCCGTTATCCTGACGTTTCTGCAGGCCCTCAGCTGGGCCCCGTTCTAGACCGTCACGCACCTGAGCGAGGTTGCGTCCAAAGCCAGGTAAGTAGTTGAAATATCAGACCTAGTCGGCGGTCACGTCAACTGTTGGTTGAACGTGATCTACGCCCGGGTAGGATCGATCTCTATTGCCGCGGGCGGTCTACTAGCCGCGCCTTTCGAGCCTGCTGCTCGCTGGGCTTGAGCCCCGCCAGGATCGACGTGCCGATCAGGATCACGATGATCTCCCACATCTTCCTCCATCCTCTCGTTCGGGGGTGATCTAGCGTCTACTACGGAAGACGAGCGCGGATGTTTCCCGCGGGTTGCGTCGAAAGCCGCCTCGGTACACCATTCGGGTCCGGCGGACCGATTCAGTTACCCAATGGAAGAGCCATGCCACCCGCCCGCCGGATGGGGGCCCAACGAGGAGCGATTCGATGCTGAACGAGGAAATTCAGAAGGCGCTGAACGATCAGATCAACAACGAGCTCTACGCGGCATATCTCTATTTATCGATGTCGGCGTACTTCCAGGCCGCCAATCTCGAGGGTTTCGCCCACTGGATGAGGATGCAGCGCGAGGAGGAGATCGCTCACGCGATGAAGATCTTCGACTTTGTGCAAGACCGAGATGGCCGTATCGAGTTGCAGGCGCTCGACAAGCCGCAGGCCGATTTCGAGTCCCCGCTGGTGGTCATGGAGCAAGCGCTTGGTCACGAGCAGAAGGTGACCCAACGCATCAACGAGCTGTACGAGTTGGCGGTGAAGCACAAGGATTATCCGACACAGACCCTGCTACAGTGGTTTGTGACCGAACAGGTCGAGGAAGAGGCGACCGCCAAGCAGCTCGTCGACCAGCTCAAGTTGGTCGGCGATAATACGGCTGCACTGTTGATGCTCGATCGTGAGTTGGGGGCGCGCACGACCGCCGAGTAGCTGGACCGAAAACGGTTAGGAAGCGACGCGGGCCGAGCCCCGAATCACCCAGCCGACGATGCGGGGTGCTTTGGGGAGCCAGTAGCGATCTACGTCGGTGACTTCGAAGCCGGCTTCGGCGATCTTCGACTCCGTGTCGCGGGTCAGGTGGCATCCGCACCCGATGCGCTTCCAGACCGGCTCCAACCGCCGCTGCCAACGCCTCAGACCGGGCTCCGGGGCCGAGACGTGTTCCATGAACAACAAGGTGCCACCAGGCTTCAGCACCCGTCTGGCTTCGCTGAGCGTCCGATCGGGATCGGGGATCGTGCACAGGACGAACAGCGCCAGCACGGTGTCGAACGATCCGCTCGCGAAAGGGAGCCACTGGCCGTCGCCGGCTACCAGCTGAACCGGAACCGTGGTACGATGGCGCGCCCGACGGGCGCGGGCGTTCATGCCATTCGACGGCTCGACCGTGATGACCGCCGTCACGGCCGACGGGTAGTGCGCGAAGTTGGCCCCGGTGCCGACGCCGATCTCGAGTACCTCGCCGGCGGCTGTGGTGACCGCGACGCTGCGCTCGGCCTTGAGGCAGTCGCTGTCGGAGTGCTCCATGATCCAGGGAAAGATGTACTCGGCGTACAGACCCACGTAGCTGTACTAGGGCCGGCGGTTCAAGGTAGGTGTTCGTCGAAGTCGTCGGGCTCGGCGTCGAGTAGCTCGTCGACGTGGTGGTCTCCGGGGTTGCGCTCGAGCATCAGAATCGCGCCTTGCGGGACGATCAAATAGGTCTGGCCCTCGAACTTGACCTCGACCGACGCCTTGCGCAGAAAGATCGCGTAGTCGCCAAGCTGAGCTTGCATCGGAACGTGCCGGATCGAGCCCTCGGCCATCTTCCACGGTTCGTCCTCGACGTCGCCAGGATCGGGTAGCGGAATACCTGGCCCGCAGGCGACGATCCGACCGGCCTGGACCGATTCCTTCTCGACCGCCCACCGAGGCAGGTAAAGGCCGACTTCCGTCCGGTTCTCGCCTTCATCGGGCTCGATGAGGACGCGATCGCCAACGACGATCAGGCGTCGGTCGATGGGCTCCCGGGAGTCGCTCATACTGGCAAGTTCGTGGCGTGACCGGCTACGAGCAAGTCGCGTCGGGGTGTCGTTTCGGATGCGACGCCCTAATCCGGCCGGTAGATTGGATTTCATGGCATCATTTGGCAGCGCGATCGAACCGGGAGCAAGGGTCCCACTCGAGCTACGCGTCAATGGCGAGCCCTACGCGGTAGCGGTGCCCGTCCACAAGACGCTGCTCGAAGTGCTCCGCGAAGACATCGGATTGACCGGCACCAAGCACGGCTGC
>JBDGYV010000030.1:0-26253 GCA_039588915.1 Gemmatimonadota bacterium
ACCCGAGACGGTCCGATGGCACGATTCGCGCCCTGGCGAGCCGGTTCCTGGACGGGATCCCACTCGGGCCGTTCAGCTACTCCGGAGTCCGCTTTGACGACCCCAACGACGTGATTCCCCACGAGCATCGCCGCGAGCTCCGCGGTCTCTACTCGGTCGCTGCCTGGCTCAACCACACCGACGTCAAGAGCGGGAACTCGCTCGACATGCTCATCCCGGCGGCTCGGCAGCCGGCAGGCGGCACACGCATCGGGTACGTCAAGCACCATCTGATCGACTTTGGGTCGACGCTTGGTTCGGCAGCCTTTGACCGCCACATCGTCCGCGACGGTGACGAGCACCTGCTCGACGTCAACATGATGAAACGCCGACTGCTCTCATTCGGGTTGTACCGTGCGTATTGGCAGAAGAACCCCACCCCGGAAACACCGCCGGCGCTCGGGTACTACTCCCTAGACAACTACAACCCCGGGGACTGGCGGCCAAACCTGCCAAACGCGGCGTTCGGCAGCGCGACGCCGGCCGATGCCTATTGGGGCGCGAAGCTCGTCATGTCGTTTACCGACCAGCAGCTCGCCGGGGCGGTTGATGCGGCACAGTACTCCGATCCCGCAAACGCTCGCCAGCTGCTCGAAGTCCTGCGACAGCGGCGAGACGCCACCGGACGATACTGGTTCGCCCAGGTAACGCCGATCGAGAACGTCGAGATAGACGATGGTGCGCTAACGTTCGATGACAACTGGATCGAGCACTTCGGCGGCACGGGCGAATACCGTTACGAGTTCGACTGGGACGCCCCCGATCCAGACCTCGAGGACAAGGGCACCGTGACCCAGCAGCGGATCCCGCTTCCGGTCCCAAGTGGTGACGTCGAGCGCCGCGGCCAACCCGAAGATGACCTCGCGACCCTGGAGGTGTGGAGCCGGAGCCCGCTCGGCGGTTGGGTATCACGCCCCGCGACGCTGTGGCTGGCGTGGAATCAGGGATTGCGCGAGTGGCACATCGTCGGTATTCGGCACTGAGCGCCTAGCACCGACTCCACCTCGGGTCAGGACCGCCCGACACCAAAATCCCGACTAGATTAACGCCTCGAAATGGCTTCTCGAGCTCAACTCGGTCGTTTGTCGCGGCGCGCCAACGTCTTAGCGCTGGTGACGCTTCTGTTCGCCTGTCTCGGGATCGGCGCCTTCCTCGGCGTCTACCAGCGCGTCCGAGAAGACCTGCCGTCGATAGCCCGCCTCGAGAACTGGCAGCCGAGCTTGATCACCAAGGTCTACTCGCGAGACGGTGAAGTAATCGCCGAGTTCGCGAGCGAGCGCCGTGAAGTGATCCCGCTGGAGCGAGTTCCGCAGCAGTTCATCCAGGCTATCCTGGCAACCGAGGATCGAGCTTTCTACAAGCACGACGGCATCAACCCGCGGCGCGTTTTGAGCGCTGCATGGAACAACCTGATCACGGGCCAACCGACGGGTCAGGGCGCGTCGACGATCAGCATGCAGCTCTCCCGGAATCTCTTCCTCACTCCCGAAAAACGGTTCGTGCGGAAGTTCAAGGAGATGATTCTGGCGCAAGAGATCGAGCGCCGCTACACCAAGAACCGCATCCTTGGCATGTACATAAATCAGGTGTACTTCGGAAGCGGCGCCTACGGTATCGAGTCGGCGGCGCAGTTGTATTTCAACAAGCCGGCGACCGAGCTGACCTTGCCCGAAGCGGCGCTGTTGGCCGGGATCGTCCAAGCCCCCTCACGGCAGAGCCCGCGCGTCAGCATGGATGCGGCGCAGACCCGGCGCTCAGTCGTGCTGAACAATTTGGTCGCGGTGGGTGCGGTCGATCGCGACGCGGCACAAGCCGCCAAGCAGGAACCGATCGAATTGGCTCCGCGACAGCCAATGGAGGGCCCTCGGTCGTATTTCGCCGAGCACGTGCGCCGCGAGCTCGAGGAGATGCTGGGCACCGACGAAGTCTGGAGAGGTGGCTACCGAGTCTACACCACGCTCGACAGCCGGCTGCAGGCCGAGGCCGAGGAAGTGCTCGAGGCCCAGGTGACGACCATCGAGCAGTCGCTCGGCCGGTCGAGAGTCCGACGTGCTGAGTGGCAAGCCGAGCACGCGGACGAGCTGGCGCGTGCCGATGACTCGGTCGAACCAACCATCGTGAACGATTCTCTGCAGACCGCCACGCCCTACCTGCAGGGCGCCTTCGTGGCGATGGATCTCGATACCGGTGGGATCGTGGCAATGGTCGGCGGGCGATCGTTCGAGGAGTCGAAGTTCAATCGCGTGACGCAAGCGCTGCGCCAGCCGGGGTCGGTCTTCAAGCCGTTCGTCTACACGGCCGCTATCCGGAACGGGTACCCCGCCAGCTACGTGCTCGAGGACGATTCGCTCTCCATGGAGACTGGGGACGGGGAAACCTGGACGCCCGGCAATTTCGACGGAAAGTTTCGAGGGCCGGTCACGCTTCGTCGAGCGCTGACCAGCTCGATCAACGTTCCTACCATCCGGTTGCTGCTCGACGTCGGTGCTCAAGCGGTGATCGACTACGCGCGCGATGCCGGAATCAGCACCCCCTTGCCACCGTACCCAGCTCTCGCTCTCGGCGCGGCCGAGCTGATCCCGCTCGAAGTGCTTCGCGCGTACACGATCTTCCCGACCGGTGGAATGCGAATCAGCCCGATCTCGATCACCCGCGTCGAAGACCGCAACGGCTCGGTCGTACGCACCTTTCAGCCGCCGACGACGCGCGTCCTGACGCCTCAGGAGACGTACATCGTCACCTCGATCCTGACCGACGTTGTCGATCGGGGCACCGGCCGGTGGGGCGTGCGGGGTCAAGGCTTTCAGTGGCCGGCGGGTGGAAAGACGGGCACGACCAACGATTTCACCGACGCCTGGTTCGTAGGTTTCACGCCAGAGTTTGTAGGGCTCGCCTGGGTCGGGTTCGACGTCAAGCAGACGATCCGCCACAACGGCACCGGAGGCGTCCTAGCGGCGCCGATCTGGACCGGGTTCATGAAGGCCGCCCACGAGGGGCTGGAGATCCCGGAAGTCGGGTTTCCCAAGCCGCTCGGGCTGGAACACGAATGGGTAACCACGGAGACCGGCATGCGGGCGGCTGACTTCTGTGGCATGCCCGCCTACGAGGAGATCTTCCTACCGGGGACGGTGCCCGAGCATTTCTGCGAATCGCCAGAAGAGGACTTCGACCCAGAGATGATCGATCTCGAAGAAGACGAAGCGCCAACCGAGGCCGACCGCAAACCCGACGTAGACGAAGACTTCTTGTTTTAGTCGGCCGTCAGTCGAGTGGTCACGACCGGAGCCACGTCGACCGGCGTGTCGGTCCACCGTACGATCGATTCGAGCGTGGCTTGGGCCATGTCGGCGTCCGTGTCCTGCGCCGCATGGATGAGCGCCCACGGCTCACCGCGCTCGAGCTTTTCGCCTACCGGTCGCGGAAACTCGAACCCCACCCGATGATCGATCGCTTCGTCTTTGACGCGACGACCTCCCCCAAGCTCGATGAGCGCCAGCCCAACCGCGCGCGCTGGCAATTCCGCCAGGTAGGCGCCTCGCGGCGCAAGCAGCGTGCGCGTGCACCCCGCTGCCGGGAGCCGGTCGGGCTCGTCCACTACGGAGAGGTCGCCCCCCTGGGTCGCGACGTTGGCCCGGAACCGCTCCAGTGCCGCACCGCGCTCCAGGGCCGTCGCGATCCGTTGCCGAGCCGCCGCTTCGCTCTCGACGACCCCGGTAAGCACGAGCATGCTCGCCGTGAGCGCCACCACCACATCCGAGAACCTGTCGTCCGTCGCCTCACCGCGTAACATGGCGATCGCCTCGCGGAGTTCGAGCGCGTGGCCGACGGCGCGACCCAGCGGGGCCTCCATGTCGGTCAGGACAGCCTCGGTCTTGACGCCAAATGCGCGCCCCGTCTCGATCATGTTCCGCGCCAAGCGCTCGGCATCCTCCCGCGTGTGCATAAAGGCCCCGTTGCCCCACTTGACGTCGAGGACAAGGCCGTCCAAACCTTCGGCGATCTTCTTTGACATGATGCTGGCCGTGATCAGCGGCACGGACTCGATCGTACCGGTCACGTCGCGGAGCGCGTAGAGCTCCCGGTCGAGCGGCGCGAACGACTGCGTCTGCCCCCCCATGCCGTACCCAACCTCGCTCAACAACCGATCGAAGTCGGGCTTGGTGAGATCGGTTCGATAGTCAGGGATCGACTCTATCTTGTCGAGCGTCCCTCCGGTGTGGCCCAGACCTCGCCCCGAGACCATCGGGACCCGGACCCCGCACGCGGCGGCCAGCGGCGCAAGGACGAGCGAGACCTTGTCCCCCACGCCCCCCGTTGAGTGCTTATCGCCAACCGGTGGGCCCTTGGGATCCCAAGTCCAGCGCTCACCGGAGTCGATCATCACCTCGGTCAGCGCCCGGGTCTCGTCCTCGGAGAGGCCCTGGAAATAGATCGCCATGAGAAGCGCCGCTACCTGATACTCGGCGATCTCACCCTGCACGTAGGCGGAAAAAAAGGCGACCCACTCACCAGGGGCGAGTGAGCCGCCGTCACGCTTGCGGATGATCAGTTCGGCGGGGATCAGATCAGCTGCTACCCGCCAAGCGTTCGGCCCAATCTCCGACGACCGGCAGCTTCCACTTCTCGCCCGAGTAACCCTTGATCATCAGGACGATCCACAGGATGAAGGCCCCCAGCCAGACCAGCATCATCAGCAGGCTGAATAGGCTTCCCAGCGTCCAAGAGATGGCGCCCAGGATCACGCTTACTATGCCGAGTCCGATCGCCAGAGCGAACATCGCCAGGCTCACAACGATCGACTGGGCGGCGTGGAATCGCACCACCGGGTTCGTCTTCTCGATCAAGAAGAAGATCACGCCGGTGACAATTCCGAGGATATAGCACAACAGCCCCGCTAACTGAGGATCGAGGCCCGTCGACGTGGCCTGCCCAACAGTCGGGGGCGTAGGCTCGGAGGGCTGCGGGGTCGAGGGAGTCTGGTCCGTCAAGGTGCCTCCTTGGAGCGCGGAATCAGCGTGCATTGAAAGACCGGGTCTGATTTCCGAAATTACACGCCATAGGCCGGGTTTCACAAGGAATCGCTCCCGGCGGCACATGTGCCGGCTTGCAGGGTACGACCCTCCCCATCTGCACGGCATCGACAGCGCGCTTTGTTTACCTACATGACCGTCTACCTGGAGGACTCATGTCCCGCACGCTCTACGCCTTGATCTGCGCCACCGTCATGCTGGCGGCCGGCCCCAACGCGGCTCACGCCCAAAACGGCCTCGAGCTGATGGGTTACGGGTTTCGCGCCGGCGCTTCGCTCGACGACCAGTTGACGCAGTTCCTCGTTGGCGGCCACCTCGATCTGGGTCGACCGTACGACAATCTCCGCGTCCAGTCGGTCATCACGGCCGGGTTTGGCGACGACGCGTTCTCTTTCTTGCTAGGCGGCGAGGCGCATTACCTGTTCCCGGTCAGTTCGACGTCGAGCGTCGAGCCGTACGCCGGTGGCGGAATCGGGCTGCACCACATCAGTCGTGACAGCGACGGCGACAACGGCCGTGACGACGACACCACCGAGGCGGCATTGCTGCTGACCGTCGGCTTCGACGTTCCGGCCAGCCGGTGGTGGGGGTACTTCGCCGAAGCGCGCTTTCTGGTCGCGGACGAATCGGTCTTCCGACTCGAGGGGGGCGTTACCTGGCTCTACTGATTGCGGGTGGCGGGCGGCTCAGCGGCCAGAGGACGGGCTAGGCGGTCGAAACAGACTGCGCCGGACGATCAGCGCCGTGGCCGAGGGCTTGGAGATCTCCTCGAGCCTGACCCGCGGCACGCTGCTCTCCCGTACCGTGCCACTCTTCTCAAGCGATTCTCCTTCGCGTAGAATTTCGAACTGCACCTTTGCGCCGCGCTTGGCGTCACGGATGTAGTTCGTCAGCGCATAGCGGGTGGCAACGGTCTCATCGGGCCCGATCGGCGTGCGGTTGATCTTCAACAAGAGGTCGCCGTCCTGCAATCCGGCACTGGCCGCGGTTCCACCGGACTCGACATCGCGCACAACGAACCGGCCGACAGGATCGACCAGCAATCGCGCTCCCAACGTCCTGCGCCGCTCGGGGCTTTCGACGATCTGGAGTCCCGCTCGCGCCAAGCCGGCCCGAATCGAGAGCCGGGACCCGGCAACCATTGGGCTCAGCGCGTCCAACCCGACGCCCAACGCCTGCGCCGCCTCGCGCCACACCTCGTCCTCCGCGTAACCGCCGTCGAGTCCCGCCTGTTGCAGATAGTACAAGAGATTATCGAGCCCCCTCACGCCGTGGGTGTCGCCGCGGATCGCGATATCGACGACGAACGCCGCCAGTGCCCCGCCGACGATCATCCGAGCCGCCGAGTTATCGTCGGTCGCCGAGGATCGGAGCGCCGTGACGTCGATTCGCCTTCCGCCTCCCAGCTCGCGCCACCAAGTGAGCAACTCCCCCATCGCGGCGTAAAAACCGTCTGGACCACCCGCATAGCGCGCCGGCAGCAACCGCGCGTAGTATTCGGCGGCGCCCTCGATCAGCCACTGCTCGGCGACATCAGGGGTAACGGAGAAGTCGGGTTGAGCGATCTCCCGGGGACCGAACTGACCCGGATACCAAGCGTGCAAATAATGGTGTAACAACAGCTTGCCGAGGCCAGCCCGGCGCATGTGTTGGTTGTCCATGATCGGCAGGTAGTACGCCGAGCCCGTCGCCTGCCCGGTCGCGCCGATCCCCTCGGTTCCAGGATTGACGAAATGAAAGACGAACACGTAACGCTCGTAGGGCGGCGCACCGAAGAAACGAGTCCCGTGCTGTATCGCCTCCTCGACAAGCGTCAACAGCGAGTCAGGCGCGAAGCCCCTACCGACCCCCTGGACGACGACCCGATGCGGCCGGCCCTCTACAAACAGTTTGTAGTCGAGCAGACGATCGCCCAGCGCGAAAACGGAGCCCGGAAGCTCGCTGAACGAAGGCGCCTCGTAGCGGCTGTCGGAGGTCGGTGTGAGCGGGGTCTGTAGCTCCCACCCAGCCGGCAGCTCGAACGAAACCGTTACCGGCCGGAGTTCGTGTCCATCGACGAAACCGAACAAGCTGGCACCCAGGGCGTAGCCGCTGCGACGATCGACTCGAGGACCCAGGGCCAGTGGTACCTCACCCTCGCCGTTTTTCACCTGATAGCCGATCGTCAGGTATTTCTCGCCGCCTGGGTAGAGCCGCCATCGGTTAGCATCGAGCTGCCGTGCGGTGACCGGCTCCCCGTGGCCGTCGCGAACCGCGAAGCCCTCGACCGGTGCGGGCTCGAGCGGTTCAAAACGTCCCGGAATCCAGGCCGGCAACACGTAGTCGATCGAATCCCGCCGAACGTGATCGAGCGCCACCGAGACGTCAAACCGATCCGGCTTGGCCCGCTCCACCCGCACGTAGTAGTTGACCGAGGTGGACGGAACGTCGGTTCCGACCGACCGCGCGGCGCATCCGGCCAGCGCCAGCGCCAATACGCTGAGGCTGACCGCTTGAGGGCACCAGAAGGATCGCATAAGCGGCAGACCGACAATCTGGGGAAACAACTGCAGGTTTCGCAATACCCAATACCCCCGAGAGTAATGAGTAGTTATGGAGATACTCGACAACTTATGGAATCGCGGTTCGAAGCCGGTCTTGACTTTCCTCCGGCAGGCGGTAAAATGCAGTAACTCGATGGCCCGGTCCCGGTCGACTACGGTGCTGTCGAGATGAGTTAGGCCTGCGGTTTCCTCCTGGCCTAATGACCGAAGGCCCCGCCATCGGCGGGGCCTTTCGGTTATCACCCCCGTTTTTGACTCAAATCTGTCATCAGCGCGTCAATCTGCCCGAACAGTTCCTCGAACGTGCCGTTGTTCTCCAACCGATAGCCAAAACCCAGCCGCTCCAGCTCGACCTCGGTCTCGTGGTGTTGACGGGCCATCTCTGGCGGCAGCGTGGTGATCAACTCGGGCGCGCGAACGATTTGAACGCACGCAAACCCAAGCCGCTCCAGGTACTCGACCTCACGCGTAAGCCGGAGATCGTCGACAACGAGCTGATCGCCGTCATCGGCTGTGATCCTCTGAGCGAACCGGTCGAGCCACAGCTCCGGGTCATAGTTGCGCCCAACCGTGCCGATCTCTTGAAGCAATCGCCGACCTCGATCGTCCTTGGCGCCATGCCAACCGAACGATTCGGTCGCGATTTGCTTGATCGGATCGGCGAGCGCGTACTTTCGAAAACCGTATCGCTCGACCAGATAATCGGCCGCGGTCGTCTTGCCGACCTGCATCCGACCGCCCAGAGCCAGCCGAACGCGTGCCGTTCGCTTGTGGTGACACCCAGCCCGGCTACCTTCCTTTGCCGCCATGACCGCTCAAACTACTGCTCCGGCAATCGCGATCCACGACCTCCACAAGCACTATGGAGCCGTCACCGCGCTGAGCGGGATCGACCTGTCGATCCAACGGGGACAGTTCTTCGGGTTGCTGGGGCCCAACGGCGCCGGCAAATCGACCACGATTCACATTCTGACCGGATTGGTGACCCTCGAACGTGGGACGGTCAACGTGTTCGGGCGTGACGTCGCTCGCGACTATCGATTCACCCGCCGTGCGATCGGGCTCGCCCCCCAGGAGTTCAACTTCGACCGTTTCTTCCCGGTGCACGAGATCCTGGTGCTCCAGGGCGGTTACTACGGAGTTCCCAAGCGACAAGCCATGCGCCGCGCCGACGAGCTGCTCGAGCTCTTTGGGCTGTCTTCCAAGGCGAATGACAAAGTCCACAAACTCTCTGGCGGCATGAAACGCCGGCTGCTGATCGCCAAGGCGATGATGCACGAGCCCGAGATCTTGATCCTCGACGAGCCGACAGCCGGTGTCGACGTCGAACTGCGGCGCACGCTCTGGACGTACTTGCGCCAATTAAGCGAGCAGGGGACCACGATCCTACTGACCACGCACTACATCGAGGAGGCCGAAGCGTTGTGCGACGAGGTTGCGATCATCGACTGCGGCCGGATCGTGGCCAAGGGATCCCCTCAGCACCTGATCGAGACGAGCGGTGGCCGGCATCTGGAGATCGTGCTCACCGAGCCGCCCGCTGACGGGCTCCCGGCGGCGATAACGACCCGCGATTACGTCCTCGACGGAGCCAAGCTCATCGTGACCGCGGACCGCCCGCGGGAGTTCGTGGCCGAAGCGCTTCAAGCGCTTTACGAGGCCGGTCTCATGATCAACGAAGTGAGGATCGTCGAGTCGAGCCTCGAAGAGGTGTTTATCCAGCTGACCGAGCGCGCCCAAAAGGATGAGTCACATGCGGTATAGTCGCGAGTGGGCGATAGGCTTCTGGACCCTGACCGGCCGCGAGGTGGGGCGGTTCATGAAGCTCTGGAAGCAGACCGTTTTCCCACCGATCCTTTCCGCGTTGCTCTACATCCTGATCTTTGGCGAGGCACTCGGTTCCCGGATTCGGCTGATCGACGGCTACCCGTACACCGAGTACATCCTGCCCGGATTGGCGATGATGGGCGTATTGACGAGTGCGTATTCGAATAGCTCGACGTCGCTGTTCGTGGCCCGCCACGAGAAGTACATCAACGACATCCTGGTTGCCCCGTTGTCGTACTGGGAGATCGTGCTGGCGTACACGCTGGGGGCGATGGCGCGCGGGCTCGTCGTGGGTGTGTTGATCCTCTCCGTGGGGGTAGTCACCGCGGGCCTTCCGATCACTCACGCCTCGATGGTGCTTGCGTTCTTGGTCGTCGTCAGCGCGCTATTGGCGTGCGCCGGTCTGGTGATGGCGTTGTGGTCGGAATCGTGGGATCAGGTGGCGCTGCTGCTCAACTTCATCATCACGCCGATGGTGTTCTTGGGTGGCGTCTTCTACTCGATTCACATGCTGCCGCCGTTCTGGTACCGGGTCACGCTGTTCAACCCGATCTTCTACATGATCAACGGGCTGCGGTACGGTGTGCTTGGCGTTGCCGACGCATCACCGGCGCTGTCGCTGGCGCTGACGGCTGGAATGGCCGCCGCGCTGTTCGCCCTAACGGTGTATCTGTTCCGCATCGGGTACGGGCTCAAGGCGTAACACCAAGCCGGTTTAACTGTCGCCTCCTCCCGAAGTTCTCGTTATCGCTCTCGCCAACACGAGAACCAGCACGATCGCCACCGTAGACACCCCGATGACCGAGAGGATCTTGCCCAGGCTTTCCCTCACCTCATCTATCGAGAGCAGATCGAGGATCGCCAGATTGATGATCACGGCGCACGCAAAAACCACGATCGCCGCCCCGATGACTACGATTTTCTTAAGCATCGCTATCCTCCTCCACGGTTTGGCGAAATTCTACACCCGCCTGTTGCGCCTTCTCCAACATCGTTGGCGTGACGCCGCCCATACGCGCCAGCAGATCGATGCGCTCCTCGATCGGGGGATGGGACGACAAGATGCGGTCGAGAAAACCGTCGCCTCGCGACCGGGGGTTGACGATATAGAGGTGGGCCAGCGCCGGGTTGACCTCCATTCTCGCGTTTCCGGCCACCCCGATCTTGGCTAGAGCACGCGCAAGACCTGCCGGGTACCGGGTCAATAATGCGGCGTCCGCGTCGGCCAAGAACTCTTGCTCGCGGGAGACCGCTCTAAGAAAGAGCGTTCCCACCGCAGGGGCACCCACGAGGGCATAGATCGGCAGGAACATGAGAACCAAGATCAGAATGCCAAAAACGGTGTCTTCGACGAGTAAGTCGAGAACCGCTCCGACCATGATGAGCACGCCGATCACGAACGGTAATCCGACAATGATACAGGCGATGATGCACCCTACCGATAGTGCGCCTAGCGCCTGGAATAGCCGGCCGGCGATCCGGAGCAGCACCCTGATACTCAACAGCGGCAGCCACATGAGCATGACCAACGCGGCCACGACCGTGCTCAGTCTGACGTCGTAGTTACCGATCTGAGAGAGCTCTTGGGCAACGACGCCTTCGAGCTCCCGATGATCGAGCGCATCCAGCAAGCCTCGGGTCACGACCAGCGAAGCTCGCTCCGGATCGAGGCCGGTGGAAAAGGCGTTGGTCGCAGTCGACCCGATGATCGCCAGCCGCGGCTGCGGAAGGCCTGCCCCGATGCACAGGTTCTCGACGATCCGGCTCAGTGAGCGCTCTTCACCGGGCTCGAACGGTCGAGCGTGGGAGACCATCGAGACCAACCGCGACGAGTAGCGATACGTCAGATACGCGGCGGCGAAAACCAGAGTCAGTGCCAAGACTGCGGATGCGGCAATGACCAGGTATGGATCGCTCATGAGCGCTTCCCACCCCATCAAGAACGGCATCAGGCCGAGCGCGATCATGCCCGTCATTTGATGACCCACGTACAGGGCGATGGGTAACTGCACGAGGGCGAAGGACACCAAGAGGAGAATCGTCTTGCGGCGATTCGCTTCGATCCGGTCGTAGACGAGAACGGGCTCTTGAAACCCGGTTCCCATCCGTTACGTCGCCGGGGGTGAAGGTGGCTCCGGCGACGGGGGCTCAGGGGGTGGCGTAAAGCTGACTTGCACGTCCGCCCGCATCTCCTCCTCGGCTTCAAAGAATTCAAACCGATTGAAGTTCGCTACCCTGGCGATCACGACGTTGGGAACGGATCGTATGCCAGCGTTGAACTCAGCCGCGTTGCGGTTATAGAACTGGCGAGCGTAGGCGATCTTCTCTTCTACGTCGGAGAGCTCTTCCTGGAGGTTGATGAAGTTTTCTGATGCTCGCAGCTGGGGATAGTTTTCGACCACTGCGAACAGACGCGCTAAAGCTCCTGTGAGCATGTCGTTCGCCTTGGCGGCTTCGGCTGCGCCTCCAGCCTGCTGCAGGGCCGCGCGGGCCTTCGTCACCTCCTCGAACACGCCCTTCTCGTGCGCTGCGTACCCCTTGACAGCTTCGACGAGATTGGGGATCAAGCTGGTACGACGTCGGAGCTGTACGTCGATCCCCGACCACGCCTCGCCGGTTCGCTCCTGGGATCGAACGAGGCGGTTGTAGATACCAAACGCTGTGAGCCCAATGATCGCAAGCAGCGCGAACACGAGAATTATGGCTAAAGTGTCAGCGGGCATAACACCTCCCGGATTAGTCGTTCAATCATTCTAGACCGGCGTCGTGTCCGCGGTCTGTGGGGAGATTCCTGCTCCAGCCTGTGGAGGAATACTCTGTCGATAATCGCTCGGGGGCAAGCTCCGAGGAGAACGAGGGCAGCGGTTGATAGACGAGGTTTTGAACGGCTCTTGGCTCGTCGCGTCTTTAGTTTCGTATCCGATTCTCGACCTATCTTGCGTCGCCATGGAGAAAGGAACGATATGCGTCACTCTGTCACCTGCGCGATCGTCGCCGGCTTACAACTCGCGTTGGCTTCACCTCTGGTATCGGCTCAGGTAACTGAAGGCGCCGATTATGCGGACCCCGAGATGCGCACGATCGTCGAAGAGATGGTCGCCGCGCACGGCGGCATCGAAGCGTGGAATCGTATCGAGTCGGTCAGCTACATGTTTTTCACCAAGAACTCGGGCAATCCTGAGCCGTGGCTATCGCGTGAAACGGTCGATCCGCGGTCCGGCCGTGCCTATCTCGATTGGCCGGCCTTGGACGCGTCGATCGTCTGGGAAGGATCGACCGTATGGGCCGTAGGGTGGGAGGTCCCCCTTTCACCGGGATTCTTCACCCGGTTGACGTACAGCTTCGTCACACTCCCCTGGCAGACGCAGCAGCCCGGCGTCCGGCTGGAAGCCACGGGAACGGATCGAATCCCCAACGACGAGACGGACTACGTCACCGTGCGGATGACGTACGACCGCCAGACGCCGAGCTCACCGGGCAATTACAATCAGCTCTACATAGACCCCAATTCCCGCCTGCTGCGGGCGGTCGAGTTCAACATCACACATCCCGGACTGGCCGCGAACCCCGACCAGCCGCTGGGTCCAAACCTTCACGTGTTCGAAGAGCATCGCGAGTTCGACGGACTCACGCTGCCCGTTTTCTACGTTTCGTATGGCTTCAATCAGCGCAACGCGAGCACGAGCAACGCGGTCCACTACGTCTTCGACTTGTCGCTCCGCGAACCTTTTGGCGAAGCTCGGATGGAGCGACCAAGCGGCGCGATAGTCGATCACGTGACGCTCGGCTTCTGGGAGGAGGGTCGATGAGGGCATACCTGTGTGCTGTTGCGATGGCGTTGATCGGGTTCACGACGGCCGGCGTCGGATCCGACATTCCCGCCATCGTGCAGCGGATGACCGAAGCCCACGGCGGGATGGAGCGATGGGCGGAGGTCTCGGCGGTTCAGCTCGACCACATCTTGTACATGAGCTTCCTGCCTGCTGATCAGGACCGGTGGTGGGTCGCATCCCAGGTCGTTGAAACACAGGGCGCGCGCCGGAGCTATCAGCGGTACCCAAAGCACCGCGCGAGGATGGCGTACGACGGCGAGCGCGTCTGGAGCGTCGGCTGGGGCGAGGCCAACCCGCCGAGCTTTATGGTGTACTTCGACTACTACTTCGCCTTCCTTCCGTGGCTGGCCCAGCGCGATGATGTCATTCTGGGCGAGCCGGAGACGGGTCGTCTGCCCGACGATCCAACCGACTACGCGACTGTTCGCATGACGTTCGCTCCGGGACGCGCGCCCATAGGCAAGACGGAGCGCGACCACTTCAAGTTGTACATCGATCCCAACTCGAACCGATTGAAAGCGGTCGAGTACGCGATGGCGTACCCGCCGTTTCTTGCGCTCATGGGGATGGGGCCCGACCAAGCGTTCGGCCCCCTGGTCCACGTTTACGACGAGTGGGTGACGGTGGACGGCCTCACCGTACCCCGCCGATATCACACCCTGGGCCCGGACGGGGGTTTCGCGGGAGATCACATCATCGTCAACTACCGGTTCGGCGAACCGCTCGATCCATCGCTGTTGGGGATGCCTCCAGACGCTGTGGTCGATTCGGACCGCTAGCGGCCGAACGCGTAGCCAAGCGCGAGCCCGATCTCCCACAGCGAAGCATCACGGCCTGTCGAGACGTCGTCGATCGATTCCTCGTCGACGTTGAGGAATCGGTTCCGAACGGTGGGCTCGATCGTCCAACGACCGAATCGTTTTTCGACACCGGCGCCAAAGACAAGCGCCGGTCCGCGATCCAAGTCGTCATCCACCGATAGAAAGTCGATGCCGAAGTAGATCTTGGGCTGAACGCGAAGCGGGCGTCCGCCCAGCGGGGCTAGTGATAGTCCAACACCCACCGCCCACAGCGAGGGCTCCGCGTCGGCCCACCACAGCGCAGTACCGAGCGCGACCTTGGGGTCGGGTCTATAGTCGACTCGCAACCCAGCCGCGGGTACCCAACCCCGGTCGACCTCGTCGGCCAGCGCGTCGTCGACGTGCAGCACGGCGACGGTCGCGGCCAGCGTCCATCCCCGCTCTTGCTGGGCGCCCGCCACCGGGACACCTACGACCACGAGCAGCGCCACAACGATGACCGCGATCCGCAGTCCCGGACTCAGCGGTCGGGTGCTCCCGACTGTTTGAGCTTGCGTCGCTCTTTGCCCAGCGCCAGCACCACCAGGGTCGCGAAGCCGCCCCAGATAAAACCGCAGATCACCGCGAACGTGATCCAGGCCGCCCAGGTCACGCGGTTTCCTCGGCAACGCCAGGCGCCAGACGCCGGTTAAAGATCAGCAGCAGCGCGAGAACGATCCCCCACTGCAGGACAAACGTGCCCAAGCTCCAGGACACGAACGGATCGAGGCTGGCGCTCAACCCCTCGCTCGAGAGGGTTTGGCTCAACCACCAGACCAGCAGCACCACCGCTTCGACGACGACCAACACCATGGCCACGTTCCACCATCGGCCGATCGTAAAGTCGCTACCCTCGCTGTTGACGTACCGAACGCGGAAACGGTCCACACCGTACTTGAGAATCGCGATCCCGAAGAAGAGGCCCGACAACATGAGCCCCACACCCCACACGTTGTCTTGATTGTCGAAGAAGCCCATACGGAGTGCGCTGGGGACCCCCATGACGAGCGCTGCGGTACCGACGATCGCCAGCGCGCGACCGCGTTCCGTGCCGCGGTCGACGAGCGCGCGGGTAGCTAGCTCGATCATCGAGATCAGGCTTGTCAGCGCTGCAACCAGCAGGGCCAGGAAGAAGAGCGCCATGAACACCCGGCCAGCTGGTATGGCAGCAAACAGTTGCGGTACCCAGATGAACGTCAGCCCGTTGTTGCCGGCGCCGACGATCTCGCTAGCGGCGTCGGGGCGAATCGAGAAGATCGTGCACAGCACCATGATGCCGGCCAACAGCGAGATCGAGTTGTTGCCGAACCCGATGATGAACGCGTTGATCGTCGTGTCCTCGCGCAGCCGCATGTAAGTCGCGTACGTCAGCGCGAGCCCCCACCCGGCACCCGTATCCCACGCGTTCTGGGTCAGCGCCTCCAACCAGATGCGGCTGTTCCCGAGCGCCGACAAGTCGGGCGTGAACAGAAATGCGAGACCGCGTGTAGCGCCAGGCAGCGTGACCGCGCGAACGACGAGCACCAGCAAGAGTCCGATCAGCACCGGCATCAGTATCCGTGTCGCGGTTTCGATTCCCTTGATGCCGCGCGACACGATGAACAGACCGAGGCCGAGCCCCAAAACGAGCGTCAGTACCGGCCACCCGGAGCCGGTGTACGCCTGCCAGAAGGCTTCGGGATCCGCGCCCGGGATGTCGCCGCTCACCGCTGCTATCAGGTAACGCATACACCAACCGGTCACAACAGTGTAGTAGAACATGATGAGCGTCGAGCACAGCGTGACCCAGGCGCCCATCCACGCCCAACCACCGCCGCCCAGCTTGGTGAACGCGCCGATCGGGCCAAGCCGGGTGCCCTTCCCGAGGGCGAACTCGCACAGCAACAGCGGCACCGACCAAGTGATCAGGAACACCGCCCACGGGATCAGGAACGCGCCACCGCCGTTGGTGGCCGCGATCCGCGGGAAGCGCCAGATGTTGCCAGTGCCGACCGCCATGCCGAGCATGGCCAGGAGCATGCCCCAGCGACTGCTAAAGCGGGCGGCGCCGGCGCTCACGCCAGAGCGTCCCGTCTAGCGCGAGTAATTAGGCGCCTCTTTGGTGATGGTAATGTCGTGTGGATGACCCTCGATCTGTCCGGCGAGCGTGACCTGTATGAACTCGGTGTTCTCCCTCAGGCCGGCCAGATCGCCCACACCGCAGTACCCCATTCCCTGCCGTAGACCCCCGACCATCTGGAAGATCGTCTCGCTGACCGGCCCGCGGTACGGGATACGGCCTTCGATCCCTTCGGGCACGAACTTCGTCTCGTCAACCTGTTGCTCCTGGAAGTACCGGTCACCCGATCCCTCCGCCATCGCAGCGACCGAGCCCATGCCGCGGTACGACTTGAACGTGCGACCCTCAAACAGGATCGTCTCGCCCGGGCTCTCCTCCGTACCGGCAAACAGCGAACCCATCATGACGCTCGATGCACCGGCGGCAAGCGCTTTCACGATGTCCCCCGTGTAACGCACTCCGCCGTCGGCGATCAACGGCACGTCCGCGGCCGCACACGCTTCGACGCAATCGAGCACGGCCGTCAGCTGCGGAACGCCGATCCCGGCGATCAGCCGGGTGGTGCAGATCGAACCGGGTCCGATCCCGACTTTGACCGCGTCGACGCCACGCTCGATCAAGTCCCGCGCACCGCTCGTGGTGGCAACGTTACCAGCCGCCAGCTGGACGTCGGGGAATCGCTCGCGCACTCCGGATACGGTCTCGAGCACTCCGGCTGAGTGGCCGTGTGCGGTGTCGATCATAAGCACGTCGACGCCGGCTTCGACCAACGCGGTCGCCCGGTCCATCGTTTCGCCGCTCGTACCGATCGCCGCCGCCACTCTCAATCGACCGCGGTCGTCTTTCGACGCGTTGGGAAACTGGCGGCGCTTCAAGATGTCGCGCACGGTGATCAGACCCTCGAGCCGGCCCTCGTCATCAACGATCGGGAGCTTCTCGATCTTGTGTTCGCCCATGATGCGTTCCGCCTGCTCGAGCGTCGTCCCAACCGGGGCGGTCACCAACCGATCGTCGCCGGTCATGACGTCACGGGCGAGGCGTCGGGAATCCTTCTCGAACCGCAGATCGCGGTTGGTCACGATCCCTAGCAACCGACCGTCCTGGCGGACGATCGGCACGCCTGAGATCCCGAATTGATCCATCAACTGCCGGGCTTCGGCGATCGGGTGCTCGGGCTCCAGTGTTACGGGATTCTGGATGAGGCCGCTCTCCGATCGCTTGACGCGATCGATCTTGGCCGCCTGGGTATCGATCGAGAGGTTCTTGTGGACAACGCCGATCCCACCCTCGCGGGCCATCGCCACCGCCATCCTGGCGCCGGTGACCGTATCCATCGCCGCTGACACCAACGGGGTATTGAGCTCGATGCCCCGCGTGAAGCGCGTGGTGAAGTCTACGTCCCGGGGGTGAACGGTAGAACGCCCCGGAACCAGTAGGACGTCGTCGAAGGTGAGCCCCTGGCGAATCGGCTTCATGCAGACCGGGAAATGTGAGGAGCGAGCAAGGAAACGTGGAGTTTAAGAACGTCCCGGGTGACTGTCAAAACCGCCCGATCGGAGCGCGTTGCCCGCTCGCGGACGGGCCTCTAATTTCCTGCCTTGGCGTTGACTCTCGACGACACGATCACCCGCCTGGCCCATCTGCCACCGTCACCGAGCCCGGTGATCTCGTGCTTCGTCAACACCCGGCCTGATGGCCGGGGCCGATCGACACATCCGGTTTTCCTCAAGAAAGCGTTCGCCAACCGGCTGCGCACGTTTCCCGAGCGCTCGGCCGCTCACGGGCACTTGGTCGCCGATCGGGATCGCATCGTCGAATACTTCGAAGACATACTCCAACCGAGCACCCACTCGGTCGCGATCTACGCCAACAACGCGGATGGCCTCTTCGAAGCACTAACCTTCCGCACAACGTTCGATGAGAACCGGCTCGTTGTGGGGCCCGTGCCGCACGTCTATCCGCTTGTCAAGTTGGCCGACCAGGCGCCGCGCTACGCAGTCTGTGTTGCCGACGTTCACCAAGCCCGAATCGTCGTCGTGGGATTGGGAGAGGTGCTCACTGAAAGCGATTTCGAGCCGCCGCAACCGATCGACCGCACGCGGGTCGCGGGGTGGGCCGAGATGCGGTACCAAGCTCGCATCGAGGACCATCTGCAGAAGTACGCACGCGAGATCGCCGACCGACTGGCCGGAATCGTCGATCGCGGCGAGGTCGACTACGTGATTCTCGGTGGCGATGGATTGATGCTCGGTGGGCTTCGCAAATACCTGTCGCGGAGCGTGAAGGAAAAGGTAATCGACGAAGAGCATATCCCGATCAGCGAGTCGGCGAGCGATATCATCAAACGTACGATCGCGCTGGTTCGCGAGACCGAAGCCGCCGACAGCAAGAACCTGGCTGACACCGTGGTAGACCGGTTCCGGGCCGGCGGGCTGGCGGTGGCTGGCCTCGAGGAGACCGTCCGGGCCCTCAACCGGGAGCAGGTCGATCAGCTCCTCATGGCGGAGAGATTCAATGATCAATTAGGTTGGCAGTGCGCTGAGTGTCGCGTGCTGGGTCACGCACCGACGCCAGCGGCGTGTCCGTTCTGCGAGGCGCCGTTGCCCGAAGAGATCGACCTGCGGGAAGCGATGGTGCGCCGAGCCGAGCGCACGGGCCGGCGGGTCGAGATCATCGAGTCGCATGCCGAATTCGAAGCGCTGGATGGCGTCGGCGCGCTGTTGCGGTACAAGACCTAGTCCCTCCCAAGAAAGGGAACAGATCTCCTATGCGCGTCCATCTCGTAAATCCCAGCGAACTGTCTTTCGGCGTCGGAGTCATCACCCCTCGTTGGCTGTATGTGTTAGCCGGCGCCACGCCAACCGAATACGGGGACCCCAATCTCATTGACGAGACTTTGGCGCCCGTCGACCTGAACGACTTTCAGGCCGGGGACGTGGTCGGCATAGGCATTCACACCTCCAACGCCATGCGCGGTTACGAGGTCGGCAAAGCGGCTCGCGAAAGAGGGGCCTTCGTGGTCTTCGGGGGAATCCATGCCAGGCTTTACCCGGAAGAGGCTCACGAACGGGGTGGAGCTCATTCGGTCGTGCGCGGCGACGGCGACGTCGTCTGGGGCCAGGCGATCTCCGACTGCCTCAAGGGAACACAAAAGAAAATCTACGAAGCCGGGATGATTGAGCCCGAAGACTTCGCGAAGGGGCGTTGGGATCTAATACCTGAGGGCAGTTACATGTGGGCGTCGGTTCAGACGGTGCGCGGATGCCCCAAACACTGCTCCTTCTGTTCGGTCTGGAGGACGGATGGACAGCGTCCGCGGCAGCGCCAGTCGGACCATGTCATGGAAGAGATCGTGGATTTGCGGCGGCGGGGATTTCGCTTCATCGCCTTGGCCGACGACAATTTTTACCCGGTTCCGTTGCACGACCTGGAAATGGCCGAGCGTCGGGCTGACAAGAGCCGTTACAACGAACTTCGGATGTTGCGTGAGGATCGCTTCGATCTGATGCGCCGCATGGCTCTGCTGCCCAAGGACATGATCTTTTTCACGCAGATCACGATGGAGGCCGCCGAAGATCCGGAGTTTTTGGATGCGATGCGGGAAGCGCGCATCCGAGGGGCCTTGGTGGGCATTGAATCGGTGACTCCTGAGGGGTTAAAGACGGTCTACAAAGGCTTCAACTTGGTGGGTCAAGAACTGATCGAGCGGCTGCAGACGTTTCGCGAGCATGGCGTGTACATTTTGGGTTCCTTCATTTTCGGCCTTTCCTCCGATCGCCCCGGGACCTTCGACGCCACACTGGACTTGGCGGACAAAGCGGACCTGGCCTTTGCTCAATTCGTGTCGCTTTCGGTTTTCCCGGGCACGATCGACTTCAAGAATTGGGAAGAGGATTGTCCCGATGCCAACATCGAAGTCGACGGAGTGCCGTTGAAGCGGTACTGGCTGATTCCTTCCATGAAACGGCCCAAGCTGTACACGCCGCATCCCACGATGACGGCGGAAGAAATCCGGCAGGGCAGCCAGGGGGTCTGGGATTCTTTTTACAGCCTGCCCTTGGTTTGGAAGCGTTCTCGGATCTGTCCCACGGTGCGCTCGCGGCTGGCTTTCCTCTTCCTTTCCAAACTCTACCGCCAGATGTACGCCAACACTGGAATCGCCACCGACAGCGCCAGGGTCACCCGCTCCACGCAATGGGCCCGGCTGTTGGCGAAGCCTTGCCGCCGGCTCTTCCAGTCCGCCCCTATGCCCGACCTTCAAGTTCCGGAACCACCCGATCTTCCAGTCCCGGAGCTGCCGCTGCCGGCTTTGCAAGAGAGACTGGAAGCCTAGCACGCTCTGCGGGTCCAACCGGGTACTTCCCCGCGCGGCCGGCGCTCCGCATCGCGGAGCCTCCTCGTGACCTCTAGTTCCTGCGGGGTCTCCGCTCGCTCCCACGCAAAACGACCGCTTGGAGAGGTACCCGGCCGAACTCGTCAACGTAAACTTGAACGCGAATTTGGCGAAGACATTGACGGGGAGTCGATTCAATTGGCTGGCACAAGTTGACAAGAAACAACCTAAAAGGAGAGAGACATGAAAAACTTCCTGATTTTGCATTACGGATTTGAAAAACCCACGCCCGAAGAAATGGGAGCCTGGAACAAATGGTTCGACTCGATCGCAGACAAGCAGGTCGAACGCGGTCATCTCCCTGGTGGACGAGAAATTTCACACGCCGGGACAAAGGACCTTCCGTTTGGGAAAGATTCCATCACCGGTTACACCGTCATCAAAGCCGAGAATCTTGATGACGCAGGAAAAATTGCCCAGGAGTGCCCGATCGTCGCAAGTACAAGGGTCTACGAAATCATGAGCTAGTAGGTTCTTCAGGAAGAGCCTTCTGCGGAACGGAACCTCTTCCTGAACCCTCTTTCTCGCGGCCCAAATCGTCGATGCAAACGTTAGTTGACGCTAGCGACCGAAGTTGTAGGTCCCTGACATCGGACCACTGCACTCGTCGTCGACCTGGACTTCGCCCGACACCGATGTTCCACCCTCGGTGATGACACCCGACCCGCTCACCGTTCCGCCGCACGCTCCGGCAATCTTGTAAGGACCCGAATAGGTGAACTCGTTCCCCACGATCGCGCCGCTCACCGATCCTTCGACGATATCGGGGTCGCCCAATAGGAATGTGCCCGTGACGGCACCTCCCGGGGCAGTGTTCAGGTCGATGGTGCCGCTGTACGGTTCATCGTTCACGATGTAAGTCGCATCGTAGGTGCCCGAGAGGTTGTACGCATAACCCGGGTCCCCCGGCTGGGGGTTCCCAGCGCACGCACCGCACAAGACGACCATGGCGATCGGGATCACTCGTCGCGCGTGAAGCATGCTTCCTCCTTCGATGGATGATGGATCTTCCGCTCCTCGAGATCGTTCTACCATCCCTACGAGTGCCCAGGAACCTCGGTTTCCTGATCGCCGGCGCCGGCCGGGGTGGGGCCCCCACCTCCGCGCTTATCCCAGCGTCGGCATATGGAAGCCGGGCGCCGGGGTGTCTTGATGCGGCCAGCGGGTAGTGACGACCTTGGTGCGCGTGTAGAACTTGACCCCCTCGATGCCGTGCACGTGAAGATCGCCGAAGAGCGAGTTCTTCCAGCCGCCGAACGAGTAGAACGCGACCGGCACGGGAATCGGCACATTGATGCCGACCATGCCGACCTGGATCTCGTTCTCGAAGCGGCGCGCGGCACCGCCCGATTCGGTGAAAATCGCCGTGCCGTTCGCATACGGGTTGGCGTTCACCATCGCGATGGCTTCCTCGAGCGTGTCGGCGCGCAGGACGATGAGCACGGGACCGAAGATCTCGTCCTGGTAGATCTTCATCTTCCGGGTGACGTTGTCGAAAAGCGTCGTGCCGAGGAAGAACCCGTCCTCAAGCCCGGCGACCTTGAAGCCGCGTCCGTCCACGACGAGCTTGGCGCCTTCCTTGATGCCCGTGTCGATGTAGCCCGCGACCTTGTCCCGGTGCTCCCGTGTGATGAGCGGGCCCATGTCCATGCCGTCGGCGTCGCCCGGGCCGATCTTGATTGCCCGCGCCTTCTTTTCGAGCAGTGCGACGAGCGGGTCGCCAGCGGCGCCCACCGCCACGACCGCCGAGATCGCCATGCAACGCTCACCCGCCGAGCCGTAGCCGGCGCCGATCAGCGCATCGGCCGCAAACTCGATGTCGGCATCGGGCAGGACAACCGCGTGGTTCTTCGCCCCGCCCAGCGCCTGCACGCGCTTGCCGTTCTTCGCGCACGTTTCGTAGATGTACTTCGCGATCGGAGTGGATCCCACGAAGGTGACCGCGGCGATGCCGGGATGATTGAGGATCGCGTCGACCGCCTCCTTGTCGCCGTGCACGATGTTGAACACGCCATCGGGCAGGCCGGCCTCCTTCAGGAGCTCCGCCATGCGCATCACGGTCGATGGAACCTTTTCGGAGACTTTGAGGACGAAACAGTTTCCGCAGGCGATGGCAACTGGGAACATCCACATCGGCACCATCGCGGGAAAATTGAACGGCGTGATGCCCGCGCAAACTCCGACCGCCTGGCGCACGGTGTGCGTGTCGACACCCGTGCCCACGTTCTCGGAATGCTCGCCCTTCAATAGATGCGGAATGCCGCAGGCGAACTCCACCACTTCGATGCCGCGCTGCACAGATCCCATCGCATCCGGAAGTGTCTTGCCATGCTCCTCGGTGATGAGCTGGGAGAGCGCCTTGTGATGATCCTGCGCCAGCGCGAGAAATCTCTGCATGACGCGTGCGCGGCGCAGGATCGACGCGTCGCACCAGCCGGGAAACGCCGCCTGCGCGGCCCTGACCGCCGCGTCCACGTCGGCCGTGTTCGCCATCCCTACCTGCCGGGTCATCTGCCCGGTGGCGGGGTTGTAGACTGGCCCGGTGCGCTTGCTCGTCGCGGGTGCGGGCTTGCCGTTGATCCAGTGCGAAATGCTCGTGGCAATCTCGGCGGGCTTGTTCATTCGCTCACTCTCCTACTCCCCTCTACGAGAGCTAACCGCCGATTTGCGACATCGTACCGAGGACTTCGATCTCCCCAGCCGTGAGATCGGGGTGGGCGGCCCACTTGCGATCCAACTCGGCCTGGATCGCCGCCGCCAGCTCGAGATCGGAGCCACCGCCGCGTAGGACCGGTTTCAGGTCGGCTAGCTTGGGGCCGTAGAGGCAGTTTACGAAGTAACCGTCCGCGGTCAGCCGCAACCGGTTGCAGGCGCCACAGAAGTGGTGGCTGACGGCGGTGATGAACCCGACCCTGCCGACATGTCCTGGCACTTGGAACGGTCGCGCCGGTCCGCCATCCCACAGCAGCGGCTCGAGTGTGTAGCCCGCGGCTTCGATCGTGCGCCGGGTCTCATCGCCCGACACGTACTCGGGCTGGAGCTGGTTCTGCTGACCGTACGGCATGTACTCGAGAAACCGAACGTCGAACTCGCGGTCGCGGGTCAACTCCATGAACGCGGGCGTCTCGTCGTCGTTGAGGCCGCGCATCACGACGCAGTTGAACTTGAGCGGCCGGTACCCGAGCTCGTAGGCGGCCTCGATCCCAGCCCATGTGTGATCGAACCGATCGCGCCGCGCCATCTCGCGGAACGTCGCGCGATCGAGCGTGTCGAGCGAGATATTGAGCCCCGTCAGCCCTGCAGCCCGCAACGGAACAGCCAACTCCGCCAATCGGAGCGCGTTGGTCGTCATGTGGAGCTTGGCCTCCGGGCAGCGCTCGTGAACCATCTTTATCAACGTCGGCAGGTCGCGACGTAGCGTCGGCTCGCCACCGGTGAAACGGATCTTGCGCACGCCTCGGTCGTAGAACAGTCCGGCCAATCGGGTGGTCTCCTCGAAGCTCAGGAGCTCTTCCCGCGCCAGCCATTCCAATCCTTCTTCGGGCATGCAGTAACGGCACCGAAGATTGCACCGGTCGGTGACCGATATCCGCAAGTAGTCGTGGGTCCGGGCGTGGGTGTCGGTCCACGTTAGTTGGCTATCACGCACCGATTGAAGCTGCTCCAGCTGTACTTGTGTCGAGTTCATGGCAGAACGGTAAGTTAGCCCCCGAAACCGCTGGGCCGCACGGTTGACCTAGCACCTGGACTGATTGTGATAACTCTCAACGCCCTCCGCCCGGATAAAGTCCGCGTCATTACTTTCGATTGCTACGGCACCTTGATCGACTGGGAAGGTGGCATCTGGAACGCTTTCCGCAAGGCCGCAGCCGAGGACGGAGTTCGACTCGATCGGCAACAGGTAATCGATGCCTATCATGCTGTAGAGCCGATGATCGAGAGCGCGGAGTTTCGCCCCTATCGTCACGTGCTCATTGAAACTGCTCGCCGCGTTGCCGGCGAGTGCCAGTGGACGATCTCGCCCGAAAAGGCGGAGTTCCTGCCACGCAGCCTGGCTGCGTGGCCGCCGTTCCCCGATACCAACGCAGCACTGGTCAAGCTGGCCGAGCAATTCCGACTCGGGGTGCTGTCGAACGTCGACGAGGATCTGTTCGAGGCGACCCGAGCGCTGCTCAACGTCGAGTTCGATTTCTGGGTTACCGCCGACCGAGTCGAATCGTACAAGCCGGATCTCGCGCATTTCGAAGCCGCGCGCCCGTTCGTCGGTGATTCTGGAGGGTGGCTGCACGTCGCCCAGAGCCTGTTCCACGATGTGGCTCCGGCAAACGCACTGAACATCCCGGTTGTGTGGATAAACCGAAAAGCGGAGCAACGACCCGAGGACAGCCCGCTACCGGACCTCGAGCAGCCGGACCTCAAGTCACTCGCCGACTGGCTCGTCGGCTAGGTGGGTGATCGCGCGGAGTGAGTGCGGCCCTGGTCTAGCCGGCGGCCGAGCGCTCCAGCGCTTCCAGAATCTCGCTCTTCTTGTAGCGGCGGCGGCGCGTCGGGGTGTAATAGACCTTGACCCCGTATTCGCCCAACCGCCCGTTCTTCTCAAGCCGGCGCAGCGTGCTGATCGAGACTCCGAGAAGCCGAGCCGCGTCGCCGATCCTAAGGAATACGGGTTCTTTCTCGGTCATTTCTCCTCCCTGCGGCGTCAATCGCCCCTTTCTTGGGACCTCGTCCGGGCGAGCTTGAACAGCTATGATCAATTATAGTTAGGAATCTGTTCATGGTCAATTCCGCGGCTTCGTGTCTGGACCCGACCGAATCAAGTAGCTGAGGTGCCTTCCCGCCAATGAGCCCCACGGTCGACCTGTCGATCGTCATCCCGTTCCTCGACGAGGCGCCGAACCTGCGCCCCCTCCACGCCGAGCTGGTCCCGGTTTTGAACGCACTCGGGCCCCAGTGGGAGGTCGTATACGTGGACGACGGCTCCACCGACGACGGACCGGCGATCGCCGCCGCACTAGCCGCAGCCGATCCGCGGGTGCGATTGGTATCGCTGACCAGGAACTACGGCCAATCGACAGCGTTGATAGCCGGCGCCGAAGCAGCCCGCGGCCGGTGGATCGCGACGCTCGATGGGGATGGCCAGAACGACCCGGCCGACCTGGCGGTTCTCTGGCCGGTCATCGAGAGCGGTGAGGCGGAGATGGCAAACGGCGTTCGCGTGCGACGCGTCGATTCATGGGTGCGACGGCTCTCGTCGAGGATCGCCAACGCGACGCGAAACCGATTGAGTGGAGACACCGTGACGGACGTCGGGTGCTCGCTCAGGATTTTTCCCCGTCAGGCATTCTTGAGCGCGGTACGGTTCGAGGGCATGCATCGTTTCCTGCCGACGCTGTTGCGCATGCAGGGGGTGACGATCGTCGAGCGGGAGGTCTCACATCGGCCGCGGCGAGCAGGAGAATCGAAGTACGGGATTAATAACCGTCTGTGGCGCGGGTTGGCGGATCTGTTGATGCTGCGGCGGCTACGACGACACTCCATCGATTACCAGGTTCGGGAGCCTTCGGGCGCTACCCCGAGAAAGGAGGCCCCCAAGTGACCGCGGGACAGTTGTGGGTCACGATCGGCCTGCTGGGCCAGGTGTGTTTCTTTAGTCGTTTCTTCGTCCAGTGGGTAGCCAGCGAGCGCGCCGG